>JAGBTZ010000020.1 GCA_017631055.1 Alistipes sp.
ACAGCGGTCAATCGCTCCTCGTTGAGGCGCTCTCTACCTCGGAGAATGTCGATTGTAAATGAGGTAGTTAGAGCCGTCAATGCCGAGCCCGAAGCCGAGTATGTTGAGGCTATCAATCCCAGCACGAAGATCACTCCCACCGCAATCGGGAGAGAGCCTGCTGTTGCGACAAAGGGGAAGACATGGTCGGCCTTGTCGATGAGGGCTTGCCCGCTTGAGTCTGTCATCGGGAGTAGAGTGCCTTCGCTCGGAGTGATGCCGACACTCGCAAGATGCATATATAGCAGTACGCCCAAACTCAAGAAGAGAACAATCACCACCGACTGCAAGATAACTCCCACTACAAGATTCTTCTGTGCATCGCTCTTCGAACGGCAACTCAGTGTGCGTTGCATCATATCTTGGTCGAGTCCGGTCATTGCTATAACCATAAAGACTCCCGCCAAGAGTTGCTTGACCAAATGGCGACTATCGTTCCAATCATCAGTGAACAGAGTTCGGCTGAAAGGGTGGTCGGCAATGGCCGTAAGCATCTGGCCGAAAGATAATCCCTCCACCTTGGTAATCAGTGCGATAGTGATGCCTAAACTGCCGACCAAAACAAGCGTGCGCAGAATGTCGGTCCAAATAATGGTCCGCACTCCTCCTCGATGGGAGTATAGCCACACCAACGCCATAAAGAGTATGGCGTTGACCTCGAACGGAATGCCTAAACTCTCGAACACGAGCAGTTGCAATACGGTGCAGGCGACATAAGCTCTCAATGCCGAGAGTAACGTGCGCGAAATGAGGAAAAACCATGCGCCCGAGAGTTGGCTCTTCACACCGAAACGGCTCTTGAGATATTCGTAGAGCGATGTGACATTGTAGCGATAATAGAGTGGTACCAATACAAAGGCGATAACCAAATAGCCGACAATAAAGCCGACAACCATCTGCAGATAGGAGAAGTTCGACACTGCCACCGAGCCCGGCACCGAGATAAAACTCACGCCCGACATTGCTGCGCTGACCATCGAGGCGGCGGTCACCACCCACGGCATACGGCGGTTGCCCGAAAAGTAGCCGGCATTGTCGGCTCTGCGACCGGCAACGAAGGCCACCGCAAAGAGTGCGGCTATATAGGCTGCTATGGTGGCTATAACGATTGCGGGAGTCATAATTTCTATATATAATATACAAAGGTATAAAAAATGCGGAATCTCCGCAGGGAAAATCCGCATTTTTTATCCACGCCTCACGAGGGACTAAAATCTCACTTCTCGGAACTGACCGCGTCTCTATGGCGCTACGGGCGTAACCTCGTAGATATCCCATCGGTAGTTGCCATTGGCATTACGCGAGATGTTGGTTGTTGCGTAGCTTGTCTGTTTCCAGTAGTATGTGCGGTAGTAGTCGCTCGAGTAGTACGAGATTGAGAAACCGTTAGTATTGCTGTACGAGAATTGATACTGCAGACCCTGCGTATCGTTCGATGCCTCAATCTGCACATTGTTAAATCCGGTGCAATAGTCGCCCGTAGCCACATTCTGCACCACGCCATTGCGGATGCGGAATAGCGAACGGTATAGCGGCTCTGACAGCACCTCACCCGAGAGATAGTTGCCATTGTCGTAGAGCATTGTGGTCGAGTAGTAGCGGTTGCGGAATATGTAGTACGCCTCACTCGAGAAGTTGGTGTCCTGCTTGGCATTTACGTTCAAGCCCCACACTCCAATCTCTCGTGTTTCGGTTATCACCTCTCCATCGGGATAGATGGCTTCGATGGTGATAGTGTGGTAGCCGCGTGTGGCGAACGAGATGTTACCCGCACTGCTTATCATTCCGAAGTTGGTGCCGATGCCGTAGTATGCATCGTATGCGAATGATGAGTTGGCGCGACTATACTTGGTCGAGGTGACATCCACTCCGTTGATTGTAACCTTCACCGGCTCGTCATTACCGAAGATGCGCACTGCACGGTTGATGTTCTTGCCCACAATCGGCAACATACCGGAATAGTCATCCTCGTCTTGAGACTGCCAATATGTGAAGTCCATACCGTTGTTGTTGATAGCCACGTTAGTCGAGGCGATACGCGATACACCCAACTCGTTCTGTGCGGTCAGGATAAATCGGAACGATCCCGTAATTTTATCGATGGTCTCCTGGTCGGGGATATGGTATGTGAAGGTGTCCGACCACTCCAGGCCCATTCCCGAGTCGGAGGTATAGAGCACCTTCTCAACATGTTCATCACTCTCTTTGAGATGATAGGCAACAGTTAGGGTAATCGTCTTGAGGTTGCTCTCGAACGAGCGGGCCATAGCCGAGAGGTTGAGTGTTGCACCTGCCGACACAGCCTTCAAATTAGAATCCAGCGACACCTGGATACGGCCAATTTGAGTACCCTTCACGCAACGTACCGGAGCTGCCGTGCGCCTATTGGTGAAATCGATAATCTGGCGACCCTGATAGTTGCCCACATTAAGCTCACTCCACGAAGCCTCAGAGGAGAGGTATATTCTCGAGCGGTGCATATATGAGTCGTCTGCATTGGTGCTGACAATTGCCGATTGGATGTCGGCCTTGCGGCCCACATATCGCCACGAGCCGACCAGCGAACTCAAGCCTCGGTCTACACCCTTGTAACCTGTGTATGGGAAGTAGAAGTCGATGGTCTCACCTCCCGAATTGGCCACTTTCGGCACGGTGCGAATTTGACCGTAGTCGGTATAGGTAAATCGCTCCGAGCCGTCAATGTAGGCGAAGAGCGTACCCAACTCACCGCCCGACACTCGATAGCCGAAGGGGCAGGGATCGTAGATAGTCTTGCTGGTAATACCCGTCACGCGGTCGTAACCCCACAAGAAGTCATACTTGGTGTAGGTCCAGTTGTAGAGATAACTCTGAGTCTGCTGTGAAGGCAAAATCAGATACATCGGATTTTCAATTCCATCGCGCAGCGTGGGGTAGGGCAACTGTACCACCTCAGCGGCATCCTTTTGCGATGACGAGTAGTCATAGTATGGAGCCGTGATGAGGTTGATGGGGTAGTAGTTATATTCCGGTGGTCCCATCGAAGGGTCTTTGCGTCCCCACTGATAGTATAATCCGTATGTCTCCAGCGCATCACTTGCTCCCGTCCACCGCGAGGCGGTAGCTCCGAGGTTGCGGTCGAGAATCGTGAATTCGGTCTCGCCGATGGTTATCGTGTGCTGTTGTGGCATATCGGTAATCCAGATGTGCCAGCTCCATAATATGTTGTCGTCTTCGTCATAGACAGCAACCACTGCATTACCCTCGGCATTGGGGTCGGGCAACCTGAAACGAACATATCCATAGAGAAGCTCCACTTGCGAGATGAGCCCGAGTTGGCTCTCCCACAACAACTGAGCCTTCACCGGGTGGATTATCGCCGATGTGGGGTACATAGTCTGTGCACCCGAGGAGAGAATGCCGGCCTCGCCATTGCCGATGACCGTTGCCGAGAAGCAGTAGCCGTCATAGGGCTCGCCGGTCGAGGGCACATGGTGAGCATTGGGGTCAATAACATAGCAGTTGGCATATTTGTAGGTACTGATATCGCCCTCCTCCTCTTCAAACTCGTAAAGACGAGTGAGATCGTAGAAGTGCTCCTCGCCATCCAGCTCAAGAATAGCGGCAATCGTACCATCGGTCTTCAGATTGAGGTGTATGTCGTAGATCATTCCCTCCTGAAAAATCGTGTGGTGATTTCCATTGGAATCTGTGTAGTCGGTGCCGATGTTTACCGAGTAGATACCCGAGGTGGTGTGCAACTCAATATCGATATCCTTGCCGGGCTGGATGAGAGCATAACCCAGATACGATTGGTGGTCCCTATCGGAGCCGCGCATCGAAATCGGATACGAGGCCTCGTAATTCATATTGGCATTGTCTTGAAGTTCGCCGAAGATAAGCCCTGTTGCAAGCGATAGGTGGGCGTAGTCGCCCCAGTGATATACCTCGCCAAACTCACCCGGTTCGCTCGGAAGCCATACCTTGCAGGACGTGGGCTGGTTTTTGAGATCCACACCCTCCAATTCGCCCCACATTGTCAGGTTTTGCGAACTCTGCTCAGCGTATGCGAAGACTCTCACTGCCGAGAGATAGTGGCGATAGTTGAAGAAGTTTCGATAGGTGGGGGTATTGTTGCGATGTCCGAAGGGGCTTTGCCAGATGCTCTGCGCGGGGTCGGTGGGGCTGAAGTCGCTATTGAGCGAGGAGCCCGGCAGATGCCAATGCTGACCTTCGCAAACGTCACTGACCATAAGATCGATGGTGCCATCCAATCCTGTGAAGTGTATGCCGACAACATCGCGCTCCACACCCGCAATCTGGACTCGCTCGTTGCAACGCACGGCATTAAATCGCTCATTCTCGAATTGGGTATCGGCTGCCACTCCGTCACGGCGAGGCAAATCGCAAGTGCGCGGATACCAACCCACCATGCGGGTATGGTAGAAGTTGGTAGTGTCGTCATCAATGATATTGAGCTTGTAGGATTGCACCGGCTCGAATGATATCGAGCGTAGGTGGTCTGCCGTATTGTCGGGCGAGGCAGCCACCATAGCCTCCACTAAATAGGCCTTGTTCCAATTCACTGTCAGCGGTGTCGAGGCAGCGTGACCGGTGTATGTGTAGCGACCGTTGTTGAGGTTGTCGATATCCTCATCAAGGCGTAGAAAATTCGATGGGAGAGCCTTGGCTGTGGTGTTGTTGACCAACGAGCGCTGCGACATACGCGCTGCAGCAAACGGAGCCTTGCGCTGTTCGACCGAGCAACTTGCCGCAAATTCGGGTTGCACGAATCCGGGCAGACCCTCTCCCTCGGGAGCCGCATCCTTCTCATTCCACGCCTGACAGCCAATCACGACCGCAAGCATCACTGCTACGGTAATCAATCGGTATATTCTCTGCTTCACTCTCATAATCGTCACTTCAAAAGTTTAATCCTTCATACATCTTACCATCAATCCGAATGCTGAGCCGTTGTTCGAGCCCTCGGTCGTGCCCGTACCGCAATACTGGCCCGACACGGAATTGTTGTAGTAGAAAGTTCGTGTGTTATACTGACCCATCGGCATACCCGTATTCATACGGCCTACCGTGCCGACCGAGGAGTAGGCTCCTGTGGTGGCGTGGCGATAGCCTGCGAATGGGAACCACATCTTGCCGAAGTGTTGTTTGTCGGTGACCATACCGAGCTTGGCGGCATCGTAGGTCATCTCGACGCCCAACGAGGTGGTTGCTGCTCCGTTATCGCCCTCGGCATATTTGTAGTTGCTGTCGTAGCGCCATGCAAAGTGGAACGGTGTGCGATATCCGGGAGGACAGGGGTCGTGCATCGTCTTCGAGAAGTTCTGACCTTGAGCCGAGTAGTCCTTCACGGCATAGCCCCACAATGCCACATTGGTATAACCGTCGGTGAACGAAGCGGGGAACCACTGACTCGAAGTTCTACCTGCTGCAGTCTGGCTACGATAGAAGGTCATCGGGTTGCGCGTAACATCGGGTATCGAAGCCGAGTCAGCGATGTCGATAGTCGAGCGACTGCTCCATTGCCCTGTTTCGAAATCCTTGACCCACCACGTCGAGGAGGCCGAGGTGTTGGTTACTCGGCTCTCGGTGCCGGCAGCCGTGGAGGGAGGTCCGATTATGGGGTCTTTACGCCCCCATTGGTAGTAAAATCCGTATGTTGCCAGACGCTCTTGCTCCGAAGCGAACGAGATAGTCGAGCCCGAGATTGTTGGAGCGTGAGTTGCTCCGAGGAAGCGGTCCAGCATCGTATAGTTGCCCGAGAGAACATCCTCAGGTTTGTCGGTAAACCATAAGTGCCAGGTCCAGAGTATCTCGCCATCGTAGTCGTAGGCTGCCAGGATTACGTTACCCTTGTGGAACTCCTCGACCTGGAAGGTGACATATCCTTCGGAGTCGGGAATGCCTCCATCGAGGAAATCCATGCTTATAAACTCCTCGGGAGAACTTACTCCGGCAGCAGTCTCGACAAAGTCGCCTTGCCACCACAATACGTCGACCTTGGCCGGGGCAATGTTGACCGCCAATCCGCCGTTAATCTCGGCAGTGGTGGTACCACCGATAGGCAACAGACTGCCCACTCCGTTACCGCGCACGTTTGCCTTGAACTTATAGTAGCCCGTATCGTGAATCATATAGCAGTTGGCCGTCTGCGAGGCGCTCAAATTATGCACCACCGCCTTGGCATTGGTGTTGATGCAGCGCAGTGGGTGTGCGTGTGTGCGGTAGACATCTCCGTCATATATATCGCTCACGCCCGAAGAGAGGTAGCGCAACAAATAGGGCGACTCCTTGACGCTCTCGTGCGATACCGAACTCGACCATAGGTGTAGCTCGGTCTCATCCACATAGTTGCCGTCAGCCTCGATATAGCCCTGCATCGGGTACCAAACATCATTGGATGCAATCGAAAGAGAGACACCCTCCGAGCTAAATCCACCCGCCTTCTCGTACTTCGATATATTCTCCCAAATACGAGTGTTCGCAACGTGGTATCCTGCGGGACAGGGGTCATAAATCGTCTTCTCGGGATCGAGGTGACTGCCGCCATGGTGGCAACCCCACAATGCATTGGCAATCTCCTCTTCGTAGCTGTCGCTCAACCACAACACCTGCCCACTGCCGTAGAGTACGGTCGGGTTGGCGATGGCTGTTGCAGCATCAACCCTTGCGGTGCTGGAGGTGTGGTGTATATCTTTGTGGAATGGCGTGTGACGTCCCCATTGGTAGAGCAGACCATAAGTTTGGATACCCTCGTTTCTCTTCGATGAGCGAGCACCGAGATTGCGGTCCATAACGGCAAAACCATTGGCGTAGTTCTGGTCGCGTACCTTATCCGAAATCCAAATATGCCAAGTCCAAAGTATATTACCGCCTTCGTGATCGTAGGCTGCGATTATTACGTTACCCTCGGCAAGCAGTTGCTTGTCGTTGTCATCGTTCGGATTGCCCAAAATGTCGAACATCACTCGACCCTCCGAGAGGGTGTGCGAGGCGAGTTTGAGTGTCTTTTGGGGTACTCCGTTAATCGTTACATCTGGAGTGTCGTCCCACAAAATGTCGATATATCCCGGATTGAGTGACGTGTCCGACACTCCGACAATTCCGCCATTGCCATTACCCTTAACCGTGGCATCGAAGCAGTAACCATAGTTTGCCGAGGTAATCATATAGCAATTGGCCCTCTCGTAGACACTCAAATCGTAGTACATGTTGACCGAAACCTCCTGTTTGATGTCGGTAGTGAAGCGCTCCCACTCACCAACCGAAACATCTGCATTGATTACTCCGTGGTCGGAGAATCGCAATACGATGTCGTAGGCGTGTCCGGCCTTGAAGTCGCGGGCTATAGCCACATTGTGATTCTTCTCGACGCCCAACTCATCGGTGGTAGTCAGACGCAGGCTTAAAATCTCCTCAGCCGGTGGTGCTGCGATAAACTTCGTGACCATACGGCGATTGCTGATGCCCACAGGGATAGACTCTCCTCCATCGAAGTAGATGTTGTTGGCGGGGTCATTCAGCGATAGGGTCTTATTCTCGCCAATGTAGTCTATTGAGTATTTTCCGGTGCCGTTATTGGGCAGCGTGATTTGACAATCTGAGGGTATGGGGTACGCCTCCATTGCGCTGACCTTACCCCACGAGTTGCCGGTGTGACCATTATCGGACATCGAGTAGATGTAGATGCGATAGATACATAGTGCGTGTTGGAACTCCATAAGGTTGAAGTTCGAGCCGAACTTACCGGTCGCCACATTGCCATACATCACATCCGTAGCGCCATCAATAGGTAGGGTTATGTTGGTCCGAAGGTTGTTGCTTGAGTAGCGGTGTTCGGGGTTTGAGGGGTCCCACGGATACCACGCTGCATACTTGATTGCATCGCTGGTGTTGCGGAAGTATTGAGCCTGCTCGGTGAACGAGATGTCGCGAATATAGCTGTTCGAAGGGTCGGGCTGTCCCATCTGGCCACGCAACGGAGTATCGCAGTTCACAAAGTCGGGGTAGGTGTGGTCGAGGGTTTGGTCGATACGCACCAAGCCTATCTCCAAACTCTTATCCGTAGCCGCATCAATGATGCCGCTATCGGACGAAGCGGTGCCACGGGTGGCGTTGAGGTGGGTTATGCCTGACTTCGAGGGCAGACCTCCCCACAGCATCACTCGGAAGCGGTCGTTGCGCTCATCCTCGGTGTTTTCGCGCACACAGCCACCAAGCGAGAGGATTGCAACTGCTAAAAGTATGTATTTGCCCAATCTGTTCATACTCCTTGTGTTATCTAAATCTCCGGCATAATTGTACCTTCGATATAATCTACATTTATCCAATCTGCTACTGTTCCCTGTAAGTGAATACCCGTATCAATGGTGGCCTGATAGACAACGTGGTGTCCCGACTGCCAAACGTAGGGGGTGTATTCATAAAGGCGGAATGTATTTTCGTGCAGTACCCAATTATCCTCGGCAGCCGAGGGGTCGGACTTCTCGTTTACATAATAGGTAATGGTGAGGGTCGCATTGGCTGTGAGTTGCTGAGGCAGGGCCATGATGCTCATCTTTGCCTCGGTGTCGGCAACCGACTCGGAGACGGAGTATCCATCCGCAAAGGTGCCGTTAATCGAATAGGTGGCATCGTTGCTGCCGTTGAAGGCAACGCTCCAAGTATTCTTGTCGCCGGAGTTGGTTATGGCTTGCGCTGTGCACTTCATTGTACCTGAGCGGAAGATGTTTTTCAAGGTCATATTTGTCAAGATGACACCACTGATTGAAGGATCTTTGACTACGCGAATGTCGACCAATGTCATAGCGTGCTCCAGTTGCAGGTCGACCAGTGGTCGCATTCTGCCATCGGCAACCTTGAACGAGTATGATAGCAGGTAGTCGATGAAGGGGCTGTTGCCTGCCGCCTCGGCCGCATAGTCGTATGAGGCGGGTTGACTTACTTCGATAGTCATACCGTCATCCTTGATTGTGAGCCCCGAATCTGTCGAGTAGGCGTAGCCGTAGAACGAATAGTTGGCTCCCGTAACCCATCGGCGGATTGTCGAGGGGTACCAACGGCCCGTGTCGGGGTCTTTGGTGATGGCGGCACCCGAGTAGAGAGATGTGGTACTGTTCTGTACTCCATAGACGTAGACCCTCATATCCTCCACATCTTCCTGTGTCAATCCTGCGCGAGAAGAGGCCTCAACTGCCGAGACACCGAAACCGATTTCGGGACCTTGCGAGCCGTAATCCTCGCCATTGTCGCATCCGATAACGAGCAATGCCATTCCTACTATTGCGTATGTCAGAAATCTACTCATAATACTCTCCACGTTACAATTCGATAAAATCCTCAATCCAATCCACCACCGTAACATCGAATGTCATGGTTTCGTCGGTGAGGGTGAGGTTGTAAACATATCTCTTGCCGGCAATCCACTCGGTAGTGGTTGCGATATTTCCCAAATCCACCTCGTGCGGAAAGACGGTCGAACTACCCTCAACGCGAGTGTTGAAGCGGAGTGTTACGCCCGATTTCCAAACACGCTGGGGCAACATTGTCAGTGCCCTCGAGTCGTAAATCGAGTGGTAGTAGTCCACATTTACCGGCAGACCTCCCTCTGGCAGCGTGCAGACACCTCCGAATATGTCGTGGTCGGTGACGCGATTGTCGGTATCGATTGTCCACGTTGCCGTTCCGTTGTTCGACAGGTGGAAGTCGCCCTCGGCACACACATTCACCAATGCCACGTCAGTCACAGCCACCACCGTTGCATTCGAGGAGTTGCGCAGACGGAACTCCACTGCAGCGCAGGCGTGCTTGAGAGGCAAATCGACTGCCGAGTAGTCGGGTGTAGCGTTGATGTCGCTCAAATCGCGCGTAGCTACGGCATACAGCAAATCGGTGTTGAGGTGTTTCGAACCGGCATTATAGCCGATACACTCCACCGAGCCGTCACTCATATCGTAATCATAGTCCGCAACATCATAAGGGTAGATAGCCATAAAGTGGTACTTTCCGCCCTTTGCCCAGTAGCGTGGCTCGCCATAGCCCCAACCCTCGACTGCATCGTAGGCGAGGTGGGCGTAGTCGATAAGCAGTGTTCGTGTTCCGTTCACCACCACCGAGCCCATCAGGCTGAGCCCCTGCTCGCGGATGTCGGCCTCGCTCTCGACAAGTCCGCCTCGGTTATGCTCGATGTGTGAGCGGAACGAGATTTCGGGCTTTGCCGACTCGCCACTCTCCTTATGACAGGAGGTGGTGATGAACATCAGCACTGCGACTGCAACTATGTTTACGATTCTTCGCATATTCTTTGGTTTTGTCTGTTGGCGATTCTCTTTCAATCGCTCTTTGTACCCGCAGGAGGGTTCAATCTCCTGCGGATTTTGTAAATGTCGGATTAGATGTTAGTGTCCGGCATTGCAGGAGTCGGAGCAGTCCAATTAACAACGCTCGGAGTGAACTCAATCTCGTGAGCGCCGAAGCTGATGGTGTAGATGTACTTCTTGCCCATCTCCCAGTTGCCATTAGCAGTAAGGTTGATTGTGGGGTGAGTCATCGGAGTACCACCGATGGTGTACTGCAAATCGAGCGAAGTCTGCGCACCGGGAACGACCAATACGCTTGCAATCTCGGTTGCAGAGATCGGAACTGCAGTTGCAACGCTAACAAGTGTCATATCGTTGTCAGCGGTGCCCTTGGTGGTCCAATCTGCGGTCGAAGTAGCAGCGGGAGTAACGGTCAGCGTACCATCCTGGATGGTGTTGTTGAGGGTGAGGCCGGTTACCTCGAAAAGACCAGCCTGGTCGGTTACAACGTGTACCTCAATCTGTGCCAATGCGTGGTTGAAAACGATTGCCTGGGTTGCGTGGCTGGTGCAATTTGCATCGTTAACCAAGTTGCTGAACATAACGTCATCCTGCTCAGCCTTGTTGTTGTCGGCAAGGGTAACCACTACGTTGTTGATAACGCCTGTGCCGTAGGTTGCGCTACCTGCGAGGCTTGCGGGGTGATAAGCCGCAAAGTCCAAAGTGCCGAATGTCGGCCAGTAGCGTGCTGGATCACCGCTCCACTCGCCATCGCTGTTGCCATCACCGAAAGTGGTAGGCTCGAAGTAAGCATCGCTACCGGTGCTGTGGATAGCAAATACCTTGAACTCGCCATCGGTGGGGTAGCCGGTACCCTCAACAATAGCACGGCCGTTAACCTCGTTGAAAGCCTTGAATGCGATAGCCTGCTTGCCACCCAAATCAACGCTCTCGCTCTTCACGCAGCTCGACAGTGCAACGACTGCAGCAACTGCTAAAAACATCATCTTTTTCATAAGTTTGTGTTTTTAAGTTTGAAAAATTAGTTAATTGTTTGTTAATGTGTTAATTGTTTGTTGTTTATTTTGTTGTGAAAATTGTTTGCAATTAAAGTTCGATATCGGTATGCTCCTCTTCCCAATCATCGACCGAGGGTCGGAAACCTCCACCTCCAAATTCGGGCTTGGGAATGTCGATATTTGTGGTTACGATAATTCTGCGCTCGGGGTTGTTGAGGAATTGGTCGCTGATGTCGAAGTTGTATTGGTATTGACCTCCGGCTGTATCGGTGATGACCACGCTCAAGATGTTACGCTGCGAGGGTCGCTTGCCGAAGGTGTTGATTATGCCGGCAAGGGTCGAAGTTGCTGCATCGCTATTCAGCTCCTCGTAGACGGTCACCGACTCCTCCGAGTCGCTATTCTCGGCAATGAAGTTCGACCAAGCCATACCGGTAATGAGTGATTCGACCTTGCCGATATTCTCGATGCCGGTCACGCCACGCACCTCCAATGCCCAACTCTCGACCACCGACTGAGCCGTAGCCTCGATTACGATAATCTCGTCGCCCTCGATGCGCACGGGGATATGGACCTCCTCGTTGCGTGCCACGAATAGGTGGTTGGGGGCGTAAACGATACTCTCGTCGAGGCGGGTCTGCTCGTCATCGACCTCGGGAGTCTGCTCGGGAGTGACCTCCTTGAGGTTGAGCAGATCTTGGCGTGTCGAGAGGTAGTTCTTCAGGTTGCCGAGCAGGAAGCGCGAGATTTCGTTGGTGTAGGCTTCGGTTGTCGAGTAGTTGTCGTTGTTGCGAATCTGGGTGAGCTCGGTACCCATATTGTAGACCAACATCTTGTAGTCGCCCGCGGGGATGTGGATAATACCGCCCTCCTTGCCCGTAATATCAACGTGGCGCAACTCCTCGGTGCGCAGGTCGTAGAACGAGGCACGCATGTGTTGTGCACTCTTGGCTCCGGCATAGTTGGGGATGTTGTAGTCGAGTTCGAGTTTGAGCATCACGCTCAAATCCTCCTCGACCAACGGGCGACGCTGGCAGGCGGATGCAACGAGAGCGAGCATCGCAACGAGTAGTATGTAACGCATCTTACTCATTGCCACCCTCCCTCTTTATGCGTTTGAAAATCGGCACGGTCAGCGCCACATTAAGGCGTGTGGGGCCGAAGTAGTGAATCTTCTGGAGTTGCTTGTCCCAAAGCAGTTCGCCACCCTTGCTTGCCGCCTTGTAGGGGCGGGCCTGTGAGTAGATGTAACCCACGCCCACCGAGAATTCGAAGTGGAGCTTGCCCTTGGCTACGGGTAGAGCGTAGGTGTAGTCGATGCCGACATCGGCAAACTCTCCCTGATGACCCTTGAAATTGCGCTGCACGTCATAATATCCGCCACCGGCATATACGCCTACAGCGTGACCCTGCAGACGCTGAGCAGCGGTGCGCTCCTTGCCAAACCAATATCTACCCTCGATATTCCAAGCCAACAACTCGAAGCAGTTGCGATTGTCGGGTGCCGGCCAAATCCACGGATAGTAGTACTCCGCACCTGCCGACCAATGCTCGCCAATCGGGACCTCTACGCCCACGTTGAGTACCGGAACGAGTAGGTTGGTACGAACAGCCACCACCATCTTGCGGTCGAAATCCTGGGCGGTCTTGCTCTGCACCAATGCTGTTTGGTCGGCGGTTGCCGAATCGACAGCGGTTTGAGGCGTGGTGCTCGGCTGGGTTAAATCGAGCTCTTCGAATGCGAGAGGAGTAATCTCGAGTGCCGGATTTTCGAGAGCCGAAATCTCGGGCAGAGGCAACGCCTCCTCAGCGAAACGAGCGATGTAGACTACTACACTTACCGTGTGGCGCGAAGATGCCATGTGGTAGTGCGTAAGATAACGCCATGTGGTGTGGTCGTACTCGAGTCGGCGCAGACGGCGTTTCTTCTCGGAATTGGAGTAGTCCGAACGGAGTATCTCGAGAACTGACGAACGGTTGTGGCGCTGATAGTGCTCCTCGATGTGACGAGTGAATGACTCCCAATCCTCACCAATCTCGTTTGTGCTGATTGCGATTGAGCCTTCGGGGTCGAGTTGCTCGATAAGTTTGCGGGTAGCCTCCGCACGGCGCAGAGCAAGACGATTGTTGTACTTCTCGTTACCCACAGGCGAAGCCGCTCCTTGGATGTCAATACGGCTGATTCCGCCTCGGGCGAGCGCCGTGCGCAGGCGCGCGTATGAAGAGGCGTTATCGGCATAGAGTGAGTCCAACCTGCTACTATCGTGGCGGAAGTGGAATGTTATTTGCTCGGTCTGCTCGGGGGTAGTAAGTCCCTCGCCCGAGTTGTGATACAAGTGATTGTCGCTAAGGCTGTTGTGGGATGAGTGTGACTGCGCGAATGCCGACCCTATAGGAGCCAGTATTGTAGCAAATACTAATGCTAATAGTGTATGTTTTAAGCCTCGCACAATCAATCTCAATTACCTAAAACCTTTACCGATAGGTAAATTTCTTGCAAAGATAGTATTTTTAGCTCTATTGGTGCAATAAAATGGCTCTTTTTTTTATGCTGCCTCAAAAAATGAGCGATCTCCCTCTGTGGAAGATCGCTCATTTGGTAGTATGCGAATTAAATTAGAAACCAGTAGCCTCGTCTACATTGTACGATGCAGTAACAGATGATGTTGAAGCCGTAGGAACGTACTTCATACAACGCACGTTGTAACCTGTAGCTGCTTGTGGCCAGAAGTGGTAATAAGAACCAGTGCCTGAAGCGTTGAATGTACCACGAGCTCCGCAATTGTAAGAGGTGTAAGGTCCATACGAAACGCCTCCAGACGTGTATGAGTAATTCTCGATCTGGTGGCTGTAAGGTATGCCCCAAATATAGGCAAAATTACCAGATTTATTGAATGTCATCTTTCCTTCAGAACTATAACTACTATTAGGCCAGAAGTCGATATTTGTGCCGTCAAATGTGATATACGTACCAACGGGGATATCGTTAATTTTACGTGTACAAACCTCCGAGAAAGCTCCCGCATTCTGAGAAATAGGTGTGGTAGACCCATTTGGAAGGAATTTGACCGTTTGTCCGGTGCAGGTTTGATATATGTTACCCTGATGAGGAATCATATACCCTGGAGGACATGGGTCGTAAATACCCTTGTGTGTATCGGCAGCGCCTCCTTGAGATGTGCCCCAAAATGCTGGTGGAGTGTCAGTCAACTTACCGCTACCTTTGAAGTCTAAATTAATCCACGAGTTGCGAATGTCTGTATTGAAGTGTGCCTTGTATTTTGTGAGATCTGCTGCAGCTGTTGGCTTTTGAGTTCCGCCCTTGGGTGTATAGCTTGTAGCGTAGTAGTGGTATGGGAATTGTAGGGTTTCATCCAATGTGGTCTTAAATGACGAGCTCGATGTCCACTTGGTAGCGTGTTGATGGAAACCATAGTGATATTTCGTTCGTGTGAAACCGAAATTGGTTTCGGTGTGGCTCTTCATATGCTCAGGGCGTGGGTAGGGAGTCACATTTCCAAACTCATAGTAAAGGCCTATAGCATCCACAAAATTTTGGTCTGTAGCATTGTCCAGAGCAGATTTGGTCTTAGCAAGCCAAGTTGCACCAAGATTGCGGTCCATCCATCCCAATCGACCTTTCTTGCGAATCTCTGAGGCTGAAAGAGATCCATCGCCATTCGAATCGGTTGCGCCAGCAGGAATGCGGAACTCGCTATAGTCAAGTTTGGTCGGAGTCGACCAGATGTGCCAGCCCCAAATAAAACACTGCTCTGCACGCTTAACGTATATGGCCTTTTCGTTGAAATCGCAAACGTAATCTTCTCTTATGGTAGTACTCGTATCGTCGGTTTTGCCAGTATTTATGGCTCTGCTCTTTGCAACAGCAAATGGGTCGCAAGTGAGCATAATACGCATATTACCAAGAGTCTTGCCATCGTGCTTGAAGTAAATTTTGCCCTCTTCGCGGTTGAAGTGGATGTCGTAGGCAATGCCCATCTCTTCTGCCCACAAAATCTGAGCCATGTGTGGCTGTAAAGACTCCGAACTATTCTCGATGTCTTTGTTGTTGTTGTTCAAGAAATTATTAGAAGGTGTTGACCCGTCAACACGTTTGATTTCGAATGAATAGGTCTTAACGCTATTGTCAGGAACGATTGCATAACAGTTCGCATATTGGCTGTCCGAAAGGCTGATAGCAGAGGCCTTGTCAATCATAGTGTCGAGGTTACCGCAGTTGATAGGCTTAATCTCGCCGGCCTTTACGGTGTGAGCCTGGGTTGCGGTGCGAACATACGAGCCATCCTCGGTCATTACGCCAATCTGGAGAGCATCGTAAGTGCCTGCGGGAACAAGAACATAGAACGAAGTAGCAGTTCCGCTATTGAGAACTACATCGGGAACTTCGAGGTTTACATAGCTGAGAGCAGAGAAACCCGAATACATGTTAAGGGTGCAACCACCATCGTTTGCAATGGTTGCATAACCAAGGCCTGAGAGTTTTACACTCGAATTTGAACCCTTAACGGTGATACCCTGAACTTTCTGCGAGCCCTTGAACTTAAGTTCCAAAGCTCCCATCACGCTCTTCATTGCGAACTTCATGCCATTTGAACCAGTGGTGCAAAGACCAACCATCGCATTGATATTGTCGCCGAATACACTTCCCTCCTTGTAACTTTGGAAGTTAGGGAATAAAAGACCAATCTTACCAGTAGTCACATCGCTATCACAGGTAATTGACGGTCCGTCGCTGCCTGCAAAAGAGTATGGATAGACCGCTGCAACAGCATTGCCCGAAATCGTCGCAGAGAATGTTGCCCACGGCTTGCCTGCTTCGCTATTAACGGTCGCTTTGTAAACCTTGCCATCATCGGTGAGGATTGCGATTGCATCGTCAGCATCCCAACAAACGTAAGAGGTGCCCGTGCCCGGGTCAACGAGAGAGGTACGCGAAGGCTGCTCAATCTCAGCCTCGAAAGTGATTTCGTGCAATTCTACGGCTGCACCACCGTTCTGTGCCAAATCATTGGTTGCATCCTCGGTACATCCAACAAATGCGAGCGCCGCTACCGCGAGCGCCGATAAAAACATCTTCTTCATAGTTTTCATTGGTTTTAGCGGTTAACGACTTAGAGGTCTTCCTCCTCCGATTTGGTCCAAGCATCGCCCGACAACGAGTCGGCGAAGCCGCGTTCTACTGTGAATTCATGTAGCAACACTTCGGGTGCTACATAAGCGGAGAGACTCAACCCCCCCCCTTGCTTTGAGAGATTTTTAGTTCTCATGTCACTGATTTTAGGTCTGTTAAGTTAGTTGTGAAAAATTGATAAATCAGTTGTGGATCGTTTTAGGGGATACACAACGTCACAAAGTTAGAGAATAAATAGTGAAAAACAAAGATTTTTTCGAGGTTTTTTCAAAGAAAAAGGCTGTCGCAACCGTTTGGGTCGGACAGCCTTCAAGGGTATTTGCGGGAAAATTTAGGCGATTAAAGGTTTGACGACTCCAAAGAGTAGCCACGCCATCAGTAGCGTGAAGGCGATGTTGAAAACCTGTGCCGAGATGAACGAGAAGAGGATTTTGCGGTTCTCGCGCGAAACAATCTCCTTGAGGCGGGTATCCATACCAATACAAACAAATGCCAACGAGAAGAAGAGGGTCGAGAGGGTCTTGGCGAACGAGGTCTCCATCAATTTGCCTTTGGCGTTGAGCGTGAGCAGGTCGGCCTCCTTCAGTAATGAGAAGACGAGCGAAGCAACCACGAATGCCAGGATGAATTTGGGGAACTTCTCCCAAACGATTTTCAGTGATGGGCGTTGCGAAGAGCCACCTTCGCCCTTAGTCGAGAGGTAGAGCGCGATGAAGAACGCCACCACTCCGATAAGCACATTCTGCGTAGCCTTCACGACGATAGCCGTGCGGTTGGCAATCTCGCCCGCCATTTCGGACGATGCAGCCACTCCGCTGGTGGTGTCGATGGTGCCACCAATCCACGCTCCGGCAATCTCCTGTTGGGTGAGCGGATCGCTCGAAAGCAGTGGGACAATTGCGTTGGCCAACCAAGGCATCAGATATATCATCGGGACAACGATAATCAACACCACCGAAACGATGTACGAGAGGCTCTTTTTGTCGGTGCCGGCCACGCCTGCGGCAGTAATGCAAGCCGATACGCCACAGATAGTTACACCGCTCGAAAGAGTCATGGCTGTCGCTCGCTCGACCTTGAAAATTTTGCGCGAAATAAGGTAGGCGAAAAACCACACGACAGTCACCACAACGCAGGCCTGCAAAAGCCCGACAGCGCCCGATTTGAGTACATCACTAATCATAATCGTAGCACCAAGACAGACCACTCCCGTCTTGATGAAAAATTCGCCCTGAATGGCGGGTTTTAGCCAATCGGGAATGTGGAAACAGTTGCGGATGACAAGGCCGAAAATGACCGAGAAAAATACCGGCTCCAGGCCGAGCTCGCTCTTGATGTAGGGGTTGCTGCCAATCCACATTGCCAAGGCTGCGATGGTGAAAATTACGATAAACGAACGCAAAATGCCCCTCAAAGGTCGGCTCAAAAGTCGGTTGCCGGCATAGAGCGTGATGATGGCGATGACGAAGAGTGTGGCGATGTCAATCCACGCCTTGGTGCTCGATAAATCTGTCGGGATTTTGGGGCCTCCGTTCATCCATGAGGCGCATCCTGCCAGGATGAGTAGCGGAATGCTCAGAAAGGTGACAACCCAATCCTCGGTTTGGAGTTTTTGCAGAAAAGATTTCATATTCTTCATGCCTGTTTTGGTTTGTGTTTAATCCTGTGTTTCAGTGTATTGTATGGCTGAATGGCGGATGATTTAGTACTCAACAAAGGTACGAATTATTGTCTGCGCAGAGTTCAGTATTTGTACTTAAAAATAGTCTAAAAAGGTCGGTTTTTGGAACGTGGGCACAAGATGGGCAGTGGGCAGAGTGCTCTTTTTTAGAAATAAGGTAGTAATAATTTGTTATATCTGCGAAAAATTGTTACCTTTGTGCCCCAAATTGAGCATTAGAGGTCTTCTTCGATGGTGTTTAGTGCTTGATTTAGAGGTTGGAATGAGAATAAAATCAGAGTAAAACAAACATATAACTATGAAAATCGTTAGAGAACAAAAAGAGTTGCACGCATCGCTTATCCGCGTTGTGGTTGATGAAAAGGATTATGGTGAGGCTGTCGAGAAGACCCTCCGTGAGTACAAGCGCAAGGCTAACATCCCCGGTTTCCGCCCGGGTATGGTGCCGATGGGTATCGTTAAGAAGATGTACGGCAAGGGCGTAGTTGCTGAGGAGGCTTATCGTTTGGCTTCGCACTCGGCTTTCGATTACCTCCAGAAGGAGAATATCGACTATGTTGGTGATGTTATCCCCGCAGAGGAGCAGGGTGACTTCGACTTCGAGAACAATACCGAGCACGAGTTCGTATTCGAGATTGGTGAGGCTCCCGCAGTAAACCTCGACCTCTCGGCTAAGGATAAGATTACTTACAACCGCATCAAGGTCGACAAGAAGATGCACAACGACTACAAGGATAACTTCCTCCGCCGTTTCGGTCGTCTGGTAGACGTTGAGAAGGTGAAGAAGGATGAGGCGTTGAACGTAACTCTCGACAATGGCGATATGCGCATCGAGGAGGCTTATGTAGGTCTTATCTCGATGAGCGATGAGGAGCGCAAGCCTTTCGTTGGCAAGAAGGTGGGTTACAAGACTACCGTTAATGTGAACGAGCTCTACAAGAGCCCCGCACAGCGTGCTTCGATTCTCGGTGTTAAGGAGGAGGAGTTGGAGGGTATCAATCCCGAATTCTCGCTCGAGATTACCAAGATTCGCCAGTTCGCTAACCCCGAGCTCAACGAGGAGTTCTTCAAGATGGCATTCCCCGCAGGCAACGTAACCAACGAGGAGCAGCTCGATGCATTTGTTGATGCTGAGATCGAGCGCGAGCTTTCGCACGAGAGCGACTATCTCTTCACTTTGCAGTTGCGTGACTTCCTGCTCGAGAAGGCGAAGTTGGAGATGCCGACCGAGTTCTTGAAGCGTTGGTTGCATGTGATTAACGAGGGTAAGTTCACTATGGAGGATATCGAGAAGGATTTCGACAGCTTTGTTAAGATGTTCTCGTGGAACTACCTCCAGAAGCACTTCATCCAGACTTTGGAGTTGAACGTGACTGCTGAGGAGGCTGCTGCTGAGGCGAAGGTATTTGCTGCTGCACAGTTCGCTCAGTATGGTATGCCGTCAGCTCCCGAGGAGATGCTTGAGAACTTCTCGAAGCAGATTTTGGAGAACAAGGAGCAGTCGCAGAAGATCTACGAGAAGCTCTACGAGCAGAAGGTAGTTGAGGCTGTGAAGGCTAAAATTAAGGTTGCCGAGAAGAAGGTGTCGGCAGAGGAGTTTGCTGCACTTGCAAAGGAGATTTAGTCCTTTCCGTAGAAAAATAGAGACAAAAACTCTGCGGGTAGATTGCCTCGCAGAGTTTTTGTTATAAAGACTACGATAATGTAGTCCGAAACCAAAAATAGAAGAAAATATGTCAGAGTTTGAAAAATACGCCAGAGGTTGTGCCGGTTTGAGTTCGCTCACGTTGCACGACTATATCTCGACACAGGCGGCATACGTTTCGCCCACGATTATCGAGGAGCGTCAACTGAATGTAGCTACGATGGATGTCTTTTCGCGTTTGATGATGGATCGCATCATCTTTCTCGGTGCACCCATCAACGATGATGTGGCCAACATCATCCAGGCTCAACTGCTCTTCCTCGAGTCGGTCGATCCCGATAAGGATATTCAGATCTATGTCAACTCTCCGGGTGGCTCGGTCTCGGCAGGTTTGGGTATATACGATACGATGCAACTCGTGAATTGCGATGTGGCGACAATTTGTACAGGTATGGCAGCCTCGATGGGTGCTGTGCTGCTCACTGCCGGAGCAAAAGGCAAGCGTTCGGCTCTGCCTCACTCGAGAGTAATGATTCACCAGCCGTTGGGAGGTGTCCAGGGTCAGGCCTCGGATATCGAGATTACGGCTCGCGAGATTGCCCGCACCAAGCACGAACTCTATGAAATACTCTCGGAGCACTCGGGCGTTGCCATCAAGAAGATTGAGCGCGATGCCGACCGTGATTATTGGCTCACGGCTGCTGAGGCTAAGGAGTATGGCTTGATTGACGAAGTTTTAACTAAAAGAGCGAAGTAAATAAGATGGCTGAGAAGAGAAATGGTCGCGGTGGTGGCTCACGCGAGAATGAGTGCTGCGATTTCTGTGGCTCTCGCCGCAACGATGTGGGATTGTTGCTGACCAGTGCCGACCACCGACTCAATATATGTGACCGTTGTATTGCCGAGGCGCACAAGATGCTTGTAGCCGGTGGTATCATTAAGGATAACGCACGCCGCACGTCAAATGCAGGTGGGGATGTGTACAAGGCTCCGCAGACGATGGATGAACTGCTCAAACCGGTGCAGATTAAGGAGTTCCTCGACCAATATGTTATTGGTCAGGATAGCGCCAAGAGATTTATCTCGGTGGCTGTGTATAACCACTACAAGCGCCTGATTTGTAGCCAAAATAGTGCATCGGATGAGGTTGAAATCGACAAGTCGAATATCCTGCTTGTTGGTCATACGGGTACGGGTAAGACTTTGATTGCCAAAACTATCGCCAAGTTGCTGAATGTCCCATTCACGATTGTTGATGCTACGGTGCTGACCGAGGCGGGATATGTGGGCGAGGACGTCGAGAGTATCCTCTCGCGCCTGTTGCAAGTGGCTGATTATAACCTTGAGGCTGCCGAGCGAGGTATTGTCTTCATTGACGAGATCGACAAAATTGCCCGCAAGAGCGATAATCCGAGCATTACGCGTGACGTGTCGGGCGAGGGAGTGCAGCAGGCTCTGCTCAAGATGTTGGAGGGTACGATTGTGAATGTGCCGCCGAAGGGTGGTCGCAAGCACCCCGACCAAGATTTCATCCACGTCAATACCAAGAATATACTCTTTATCTGTGGCGGTGCATTCGATGGCATCGAGAAGAAGATTGCGCAACGATTGAATACCCGTGCGATGGGCTATGGCCGAGTGCAGGCCGATGTTATCGACCGAGGTAATATGATGCAATATATTATGCCTCAGGATGTCAAGACCTTTGGTCTTATTCCCGAGTTGGTGGGTCGTCTGCCGGTGCTGACCTATATGGAACCCCTCTCGAAGGAGGCTCTGCGCTCGATTTTGACCGAGCCGAAGAATGCTATCGTGAAGCAGTACGAGCGCCTGTTCGAGATGGATGGTGTTGCGTTGAAGTTCGAGGAGGCAGTGCTGGACTACATTGTCGATAAGGCTGTGGAGTATAAGCTCGGTGCGCGAGGTCTGCGCTCGATTTGCGAGGCGATTATGATGGATACGATGTTCGAGGTGCCGACTTCGGGCAATCGTAAGTTTACGGTTACGCTCGATTATGCAAAACGCAAGGTAGAGAAGGTTAATTTTTCGGAATTTAGGGCTGCAATCTAAGTTTATTCGAAAAAAATGTTTATATTTACGATTCGAAAGAGCAATAAAGTTAATTTCTATAATATATGGTAGCTGATAAATCCAAACTTCTCGCTGCTGCGAACAATATCCGAGTTCTGGCGGCATCTATGGTTGAAAAGGCAAAGTCGGGACACCCGGGCGGTGCTATGGGCGGTGCAGATTTTATAAATGTGCTCTATGCCGAGTATTTGCGTTATGATCCCGAAGATCCCAACTATCCCTTCCGTGATCGTCTTTTCCTCGATCCGGGACACATGTCGCCGATGCTCTACTCGGTGCTGGCACTTGCCGGTAAGTACACGATGGAGGATTTGGCTTCGTTCCGTCAGTGGGAGAGCATAACCCCGGGTCACCCCGAGGTGGATGTTCTGCACGGTGTGGAGAATACTTCAGGCCCGCTGGGTCAGGGTCACGCTATGGGTGTCGGAGCGGCTATTGCAGAGCGATTCTTTGCAGCGCGTTTTGGCGAGTGGTTGGAGCATAAGACCTATATTTATATCTCTGATGGCGCAGTCCAGGAGGAGATTTCGCAGGGCGTGGGTCGCATTGCCGGCAATCTGGGTCTGCACAATGTTATCATGTACTACGACTCGAATAACGTGCAACTCTCGACCAAGGTTGATGAGGTCGATACCGAGGATGTTGCGATGAAGTACCGCGCTTGGGGTTGGCATGTTATCGAGATTGATGGTGGCGATATCGACCAGATTCGTGCATCGCTCGACGAGGCTAATACCCAGACCGAGTGTCCGACCCTCATCATCGGCAAGACCGTGATGGGCAAGGGTGCTGTGGCGGCTGATGGCGCAAGCTTCGAGGATAAGGTTTCGACCCACGGACAGCCCCTGTCGGCTGCGGGTGCAGACTTCGCTGCTACGGTGCGTAATCTGGGTGGCGATTCGGAGAATCCCTTTGCTATTTTCCCCGAGAGTGCCGAGGTATATGAGGCTCGCCGTGAGGAGTTGCGCGAGATTATCAAGGCTCGCAAGGAGGTGGAGCACGAGTGGCGTTCGCAAAATGCAGCTTTGGCAATCAAACTCGATATGTTCCTCAACGGAGAACTTCCCGCAATCGACTATAAGAGTATCGAGATGAAACCCGACCAGGCAACCCGTGCCGCTTCGGCTGCAATGTTGGGTGTCTATGCCGAGAAGATCGAGAATATGATTGTCGCTTCGGCCGACTTGAGTAACTCGGATAAGACCGATGGCTTCCTCAAGAAGACCAAGGCCTTTACTAAGGGCGATTTCTCGGGTAAATTCTTCCAGGCTGGTGTTTCGGAGTTGACGATGGCTTGTATGATGAACGGTATGGCTCTGCATGGTGGCGTTATTCCCGCATGCGGAACATTCTTCGTCTTCTCGGACTATATGAAGCCTGTGGTGCGCCTGTCGGCATTGATGCATCTGCACGTTATCTATATCTGGACTCACGACTCGTTCCGTGTGGGTGAGGATGGACCTACCCACCAGCCCGTGGAGCACGAGGCACAGATTCGTCTGATGGAGCACCTGCGTAACCATAAGGGCGAGCGTTCGATGGTCGTACTGCGCCCCGCTGACTCGGAGGAGACTGTGGCTGCGTGGAAGGTGGCTGTCGAGGAGAAGCGCCCCGTGGCATTGGTTCTCTCGCGCCAGAATATCAAGAGCCTGCCCGCTCTCGGTGTTAGTCGTCGCGAGGAGGCTATGCAGCTCACCAAGGGTGCATATATCGTTGCCGATAAGGCGAAGCCGAGCGTGGTGATGGTGGCTTCGGGCTCGGAGGTGGCAACTCTTGTTGAGGGTGCTGCACTTTTGGAGCAGGAGGGTATCGCTGTCCGCATCGTGAGCGTTCCGAGTGAGGGATTGTTCCGCGATCAGCCCAAATCGTATCAGGAGAGCGTTCTGCCCGAGGGCGTTGTGCGTTACGGTATGACTTCGGGTCTGCCCGTTACGTTGCTCTCGTTGGTGGGCGATCTGAATGCAATCCACGGCCTCGACCACTTCGGCTACTCGGCTCCTTTCAAGGTGCTTGACGAGAAGTTCGGCTACAATGGCGAGACTGTCTGCCGTGAGGTTAAGGCTCTATTGGGTAAGTAATATCAACCCCGAATAGTAATCACATAAATAGGGTAGTGGCGTGTCGCTGAGATGTGCTGTTACCCTTTTTTGCTTGGATCTAAAATCTGAAATATAGTATTATGAAGAAGATTTTTAATGTTTTGATGCTCGTCTGTGCGGTGGTGTTTACTACTAACACATTGGCTCAAGAACCTGCAAAGGCCAAACCCAAGAAGTTTCACGGCAATCCCGACTATTACCTTGAGGTACAGGGTATGCATCTATTCCGTAATGCGGATAAAGGTCTCGATGAGTTCCCTCCTATGGTGAATGCCTCGACTGCTCGTAAGTTGGCTCTCTTCAGCCTTGATGCGTTGCATCACGATACTCGCTACGACAATTCGGAGGCTATGCGCGAGTTCTGCAATTCGCGTATGGAGAAGGTCGTAGCTGAGGTCCGGAAGCCCGTTAAGAAGGGTGTTAAGATTTTTAGAGTCTACAACGAGGGTTTTGTAGCAAAGACCAAGTCTGTGACAATTGCTTTTGACCTTGTTCGCGGTACCTATCTTTCACGTTATAAGCAGTTTTTAGGTACGGATTATCGTATTGTGACTGATGAGCAGATGGAGGCTATTATTGAGCAGTGTGACGTGATGTTTCTCTCGCACAACCACACCGACCATATCGATCGTTGGGTTGTTGATAAGTTTATCGCTGCCGGTAAGCCCGTTATCGCCCAATCGGAGATTCTTCCTAATGTTGAGGGCGTAAGCCATTGGCGTAATGAGGAGGGTATCTATGATTCGGAACTTGTATTGAAGAGTGGCGAAAAGTTGCAGGTTAAAATCTTCCCCGGCTATCAGCGCCAGATTTTGAATAATGTTCCTGTGATAACCACTCCCGAGAAGTATACCGTTTGCCATACAGGCGACCAACACGATCGCAAGTCTACGGCTGATTGGATTGCAACGGTTAAGGATAACGCTCCGAAGATTGATGCGCTGATTATTAACTGCTGGACTAATGATATTCTGAAGACGTTGAAAGGCTTTGATGCTCGCTATGTCTTCACTGCTCACGAGAACGAGATGGGTCACACGATTGATCACCGCGAGGCTTATTGGCTGACCTTCGATAAGTTGAAGACAACCGAATACCCATTTGTTGTGATGTCGTGGGGCGAGTGGTTCTTGGTTAAGTAGCAGCTCGGTTAAACTATAATATAAATAAAGAGTGTGGCTTTGCAAGCTACACTCTTTGTTTTTGTATTGTTTGTTTTAACCCCATCTACATAAACAGCCAAGGTATTATGGTTATAGCCAGGAGGACAATCAGTGTAATATAGACTCCGATGCGAGCCGTACGGTGGGGTAGTTGTTTGCGAAACCAAGCATCGATTATCGTGCGGTGTTGGAAGATATGCACCGCCAACAATACTACAACCACAATTCCTGCCCAAAGATGAATCTCGCGCCAACCGTGACGACCCAAGCCTAAAACAGAATCAATACCCGTTGAGCGGCGGATTACACATTTGATTAGATAACCACTAATGCTCGTTAGCGCCATCGCTACGAACATCAGTAGGTTGACAACCATATTTTTCGACAATCTATCTTTCATACTCTCCTTGGTTAAGCCTTAATGATTGGGGCACTGGTGGTCGTTACCATGACCGGCACAACCTACACCCGAATCGAGAACAAAGCCCGTAAGGTAACTCGCAACCAATGCTTCAATATCTCCCGAGCAACCGCGTATGACCTTGATATTGTGGGCTTGCAGTGTATTTTTGGCACCTTCGCCCATCGAGCCTGCCAACATTACCTCGACACCCATCTGCTCCAAAACTGAAGCAATGCCCGACTTACAACCACATCCTTGCGGTGAGGGTAACACCTCGCGCGAGATAACTTTGCGCTCCTCGATTGTGAAAATTGTGTAGTGGTCGCAGTGACCGAAGTGATTGTCGACACGGCCTTCGCGTGTCGGAACAGCTATCTTCATAACATAATCTTTATTACAAAATAAAGGGTGTCGCACTACCGACACCCCAATAATATCAAATAATGTATCGGAAACTACTCCTTACTCCTCGAATGAGTGGATAACCACACCCGAGCGCAACTTCGGCTCAAACCAAGTGGTCTTGGGGGGCATAATGTTGCCGGTGTCGGCAATGTCGATGAGTTGTTTCATCGATACGGGATAGAGTGCGAATGCAACCTCCATCTCGCCACTGTCGACTCTGCGCTTCAACTCGCCCAAGCCTCTGATACCGCCCACAAAATCGATACGCTTCGATGTGCGCAGGTCGGTGATGCCGAGCAACTTATCGAGTACCAAATCCGAGAGTACCGTAACGTCAAGTACGCCAATCGGGTCTGCATCGTTATAGGTGCCCTCCTTGGCTGTGAGCGAATACCACTCGCCCTTGAGGTACATCGCAAAGTTGTGGAGTGCGGCAGGAGTGTAAATCTCTGAGCCCACCTTCTCAACCACGAAGTTCTCGCCCAAAGCCTCCACGAACTGCTCGGGAGTCATTCCGTTCAAATCCTTGACTACGCGGTTGTAGTCGATAATCTGGAGATGTGATGCGGGGAATGTTACGGCAAGGAAGTAGCAGTACTCCTCCTCGCCTGTATGGTTGGGATTCTTCTGCATCAGCGCCTGACCTACGCGAGCAGCAGCAGCGGTGCGGTGGTGACCATCGGCAACGTAGAGTGCAGGAATCTCGGCAAAAATCTCGGTAATGCGCTTGTTGACCTCGCCGTCACGGATAACCCAGAAGTGGTGACCAAAGCCATCCTCTGCCACAAAATCGTAGTCGGCCTCGTGCTCTGCCACCCAACCCGAAACGATGGCATCAATCTCAGCGTGGTCGGGGTATGCGAAGAATACGGGCTCGATGTTGGCCTTCTGGTTGAAGACGTGCTTCATACGATCCTCCTCCTTGTCGGGGCGAGTGAGCTCGTGCTTCTTGATGGCTCCCGAGAGGTAATCCTCGAAGTGGCAGCACATAGCCAATCCGTACTGTGTACGGCCATTCATCGTCTGGGCATAGATATAGTAGTACTCCTCGCCATCCTGCTCGAGCCATCCCTTCTCGCGCCACAGGCGGAAGTTCTCGACAGCCTTGTCGTAGACCTCCTGTGAGTGCTCATCAGCGATGGGGTCGAAGTCGATTTCGGGCTTGATGATGTGGAGCAACGAACGCTCTGTGGCCTCTGCCTTTGCCTCAGCCGAGTTTAGTACATCGTAGGGGCGTGAAGCCACCTCTGAAGCGTACTGCTTCGGCGGTCGTATGCCTTGGAAAGGTTTGATTTTTACCATAACTATTAGTTTTAGAAGGTATTATTTGTTTACTTGAAATTTTGTTGTACCATTCACGAAGAAGTCGACAATCTGTCGAGCCGCTGCCAAGCCTGCATTGATATTCGCCTCGGCAGTCTCAGCGCCCATCTTCTTGGGTGTGGCGAAGAAACGCTTACCGAACTTCTCGGCCAAATGCTCCACAGCAT
This sequence comes from Alistipes sp., assembly GCA_017631055.1. Classification (GTDB taxonomy): domain Bacteria; phylum Bacteroidota; class Bacteroidia; order Bacteroidales; family Rikenellaceae; genus Alistipes. Next base: position 27,486 of record JAGBTZ010000020.1, read on the forward strand.
CGGGTGCGATGTCGGTAATGTATTTCAGGTCGGTACGCTCATCGAGAGCCTTCTCCAATCCTTGCTCGTCGATAACCTCCTTGCGGGCGGTGTTTACAAGCGTTGCACCCTTAGGCATCGAACTCAAAAGTTCATAACCGATAGAGCCCTTGGTTGCGGGTGTTGCAGGTATGTGCAACGAGAGAAAATCCGACTGTGCGTACAACTCCTCCACGGAACCCACCTTGCGCACTCCGTCATTCTCGAAGACGAAATCATCGGTGATAAAGGGGTCGTAGGCGATGACGTTCATGCCCATAGCCTTGCCCTTGCGACCAACCAACTTGCCGACATTGCCGTAGGCGTGGATGCCGAGGGTTTTGCCCTGGATTTCGCTACCGGTGCCCGCAGTGAAGCGGTTGCGTGACATATATATCATCATTGCCAGAGCCAACTCTGCCACAGCATTCGAGTTCTGACCAGGGGTGTTCATTACGACTACTCCGCGAGCCGATGCCGCAGCCAAATCGACATTGTCGTAACCGGCACCGGCACGCACAACGATTTTAAGGTTGCGGGCAGCCTCGATAACTTCGGCTGTAACTTTGTCGCTGCGGATAATCAGTGCATCTGCATCTGCTACAGCCTCCAATAATTGGGCTTTGTCTGTATATTTCTCGAGCAGCACAACCTGATAGCCTGCCGCCTCGCAAATCTCCTTGATGCCATTCACAGCCTCGGCTGCAAAGGGCTTTTCGGTTGCTACAAGAACCTTCATATCCTTCAAAAGTGATGTAAAATAGACGATTTTCTCCTCTTTTTTCTCGTATGTGTATGGTACGATTGTAGGCATGGTTATTTGGTTTTAAGTGTTTCGAACTCCTGCATGCAAGCCACCAAAGCCTCCACCGACTCCTTCGGGCAAGCATTGTAGCACGATGCACGGAAGCCGCCAACCAGACGGTGACCCTTGATGCCGACCATACCTCTCTCCTTGGCAAACTCCATAAACTCGGGCGCCAAATCCTCATTGCCCTCCGACATCACGAAGCAGATATTCATCAGCGAGCGATCCTCCTTCTCGACCGTGCCACGGAAGAGTGAGTTGCGGTCAATCTCGTTGTAGAGCAACTCTGCCTTCTCGACATTGCGGCGATAAATCTCCTCGATGCCGCCTTGCGCCTTGAGCCAACGCAGCGTTTCGTTCATAACGTAGATGGGGAATACGGGCGGAGTGTTGAACATTGAGTTGTTGTCAACGTGAGTATTCACATTCATCACCGAAGGCAATTCGCGCGCAACCTTCTCGAGCATATCATCACGCACGATAACGAATGTCACGCCTGCCGGAGCGAGATTCTTCTGTGCACCTCCGTAAATCATTGCATACTTCGATACGTCTACGGGACGGCTCATGATATCCGAACTCATATCGGCAATAAGGGGCACAGGCGAGTCGATGTCTGTCTTGTACTCTGTACCGTAGATGGTGTTATTCGAGCAGATGTAGAGGTAGTCGAGGTCTGCGGGAATCTCAAACCCCTTGGGGATATAGTTGAAGTTCTTGTCCTCCGAGGTTGCAATAATCTCTACCTCGCCATAATGCTTAGCCTCCTTGATTGCCTTCTTCGACCATACGCCTGTGTTGACATATCCGGCCTTTGTCTTCAGGAAGTTTGCAGGAATATGGAAGAATTGGGTGCTTGCGCCACCGCTGACGAAGAAAATTTTGTAGTTGTCGGGAATGTGGAGCAGTTCGCGGAAGAGCGACTGCGCCTCGTTGAGCACATCCTCAAAATCCTTCGTGCGGTGAGAGATTGAGAGGAGCGAAAGACCGGAGCCATTGAAGTCGATGATAGCCTTTGCGGCATTCTGGAGAACCACATCCGGCAGGATGGAGGGTCCGGCGTTGAAGTTGTGCTTTTTCATAAAACTGTATATAAATTAGTTTGTTGTTTGCTGTTGTTCGCCATATAATAATAGAGCGCATACAAAGATAGCAAAATAAATTTTAATTATGGGCTTCAAATCCCATTTTTTTATACCTTTGCGAATAAATGAAGATAACTAACTCTATGGCTTACGATATTTTTATCAGTTACCGTCGCAAGGATAGTGCAGGCCTTACCAGCGGAACCAACATCGCCCGAACAATCAAACAACAACTCGAGATAGAGGGCTATAAGAATCGTGTATTCTTTGATTACAGCGAGTTGAGCGATGACGAATTCGAGAAGATTATACTGACCGCCATCGAGCAGTGTAAGGTCTTTGTGCTGGTTTTATCGCGCGATTCGATGATGCGTTGCGCCAATGATGGAGATTGGGTGCGCCGTGAGATTTGCCATGCTCAGAAGTGTGGGCTGAAAATTATCCCCATTGAGCCGGATAACCTCTTCAATGGCTATCCCGAATCTTTCCCGTCAGAACTCGACATTATTAAGCGAATACAGCATACGACAATCCACATGGATTCAAGCTTTGAGCGTGATATGCGGGCGATGATTGATAGTCGCATTGCGCCTGTGTTGTCGCAGCAGAGTGATACTCCCTCGCTAAAAGGTGCATTGGTGAGGATTGATTCCGATTTGGAGTGTAAGGTTTTGCGCTATGGCGAGCAGATTGCCACGGTGGGCAAGGGTATGTCCGAGATTCGTCTGCCGAAGGGCAAGCACAAAATCTCGTTTGTCGGAGTTGAGAGCGATGCCGAACGATATGACTGCATCATCGATATCCACGACCTTGACTATGAGGAGTATGTGGAGGTGAAATTGGCAAGTCAGTATTGGAAGCGCAAAGGCGCCGAGGCGGAGCGAGAGTTGGAACGTCGTAGAATTGCTCGCCGAGAGAAAGAGTTAGAGCAGGAGCGTAAAGCCCGCGAAGAGGCTGCCGAGAGGGCTCGCTTGGAAGCCGAACAGAAAGCACGTGAGGAGGCTGCCGAAAGAGCTCGTTTGGAGGCGGAGCAGCGTGCTTATGAGCAGGAACGACAAGCCAAATTGAGTGGCAGAGGTCGTAATGGTATCTATAAAATTGGCGATTACTACAATGATGGTCAAAAACGGGGTGTAGTTTTTGAGGTAGATGCAACGGGACGACATGGTAAAATTATCAGTCTTACGGAATCGTCTGATTTTGTAAAGTGGGCATTAGATAAAAATTTCGGAAGCATATTCAAAAAAGATAATCCGATTGAATACCTGATTGAATCAAACGATTGTGAAGATGGTATGAATAATATGATTGTCGTGAAACAAATTAAGGAGTGGCAATCTAAATATCCCGCCTTTAAGTGGTGTGCGGATTTGGGTAGAGAATGGTATCTTCCCGCACTTCGCGAACTATACCTAAGTAGCAGTGTTCATGATACTGTTAATCAAACTTTGATGGCCTTGGGTGGGAAACAACTATCTTACCATTATTGGACTTCTACCGAGTACACCTCTCAATACTCAAATGGGATTTTTACAGCGTGGTTCGTCTCTTTTTACAACAATAAAATTAACGCAATGTACGATCCAAAGAATGTCTCCAATCTAGTCCGTGCCGTGGCAAAGTTCTAATATGTGACCATAGGCCATATTTAACTAATGGCGGCGAAAACGGAGTAAACTGTCCTGACACTCCCGGTAATCTGTAAAAAATAACGTATTTATCAGTTATCAATTGTCAATTCTCAATTTGTTTTGTATTTTTGTACTTTCGAAAATATAAAACACAATGATAAAATCGATGACCGGTTTCGGTAAGGCCGAAGCCACTTGCGAAAACAAAAAAATTACGGTCGAGCTTCGCTCGCTCAACTCCAAGCAGTTGGACCTCTCGGTGAAGATGCCGCCCCTCTACCGTGAGGCGGAGTTCGAGATTCGCAATATGCTGAACAAGAGCCTGCAACGAGGCAAGGTCGAACTCTTCGTTTCGGTCGAATCTACCGAGGTCGCAACCGCTGCAACTATCGACAAAAAACTCTTCCGTGCATACCTTTGCCAACTCAACGATGCATTGACCTACTCGGGTATCGATGCAAGTTACGATGCTCTCGTGCCGGCAATTGTGAAGATGCCCAATGTGCTTGCCACTGACAGTGTGTCTGTGAGCGATGAGGAGCGTTCGGCTCTGATTAAGGCTGTGGGCGAGGCTGTGGAGAGACTCAACGCCTTCCGCGAGCAGGAGGGTGCGGTGCTGATTGCCGATCTGCTGGCAAGGGTTGAGCGCATCGAGGAGTACAAGAATGCAGTAACCCCCTTCGAGGTGGCTCGTACCGAGGCTATCCGCAACCGCATACGCGAAAATATCGAGAAACTTCAAATTGAGGTCGATAACAACCGCCTCGAGCAGGAGATGATTTTCTATATCGAGAAGCTCGACATCACCGAGGAGAAGGTGCGCCTGCAAAATCACTGCAAGTACTTCCGCGAGGTGGCAGCCACCGAGGAGTCGGCAGGTCGTAAGCTCGGCTTTATCGCTCAGGAGATGGGTCGCGAAATCAACACCATGGGCTCGAAGTCTAACGATGCCGATATGCAGGTGTTGGTGGTTAAGATGAAGGATGAGTTGGAGAAGATTAAGGAGCAGGTACTCAATATATTGTAATAGTTGGAGTGTATGGGTAAACTTGTAATTTTTTCGGCTCCGAGCGGCAGCGGCAAGACTACGATTGTGCGCCGTCTGCTCTCGCAATTCCCGCAATTTGAGTTTTCGATTTCGGCAACCTCGCGCCAGCCTCGTGGCACCGAGCAACACGGTGTGGATTACTACTTCCTCTCGCAGGAGGAGTTCGCCGAGAAGGTGGCGAGCGATAGTTTTGTCGAGTGGGAGGAGGTCTATGCCGGTACTTGCTACGGAACGCTGCGCAGCGAGATGGAGCGCATCTGGGCAAAGGGTAATGTCATCGTCTTTGATGTGGATGTGCTGGGTGGAATTAACATCAAGAGGATTTTTGGCGAAGATGCCTGCTCGATATTCGTTCAGCCTCCCTCGATTGAGGAGTTGGAACGCCGTCTGCGAGGCAGAGCTACCGATAGCGAGGAGACTATTGCCAAGCGAGTGGCAAAGGCTGAGTTCGAGCTGTCGAAAGCACCCGAATTTGACCACGTTGTAGTGAATGATGACCTCGATACGGCAGTGAATGAAACTGTCGAGATTATCAATAAATTTTTGGCAGAGTAGGTTGTGAAGCGGGTATTGCTATATTTCGGCTCGTTCAACCCCATTCATAAGGGCCATATTGCCTTGGCAGAGTATGCTGTGGAGAGAGGCTTGTGCGATAGCGTTGCGCTAATCGTGTCGCCCCAAAATCCGCTCAAGGAGGGGAGTGATCTGATGCCCGAACTCAACCGATTTGAGATGGCGGAGATTGCTTGCCGTGAGTCGAGGTTTCCCGAGCAGATTATGCCTTCGGCAATAGAGTTTCTGTTGCCACGACCTTCGTATACGATTGATACTCTGCGCTACTTGGAGGAGAATAATGGCGCCGAGATGGAGTTTGCGGTGCTGATGGGTGCCGATATTATCCCGCAGTTGGAGCGTTGGAAGGATTACCGCACGCTGTTGGAGAGATACGATATAATGGTCTATCCTCGCACAGGATATACGATTGATAAATATCTCGACCGGATAACCGTCTTGGAGGATGCTCCGTTGCAGAATTACTCCTCGACAGATGTCCGCAAAGCCTATGCCGAGGGCAAGGATACTTCGTCAATGCTCTCAAAGGGTGTGGCGGAGTATATCGCCAAAAACAGATTGCTCAAGCGAGAGGGTAAGAGTGCCGAGGTCGAAACTCTGGTTACCCAAGCCAAGGCTGCATATGGGCGAAACGAGTGGGGTAAGGCACTAAACGACTTCAATGCTGCGTTAGCCATTGAGCCCGAGAATAGCGAGGCGCAGGAGTATGTGAAGATGATTAACGAGATTTTGGAATTTAGATATAAAGATATTTACAACCCTTAGAATATGAATAAATTACGCATAGCACTGCTGGCCGGTGGCAACTCCTCGGAGAGGGAGATTGCGCTGCAGAGTGCTGCACAAATCGAGCAGGCACTCGATAAGGCTAAATACGATGTTAAGGTGATAGATATCTACCACCGCGATTGGTTTTATACTGCGGAGAATGGCGAGCGTTATCCGCTCGACAAGAACGACTTTTCGCTGACGGTTGAGGGTGTGCGCTACGAGTTCGACTACGCTCTGATTATTATCCATGGTACTCCTGGCGAGGATGGTAGATTGCAAGGCTATCTCGACATTATGGGCATTCCCTACTCATCGTGTTCGATGGTCTCGTCTGCGATAACTTTCGACAAGGAGAGCACCAAGTTGGCGGTGGCTGCACGCGGTATTCGTGTGGCAAAGGAGATTTTCCTGCATCGAGGCGATAGGGTCGATGAGGAGGAGATTGTTGCAAAACTCGGACTGCCACTCTTTGTGAAACCCAATGCCAGCGGTAGCAGCTTCGGAGTTACCCGTGTGACCGAGAAAGAGCAGATTGCAGCAGCCGTAGAGGAGGCTTTCGGCGAGAGCGATGATGTTCTGATTGAGGAGTTTAGTGCGGGCAGAGAGATGGGCTGCGGAGTGCTTATAACCAAAGAGAGGGAGTGCCTCTTCCCGATTACCGAGATTGTGTCGAAGAAGGCATTTTTCGATTACGAGGCGAAGTACACCGAGGGTATGTCAGATGAGATTACCCCTGCGGATATCACTTCCGAGGTTAAGGAGAAACTCAACCGAATGACCCGCGAGGCCTATAAGGCGTGTCGTTGTCGAGGTGTGGTGCGTATCGACTTTATCGTTATGCCCGATGGCGAGCCGTGCCTTATCGAAGTCAATTCAATTCCAGGAATGTCAAGTGGTAGTATCGTTCCCAAGCAGGCGAAGGCGATGGGTATTTCGCTGGGTGAACTCTTCGACTTGGTGATTAGTGATACGATGGCATAGTGAATAAAAAGCCAATGGCTAATAGCCAATGGCCAATAGCTGATATGAGAGTAAACATGATAGAAATCGAGGGTAAAATTGTCAGCACCGACCTGCTGACCGAGTGCTTCTGCTGCGATTTGGCGCAGTGTAAGGGTGCCTGTTGTATCGAGGGCGATGCCGGTGCTCCGCTTGATATTGACGAGGTCGATATCCTCGAGGAGGAGTACGAAAATTATAAGCCCTATATGACCGAAGAGGGCATCCGTGCGGTTGAGGAGCAGGGTTTTATGGTTGTTGATGTGGATGGCGATTACACCACGCCTCTAATCAATGGTGGAGAGTGTGCTTTTACCTGCTACGATGAGCATGGCGTGGCACTTTGCGCCATCGATAAGGCTTTTCGCGAGGGTAAATGCTCGTTCCAGAAGCCTATTTCGTGCCACTTGTACCCAATTCGCGTGGTCAACTTCCGTAATGGCGGCGAGGGGTTGAACTACCACCGCTGGCATATCTGCAAGTCGGCTTGCGAGTGCGGTAAGAAGTTGGGTGTTCCGGTCTATAAGTCGCTGCGTGAGCCTATCATCCGCAAGTGGGGCGAGGAGTTCTACAAGGCTATGGAGGCGGCGGAGCAACTTATAATTCACAATTCATAATTCACAATTATTGACTTTGACCCTATAGATATAAGAGTATGAGTGTAAAGAGAAGTATAGCAGCACTGATAGTGTTGATGATGGTCGTAGGCGTTGCGGTGGCTCAGTCGCCTGTAGAGGTGGCGGTAGGTAGCGGAACTCAGAACCCTACGGAGGTGGCTGCGGGTGGAGATGCTGCGACTGCCAAAACCGAAACTATGACCGTGACGGCAACTACCGAGGGTGCCTCGTCAAGCGAGATAAATGTTGTGCCGACAACCCCCGCAAAGCCTGTGCAGGTGGCACCTGTGCGCAAAATCGAGGAGATGGTGGTCGATACTCTGCCCACGGTTAACGAGGCGTTAAAGATTGTCCTCTACAACGACAATACTTGGCGATATGTCCGCGATCGCAGTGTACGCCAGGATAGCACGGTCTTTGAGAAGTATTGGAGCTCGGAGGTTATCTCTCCCTATCGTGAAGTGCCTCTCGCTTCATTGCCGGTGTCGGTGGTAATTCCTTTGGTCGATTCGCTCAAGAGTTACCACTATCCCTACAAGGGTCGCATCATATCACGCTACGGTCCGCGCCGTAATCGCAACCATAACGGAGTGGATATTCCGCTCAAGGAGGGTGAGCCTATCTATGCCACATTTGATGGCCGAGTGCGTTACTCGAAGGATTCGAAGACCGGATATGGTCAGTTGGTAATCATTCGCCACGATAACGGATTGGAGACCTATATGGGTCACCTCTCGAAACGACTCGTCAAGGAGGGTGATTGGGTGACGGCTGGTCAGGTTATTGGCGAGGGTGGCTCTACGGGTCGCAGTACCGGTCCGCACCTCCACTTCGAGGCTCGCTACTATGGTCAATCGTTTGACCCCGAGCGACTTATTGATTTTAATACGGGTATGCTGCGCCGTGAAACATTCCTCTTGAAGCGTAAGTTCTTCGATATCTATTCGCGCTACGACCAGAACTTTGATGACGAGATTGCCAACGAGGAGGACGACAAGCGTGAGGCTGCCGAGCTGGCTGCACGCCGTTACTACAAGGTGCGCTCGGGCGATACGCTGAGCGGTATTGCGGTGAAGTATGGCACGACCGTTACGCGCATCTGCCAACTTAACGGAATTAACCGCAATGCGATACTTAAGGTGGGTAAAACCTTGAGGGTTAAATAGCGAGAGTGTGTTTGGATTTGATGAGTTAGATGGGGTTATCCTTGTCTAACTCATCTCTTTTACAGATAGGTGCGATTGCCGAAAATTTTGCTTCCGACACGCACCATCGTAGAGCCACACTCGATAGCCAAAGGGTAGTCGTCAGACATACCCATCGAGATAATGTCGAACTCCTCGCCAAAGTGTGGGGCGAGTTGGTTGCGGTAGCGTACCAATCGCTCGAAGTCGGCTCGGACAACTGCCTCATCATCGGTGTTGGTGGCTATGCACATCACACCGCGCACGCGCACATTCTCAAACTGCGAAAAGGCGTTGTGTTGTACATTCTCAAGCAGTTCGCTCCACTCCCAGCCCGACTTGCTCTCCTCGGCTGCAACGTGAATCTCTAACAGACAATCAATCGTGCGACCACACTTGCCCGCCTCGCGGTCGATGACCTCCAAAAGGCGCAGTGAGTCCACCGAGTGAATCAAGGCTACGAAGGGTGCGATGTACTTCACCTTGTTGGTCTGCAGATGACCTATCATGTGCCACTCGATATCGTGTGGCAGAGCTTCGTACTTAGCCTTCAACTCCTGGGGGCGACTCTCGCCAAATATGCGCTGACCGCCATCGTATGCCTCGCGAATAGCCTCTGCGGGGTGGGTCTTCGATACGGATACAAGAGTTACACTCTCGGGCAGCGAAGTGCGAATATCTCGAATTCGGTCGGTAATAGTCATATCCTTGCCATTTTGCTTATGCAAAAGTAGGCAAAGAAAACGGTTTTTAGAAAAGTTTTTCGTATATTTGTCCAAATTGTGACTTATAAAAACTTATAGAGATATGAAAAAACTGATTTTTACACTTCTTTTTGGTGTGGCGGCTTGGACGGCTGATGCCTGCACCAACTTTATCGTAACCAAGGGAGCTTCGGCAGATGGCTCGGTGATGGTCAGCTACGCAGCCGACTCGCATCAACTCTACGGTGCACTCTACTTTGTGCCGGGAGGCAAATTTAAGGCCGGCGATATGCTCCGTGTGGAGGAGTGGGATACAGGCAAGTACCTCGGCGATATTCCACAGGTGCCGACAACCTATACAACTATCGGTAATATGAACTCTCATTCGCTTATCATTGCCGAGACAACCTACGGAGGTCGTGCCGAGCTGGAGGATCCGAATGGTACGATGGATTACGGCTCACTGATTTATATCGCTCTGCAACGTGCCAAGACAGCTCGCGAGGCTATTGCGGTTATTGCCGACCTGGCAGCTACGCACGGTTACGCATCGAGTGGCGAGTCGTTCTCGATTGCCGACAAGGATGAGGCTTGGATTATGGAGCTTATCAGCAAGGGCAAGTTCGGCAAGGGTATCGTTTGGGTAGCTCGCCGTATTCCTGACGGCTATGTCTCGGCTCACGCAAATCAGGCGCGAATTACCACCTTCCCGCTCAACGATAAGGAGAATTGCCTCTACTCGGAGGATGTGATTTCGTTTGCTCGTGAGAGAGGTTATTTCAATGGCA
>JAGBTZ010000021.1 GCA_017631055.1 Alistipes sp.
AACCTTCTTTGTAAGAGCAACATTCTCCTCATAAGGAAGGTGCGAACCGTCAATCATTACCGACGAGAAGCCCATATCTACACACGACTTGCAAGTCTCGAACGAATCACCGTGATCGAGGTGAAGAACGATCTGAGGCTTAGCCCAACCGAGCTCCTTAGCGTACTCTACAGCACCCTCAGCCATGTAGCGGAGAAGGGTCTGGTTTGCGTAGTTACGCGCACCCTTCGATACCTGAAGGATTACGGGCGACTTAGTCTCTGCCGAAGCCATAATGATAGCCTGCATCTGCTCCATGTTGTTGAAGTTGAAAGCAGGGATAGCGTAACCGCCTTCTACAGCCTTTGCAAACATCTCACGGGTGTTCACAAGACCTAACTCTTTGTAAGAAATCATAACTTTTTTGTTTTTATAGTGTTATCAAAAAATATGCTATAACCTAAATCGGCGCAAAGATACTAAATTTTTGGAAATTTATTACATCTTGGCCATTTAACTGCTTGTTTGTCGTCTATTTCATCTTAAAGTCGACCAAAATGGGGCGGTGATCCGATGGTGCATAGAAATCTCGGATATTTCCGTTCTTACGGGGGTAGCACCACTCATCAATCAGCATAATCGAATTCTCAATGCGATCGTACAGGCTGGGCGAAGCGTAGAGGAAGTCGATGCGTGTATTTTCGTAGGTCGACGACATAAAGTAGTTGCTCGGATAGCGATCGCCGATAACATCTTTCAAGTTGGTCTGCTTACGCACAACGTCGTTGGTCAGCAAGATGGGATCATCGGATCTGAAATTGTGATACCAGGCATCCAAGCGCGAACGCGAGTTGGTGTCGCCACACAGAATCCAATGCTCCTCACCTGCGTAGTTCGGGTGGTTGACCGTATTATTGACGATATACTGCATCTCGTATTCACGATAGTAATCTCCGCCATTTTTGGCTTTATCAGCATTCTGCTCGCCCTCGCTTTCGATGCCGTAAGCGTAGCCCTTCGGCCACATATGGAAGATCACGAAGTTCAAATTTTTATGGTTGACCTCGATGGTGAAGTGTCCCGCACCGTGCACAATGGGCTTCTTCGGGTCGTCGGTTGTGGTGATCTTCTTGATAGTTTTGATCGGGTACTTCGATGTGATGGCCTGCGGATAGTTGTCGTGGTCGCCACCAACCTCGACGTAGAAGTGTTTGTAACTGCGGGCTATGGCAGCCCAACCATCGGGCAGTATCTTATCGCTCTCATTCAAAGAGCCCGTCAGCGGATGGGAGCGGTATATTGTCTCTGCCTCGCACCATACACAGACGTCGGGATCGTACTTCTTGACCCACTTCACGAAGTTGTTGAAGTTGTTGTGCTGGTCGCACCACATTCCGCAGAGCACATTCCAATAGAGCACGCGCAACGTGCCGTCGCTCTTGATCCACTCGTCTATTTGGCGCATCTCGATCGAGTCGAGATAGATGCCGTGAACACCCGAGGTGAGATCTTCGTCACTGATGTAGAAACGTGTGCCATCGGTTGCGGCATTGACTACCATCTCGATGGTATGCCACTCCTTGGGTGCAGCTTGGCTGCTCGGGATCGGCAGGGAGCTACTTGGAAGTGTGAAGATGGAGTTCTCGGTCTCGTATCTCAAGTTTGCAGCTTGCATGTCGATAGGTACTCCATCGAGTGTTGCCGATTCGATGACTCCGCCATTTACCGCCTCCACCTGCAGGTTGCCCGTAAAGCCTGCTTGCAGTGCAAATCGAGCCGTAGCCTTCACTCGGCCGATGGTCTTCGTGCCGGCGGCATTGGGCGAGGCGAAGAGTCCGTATACGTCGGTTGCGGCTCCGATGGCGATATATCCGGGGTGCTCCTGCACGCGGAACATACAATTCACATCACCGATGTTGCGGCTCATAATGTAGTTGTCCGAGAGTCGGTGTGACTGCGCAACGGTGTGGCCATTCACATCGCTCCAGCGGTTCGACTGGATAAATCCGGTGCCGGGACTATTGTAGGCCACCTCCGCAAAGGCATCCTCATAACCGGTGAGGTTGGCACTCGAGTCGATGGAGACGCTCTCGGCTGTTGGGGCGAAGCCGAAGCCCTCGCTGCCCTTCATTACGTCACCACCCCAGACCATATTATCGAAACCTTCGTAGCAGACCAAATCGGCATCGGGTGCGTAATCCATCTCTATCGTGTGGATATCGCCTGCCGAGAGTGTAAGCGACTCGGTAGTGAGGAATACCGCCTGATGCGACGTATCGCAGATGGTAATCTTCAGACCCTTCGGGTAGCTGCCCGGTGCGATCATCACGCGGAACGGGGTACTCTTCGACCTGATCAGCTGAACGCAGTTGCTCTTGTTGGTGCAGTTGAGCACAGCGAAATCGAAGCCTCTGCGTACGGCATACTCACAACTCGACGTCACGTTCGAAATACCCGCCAGAGCCTCGCCCGAGGGGTTTTCGACCTTTATCGAAGAGATCTTTGCCGTACCCTTCAACTGCAGGTATATCATCGCAAAGCCGTCCTCGAAGTGGAGTTTGTTGCCACTCTCGGTCGAGTAAGAGGCGTACATCGGGAAGGCCTTGATGTTGGTTGTCGCCGTATGGTAGAATTGTGAATAGGGGAGTTTGATTTCGCCCTTCGGTGAGCCGTTGTACCACTTGTCGGACGATGCCGCGAGGAGCACAGCCTCGTAGCTATCTGCCTGGGGCACTTCGATATAGGGTCGCGGACTCTTCTCATCGGTGAATTCGATCGAGTAGATTTGTCCGTTAAGTTCGACCTTCGATTTTGCCCAGTCGCGTGCGGTGAGTCCCGTTGCGGTACGAGTCGAGTTGGCTCTCTCCTTGAGGTAGAAGCGCACCTTGCCGTCCACCACCTTGATATCCTCATAGGGCTCCTCCACCTCCGGCTCATCGTTGCCGGGAGGTTCCTCTGTGGGGTTGTCGGGGGTGTGTTCGGGCTGTGGGTCAGTGCAAGCGACACACAACACAAACGCCAACAGCGTTGCTAAAATAGAAATATAACCTCTATTCAGAATCATCTACGCGGGGAATTAATGCTTTTTCAGCTTGAACGATACTACGGGCGACTTCTCTTTGCCGTAGAACATATTGGTAACTGTGATGTCGAGCTCCTTTGTACCCTTTTTTACATTCAGAAGTGCAGATGACTGACCAAATACGGCACCCTCCTTCTTGCCCTCCCAGCGGAGTGAGTAGGGCAGCGACGAGTGGTTGGTGATGCGCACCTTCCAGTTCTTCGAATCATGACCTACAACCTCAACTGTCACACTCTCCTTGAAGAGCTCCGAAAGAAGTTTCTCCTGACCGATTAACATATTTGCTTGATAGGCGATTGTACGGCCGGCCTTGAGAGCCTCGTGAATCGACTTCTCATCGCAACGCTTTGCGAGAATGAGTGTCATATTGCGGAAATAATCCTTGCCTGCATTGGGGAAGCGCAAAGCAATAAGATTGTGGGCATCAGAGTTCGAAAACGGAGTATATCCACCCTCAATGCAGTAGTCGAAGAGTCGGTCATAGAAGTTGTAGCTGTTAATCACCTCGATACCGTCAATGAGCCCCTTGGCGTAGAAATCCTCGCAGTGAGGGGGCATTGTGCTCTTAGTCTTCTTGCTGAACTGCGGGTGGTTATGGATGATGAAGGCCCCCTGCTCGCGAGCGTTGCGGATTGTGGTTTCGAGGTTGGGGCTGTAGAGGGCGTTGTTATCCTTGGTGAAGAGAGCGTTGTAGTCGCCCAACTTACCGCGGGTAATCTCCACACCGCGAACCACCAACAGACCCATCTCATCACCCTTAGCCTTCGCACTCTCGTAGCTCACGTTGAAGTCCACAAGCAGACCACGCTCATCAGGATCAGTATTGAGCACGTTGGTATTGACCGCCTTAGGCTCGTTGCGCAACTCGGGGCGGATATA
>JAGBTZ010000022.1 GCA_017631055.1 Alistipes sp.
AAAAGGTAGATCTCCTCGCATTTGCTTGTGTGCAACCCTTACTCCCAACCCTCACAAGATGCAAATACTCGAGATGACGAGATTTATCAATTTTGCTAATGGCTAAATTGATAATTGATAATTAAGGCATCTGCGATGCGTTGTTTAACTTCCCTTAAACTCCTTAAACTCCTTAACTTCTCTAACCCATCCAACTCACCCTCTCCGATAGAGATTTTTTACAAAAATTTCGTATCTTTGCAGAGTTAAACCTCAAAGACTTTTGTTCTATGATTGACTTTTCGAAGGTGCCCTCACCTTGCTATCTGCTTGACGAGCAGTTATTGATGCAAAACCTCGCCACCATCGACCGCGTAAGGCGCGAGAGTGGAGCCGAGATTATCGTTGCACTCAAGGCGTGCGCTATGTGGAGCATATTCCCCACGCTGGCTCAACACTCTGACGGAGCAACCGCAAGTTCGCTGGCTGAGGCCCGCCTCGTATTCGAGGAGTACGGAGAAAGAGCCCACACCTACGCTCCCGTCTACACCGAGCGTGAAATCGAGGAGTTGATGGGCTATTCGAGCCACATAACTTTCAACTCATTGGGTCAATTCGAGCGTTTCGGAGCGCGTGCGCTGTTGCGAGGTATCTCGTGCGGTCTGCGCATCAATCCCCGCTACTCACCGGTCGAAACCGACCTCTACAACCCCTGTGTCGAGGGCTCACGTTTGGGTGTCACCCGCGAGGAGTTGGGCACTCTGCCCGAGGGTATCGAGGGACTTCACTTCCACGTTCTTTGCGAGTCACGCCCCGAGCATCTGCGCAAGGCATTCGAGGCAGTGGAGGAGCACTTTGGCGACCTGCTCGACCGAGTCAAGTGGCTCAACTGCGGAGGCGGACATCTGATGACCCACGCAGAGTACGATTGTGACGAACTGATAGAGGTCATCCGCGAGTTCAAGGCTCGCCATCCCCATCTGCGCATAATCCTCGAGCCGGGTAGCGCATTCACCTGGCGCACAGGCTATTTGGTGTCGACCATAGAGGACATTGTGCGTAACGGAGGGGTAAATACGGCTATGCTGAACGTATCGTTTGCGTGCCATATGCCCGACTGCTTGGAGATGCCCTACAAGCCCGCCATTATCGGAGCACACGACCCTCTGGAGGGCGAAAAGGTGTGGCGTATGGGTGGCAACAGTTGCCTTGCGGGCGACTACTATGGCGATTGGGCATTCGACCACGAGCCACAGGTGGGCGAGCGTATCGTCTTTGAGGATATGATTCACTACACGATGGTCAAGACCACAATGTTCAATGGCGTGAGCCACCCCTCGATAGCGATAGCATCGGCCGACGGCAAGGTGCGCATAGTCAAGGAGTTCGGCTACGAAGATTACAAGTCGAGAATGTCGTAATTTAACGCAAAACATCTAAAGATGAAAGAGTTTACACCCACAAAATACAGACTGCAATGCGTGGCTACGGGTCACGAGTTTGAGGATGAGGGATGGACACTTGACGACAAGGAGAGCAACAAGCCCTCGTTGGTCAGAGCCCTCTACGACAAGCGCCAAATCGAGGTCAAGGATGACACCTGTGGGCTCTATAAGTTTGCCGATTGGTTGCCTGTGAAGCGAATGCTCAAGGGCTCGTCTGCCCCCGTAACCTACAAGAGTGAGGGGTTGGCCAAGCACCTCGGACTCAAAAACTTATACATCACACTCAACGGCTACTATCCCGCACGAGGAGCCTCGATGAGCACCTGTTCGTTCAAGGAGACCGAGGCCTACAGTGTCTGTGCCCGCATAGATGAAGATGACGACAGAGTTTTGGTCGTAGCCTCAGCCGGCAATACGGCTCGTGCCTTTGCCAAGGTCTGCTCCGAGAACAACATCAAACTTCTGCTCTCGGTACCGGCCGACAATCTCGATGCGATGTGGTTTGATGCTCCGCTTAACCCTTGCGTGAAACTCATCGCTTGCGAGAGGGGTGGCGACTACTTTGATGCCATCCATTTGAGCAATATAGTCCTGAAATCCCGCAAGTTCTACGCCGAGGGCGGTGCCAAGAATGTGGCTCGCCGTGATGGTATGGGTACCACCTTCCTCTCGGCCACGACCTTTATAGGTCAAATTCCCGACTACTATTTCCAGGCAGTAGGTAGCGGTACGGGTGCCATAGCAGCGTGGGAGGCCAATCTGCGCCTGATTGAGGATGGTCGCTTCGGCACTACCACCACCAAACTTATGGTGTCGCAGAACGCCCCCTTTGTACCGATGTACGATGCGTGGAGGGTCGACTCTCCGGTGATGCTGCCCTATGAAGAGGCCAAGGCTCGCCGTGATGTCGAGATAATTGATGCCAAGGTGTTGTCCAACCGCCGACCTCCATACGGCATTGTCGGAGGATTGTACGATGCGCTTAAGGCGACTAATGGCGAGGTTTTGATTGCGACCAACCAGCAGGGTCGCAAGGCTGCACAGCTCTTCCTCGAGACCGAGGGGGTCGATATCCATCCCGCAGCAGCTATCGCCACAGCTTCGCTCATCAGGGCTGTCGAGAGTGGCAAGATTGACCGCGAGAAGATTGTTATGCTCAACATCACCGGAGCAGGCGAACAACTCTTCAAGCAAGATAGGGAGATTTTCCACCTCGAGCCGAGCTTCGTCTTCCCGCTCAATGCCGAGAGAGAGGAGGTCATCTCGAAAGTTGAAACTCTATTTTAATTAACAACCGATAAAAACCGCAAAATCAATATGTTGTATCCACTAAAATTCAAGCCACTGCTCAAGGAGCGTATTTGGGGTGGCTCGCTACTTATCGACAAGAAAGGCAAGGCTGCAGGTCGCATCGACCCCAACAAGAAGTATGGCGAGAGTTGGGACCTCTCGTGCGTTGAAGGCGACATCTCGAAGGTGGCTTCGGGTATGCTCAAGGGCAACAACCTCGAGGAACTTATCGAGGTATATATGGGCGACTTGGTCGGAGAGAAGATTTTCGAGGAGCACGGCTTGGAGTTCCCGTTGCTGATTAAGACCCTCGACTGCAATGATGTTCTCTCGGTGCAGGTACACCCTGACGATGAGTTGGCAGCCGAACGCCACGACTCGTTGGGCAAGACCGAGATGTGGTACGTCACCTCGTGCGAGGAGGGCGCAGCGATATACATCGGCTTCAATCGCGATGTAACTCGCGAGGAGTACCTCGAGGCCGTTTCGAGTGGCAGTCTGGTCGATATGCTCAACCGCGTGGAGGTCAAGGCCGGTGATGCGTTCTTCATCCCTGCGGGCTTGGTACACGCACTCGGCAAGGGCGTTCAAGTCGTTGAAATCCAGCAGACTTCTGACGTCACATACCGCATTTACGACTGGGATAGGGTAGATGCCAATGGCCAGTCACGCGAGTTGCACACGGCACTGGCTGTTGATGCCATCGACTTTGCGATGAGTGCCAAGGAGAGCCTTTGCGACTACACCCCCGAGGTCAACAAGTCGGTTAAAATCGCCAAGTGTAAATACTTCACAACCAATATGTTGCAAACCGAAGGCGAGGTTACCAAAGATTACGCATCACTCGACTCGTTTGTGATTTTGATGTGCATCGGAGGCGAGGCCATCCTCGAGGCCGAGGGCACGACCGAGACGTTGTCGGATGGTGATGTAGTGCTTCTACCGGCAGAGTTCAACGAGATATCGCTTAAAGGCTCAGCCAAGTTGCTGGAGGTGTATGTTGAGTAGCCGTGAGCCGTGAGCCGTTGGCCATTAGCCGTTAGCCATTGGCCATTGGCTTTTTTCCATCCAACCCACAAAGTAAACTTGCACCAAGGCATAAAAAACAAGAAGATGTCTTTCGACATCTTCTTGTTCTTCTTGGTTTTGTCGGGGTACCAGGATTCGAAGGGAGGGGCAGAGCCCCGACCTCGCGGGGACAACCATCAAGCGCAGACGCAGTCGAGCAATAAACATAACCCTGTCCCCGCAACCGCATATTAAAGAATACAACCACGTCAATTGAGCAGACAGCACGCAAAGCGTGCGTAGTTTTTTTGTTGTTTGCGGTGGGCTTGCACACAACGCAATAACAACAAAAAACAGCAGAACTCAAATGTTCTGCTGTCTGCTCTAATTCTGTCGGGGTACCAGGATTCGAACCTGGGACCCCCTGCTCCCAAAGCAGGTGCGCTAACCGGGCTGCGCTACACCCCGAAATCGGGCGCAAATATACGCATTTATTTGCAATTCGCAATAATTACACCCTAATAATTTTGAATTTAACCCCTTAACTCTGCATTAAAATCTCTTTCAAGAGGTTTCCACACCCCTCCTCGAGCATATCGAGCACCAATTCAAAGCCCTCAGCACCCTCATAGTAGGGATCGGGAACGTGCGACCAACGCTCGGCAAAGGTGGTAAAAAAGTCGCTCATACGATAGATTTTATTCGCATACTCGCGCGAGGGAGCCAGGCGATGAACGCTCTCGTAGTTGTAGTCATCCATAACCACTATGCGGTCAAAGTCATAGAAATCCGACTCACGAATTTGACGTGCACGATGGGCGAGGTTATAACCTCTACGCATTGCAGCCGCACGCATACGATGGTCGGGCAACTCGCCCGTATGACCGGCATAAGTACCGGCAGAGTCGATATAAATCTGCTCCTCAGCACCCGCCTGATGCACAAGATGATGCATAATCCCATCCGCTGCCGGTGAGCGACATATATTTCCTAAGCAGACAAAGAGTATCTTCTGTTTCATCGCTGTCAACAACTACGATTAGAACTCCAAACCGACACCCACACGGAAGGTGTTACGCCATGGGCACATCTTACCCGAAGCCCAATACGAAGCATCGACCTGAACATGCATAAAGCGCAGACCAAGACCCACCGTAGCGTAGTCGTAGATATTGTGAGCATATCCAGCACGGAACTTAAGCAACTGCATCAGCGAGTACTCCACACCGACATTCGCTATCAGGCTCTTCATCCCGACAGGAGCAAAGCGGTAGCCCAAATCGACCTCAGCAAGCAACGAGTGCGCATCGCCAAAGGGGGTCAGCAACGAGGCTCCGACCTTAGCCGTCAGCGGCTGGGTAAAGCCACTCTTGGTAATCGAGAAGCCGGCATTCGACACCTGTGCACCGAGGTTAAGCATCGCACCCTCACGGAACGATAGGGGTAGTTGCGAATAGAGTGCCAAGTCGAAATTCATAGCGGCATACTTATCGCCCAAACCGTTGGCGTAGTGGAGATAACGAGCCGTCAAAGCGAGTGCAACCTCTTCACACACCTTCAATCCATAAGCCACCTCAAGCGACTTACCATTGGGGCGGGTAAACTCTCCGACTTTGTAGTTCGGATTGCCATTCTCATCAGTCGGAACGAAAGAGCTATCGCCATCCATCGAAAGCTTCGGCTCACGGAACATACGGCCACCAATCGAGAACGAGTGTCGCTGACCGAGCTTGAGATAGCCTGCCACCGTCATCAAATCCGAGCCCTTGTAGAGGCTCTGCACCCACGGAGCATAAGTGTAACCAATCTGCACACTCTGGTAGCCAAACAGCGGAGCTGCTGCGTTGTTATATATAGAGTATGCGTCAGCCGTTGCGGCCACCGTAGCATCACCCATCGCTGCCGTGCGGGCATCGGGATTTATCGTAGCAAAGTCCTGCGCCGATACGCCTAAAGCAACTATCGAAATAACAAGTGTTAAAATTATCTTTTTCATACAATTACAACCATTCACAATTATCGTTTAATCACCGTTTGTGTCAACGCATAGACATTGCCACCATACTCAACATCCACCTTCACCTCATATCGGCCGGGGTTGAGCTTCTCCACGTCAAAGTGCAACGGGAAACGGCCGTTGAATATCACCGATTTGTCGGCAACAATCGCTCCCATCGAGTTGTAGATACGCACCTGGGCATCGCAATTCTGATACTCGCCCTTGATTGGATTGAGTTGGATATTGAGCTCCTCATCGCAAGGATTGGGGTAGAACTTAGCCGACACATCCTCAATCAAGAACGAAAACTCAGCCGAGCCTTCGCCATCTGCATTGAAGCCCTTGACCGTAACCTTATGTATACCGACCTCATACTGCGAAGCATCCACAACGAGGGTCAGCATATCATCCAACTGCTGCACCTCGATCTTCGGGTCGCTAACCTCCACACGCTCGCAATTCTGCAACTCGTAGACAATATGCGACTTCTCATCAGGCAGCAAGTAGAGTTCGCTCGTTGTACTCTTCAGACGTAATACAGGCAACTTCACAGGGTTGTAGTTGGTACCGGCACCTCCACGCTCGAATGCTGCCGCAATATCCACCAACTTACCGACCTTGCCCTTATGAGCAGAGTCTTGATAGTTATCCACACCCTTTGCCGTACCGAGCAACAACTCCTTAAGGCGGGTATTGGTAAAGCCCTCGCCACCGCAGTACGATACGACAAGTGCCGCAGCACCCGAGATATGAGGACAAGCCATCGAAGTTCCACGCATATATCCGTAACCAGGCGTGCGCACATAGTTAATCTTATAACCATCCACATCGAAATCGCCATTCTTAATTGTGGTGGGCAATGTACTCAAATTCCAAGCAGGGTAGTCGAGCTGATTGTGTTGACTATGGCTATCACCACCCGGGGCAAGCAGGTCGACCATTGTCGAGTAGGTCGAGTACCACGCAGCCTTATAACTACCCGACATTGCAGCCACGCTCAAGCACTCGCTGTATGATGCGGGATATTCGGATTGCTGTTTGCCGTCATTGCCGGCCGCAAAAACCACAACACCACCGGCCATAGGCGCAACCTGATTGCCATTCTCATCCTTGCCGGCATTGGCAATAAAGTAGTCAATTGCATCCTTAACGATGCCCAAACGCGCTGCAAACTGTGCATCATTGCTCACAAAATTGATGGGGTAGCCCCAACTATTCTGGCTTATAATCGCGCCATTATCAGCTCCGTAGACGATAGCCGCAGCACTTTCGGCATCTGTCGAGGCTTCGTCACCGACAAAAATCTGGCACGACATAATTTTAACTCCATCACCCGCACCCGAGCCTCCGGCAATACCGGCAACGCCTATGCGGTTATTGTTCACAGCCGCAATCGTGCCGGCAACGTGCGTACCGTGCTCGTCAGCGACCACACCTGTACCATTCTTCTTGGTATCGACAAAATTTCGACCGACACCTTCCCACATATTGGCTGCAAGGTCGGGGTGGGTGTACTCAATACCGCCATCCACAACCGACACAATCACATTACTTGCACCACCGCACTTCTCCCAAGCGCCCTCGATATTGATATCGGC
Source organism: Alistipes sp. (assembly GCA_017631055.1). Classification (GTDB taxonomy): domain Bacteria; phylum Bacteroidota; class Bacteroidia; order Bacteroidales; family Rikenellaceae; genus Alistipes. The sequence goes on from JAGBTZ010000022.1 coordinate 7,320, forward strand.
ACCCTTTACAAAGCCATACGAGCCATAATCCTCCGACTCGGGACCAAGATTCTTGAGCATCCACTGCTCGGGAAGCAGAGGATCGTTATAGAGCCATGTTGCTTCAGAGCGAGTCTGACTCTTGGAGGCGATAGCAGCCATCTCCTCCTCGGTAGCATAGCGCACCTCCGTAACACCCGCACGCTTAACCTTTACTTGCGGAGTTACCGACAGCACACCCTCCATTCTACGCAGGCGCAACGCTGCATCACCCACCGAACGGCGACCACCAATCTTCACACTGTACCACAAATCGAGCCCCATCTCACGCTTGCGAGCCTCAAACTTATTGACGGGGAAAATTCGCTCAATCTCGACCACGTCATACTCTCGGCAGATCTCATCGAGAGTTATATTTCCGGTCGAGAGTTCTCCGCTACGAGTTCTCGAGACTGAAAGTGCATCTGCCGTTTCACGCGAAAACTTAACCGTCATCACATCACGAACGATATCCTTTCGGGCAAAGAGTTCATTCACCTCCTGCTCCTCGAGGGTTATCGCCTCGTTAAAGTCGGCAGTACATCCCACCATCGAGAGCAGGAATAACACCAACATCAAACCTCTAAGTTTAGTCATATTACCGTTATATTTTTCTTTTTGTTTCTAAAATGTGAATAAATATCGTCCAAAGATACGAAAATCTCGCTATAAAGTAGTACTTTTGTTCAGTTTTTGGCAAAAATCATAAAACAATATACAGTTATGGAGAGAGATAACAAAATTTTTGACCTTATCAACGAGGAGCGCAGTCGCCAGACTCGTGGTATCGAACTTATTGCATCCGAGAACTTTGTGAGCGAGCAGGTAATGCAGGCTATGGGCTCGGTGCTGACCAACAAGTATGCCGAAGGCTATCCGAGCGCACGCTACTATGGCGGTTGCGAGGTTGTCGACAAGGTGGAGTCGTTGGCTCGTGAGCGTCTATGTGAGCTCTATGGCGCAGAGTATGCCAACGTACAGCCCCACTCGGGCGCACAGGCAAATATGGCCGTATTCTTCGCCATCCTCAAGCCTGGCGATACCTTTATGGGTCTCGACCTCTCGCACGGCGGTCACCTCTCGCACGGCTCGCCGGTCAATATGTCGGGTAAGTTCTTCAACGCTGTAGGCTATCAGCTCGACCCCGAGACCGGAATGGTCGACTACGACGCTATGGAGCAGAAGGCGCTCGAGTGCAAGCCCAAACTTATCGTGGGTGGTGCTTCGGCATACTCGCGCGAGTGGGACTACAAGCGTATGCGTGAGATTGCCGACAAGGTTGGTGCACTGTTGCTCGTAGATATGGCTCACACTGCAGGTCTTATCGCTGCAGGTTTGCTCGACAACCCGGTGAAGTATGCACACGTTGTAACCTCGACAACCCACAAGACACTGCGTGGCCCTCGTGGCGGTATTATCCTGATGGGCAAGGACTTCGAAAATCCTTGGGGCTTGACCACTCCGAAGGGCGTAGTGAAGATGATGTCGCAAATCTTCGACTCGGCAGTATTCCCCGGCATCCAGGGCGGACCGCTCGAGCACGTCATCGCTGCTAAGGCTGTCGCTTTCGGCGAGGCCCTTGACCCGAGTTACAAGGAGTATCAGGCACAGGTGCAGAAGAATGCCAAGGCTATGGCTGAGGCGTTCGTTAATCGTGGCTACAAGATTGTTTCGGGTGGCACCGACAACCACCTCATTCTGGTCGACCTGCGCACCAAGTTCCCCGAACTCACAGGTAAACTCGCTGAGCGTTGCCTCGTTGCAGCGGATATCACCACCAATAAGAATATGGTGCCGTTCGATTCGCGCTCACCGTTCCAGACCTCAGGCTTGCGCTTCGGTACACCCGCAATCACCACTCGTGGCTTGAAGGAGGGAGATATGGAGGCTGTTGTAGCTCTTATCGACCGCGTACTGCACGACCCCGAGAACGAGGAGAATATCGCAGCTGTTCGCAAGGAGGTTAATGCAATGATGGAGAACAGACCTCTGTTTGCGTGGTAGTATAATCAACCCAAATAGTAGTAAGGGTGGCTAAACAAATTAGCCACCCTTACTATTTATAACTTATGAAAGCACCGTTCTACTCCTGTTCTGCGAAGTATTTATAAAACAACGGAATAGTCTCGATACCCTTATAGAACTGGTTGAGTCCGAAGCTCTCGTTGGGCGAGTGGATAGCATCCTCAGCCAAACCGAAGCCGATAAGCAGTGACTTGATACCCAAAATCTGCTCAAAACCGCTGATAATCGGAATCGAGCCACCCGAATAGAAGGGTAGAGGTTTCTTGCCGAAGGTATCGACAATAGCCTTCTCGGCAGCCTTGTATGCAGCCATATCGGTCGGAGCGACGTAGGGAGCGCCTCCGTGTAAGAAGCGTACATCAACCTTCACGCTCTTGGGTGCGATAGCCTCGAAATGAGTCTTGAAGAGTTGGCCAATCTTCTCAAAATCCTGGTTAGGCACCAAGCGCATCGAGATTTTAGCCGAAGCCTTCGAGGGGATGACCGTCTTGGTACCCTCACCGGTGTAACCACCCCAGATACCGTTCACATCGAGCGATGGGCGCACACCTGTACGCTCAATAGTCGTATAGCCATCCTCACCCTCCACATCGTCAATGTCGAGCGAGCGCTTGTAATCCTCCAAGCAGAATGGAGCCTGGTTGAATGCCTCACGCTCGGCCGGAGTGAGTTCACGCACATCATCGTAGAAGTGGGGTATCGTCACGCGACCCTTATCATCGACCAACGACGATACCAGGCGGGTAAGCACATTTGCCGGATTGGCAACAGCACCACCAAACAAGCCCGAGTGCAAGTCTTTATTCGGACCCGTAACCTCGACCTCCATATAGGTCAAACCTCGCAAACCGCAAGTAATCGAGGGGGTATCCATCGAAATCATCGAAGTATCCGACACAAGGATAATATCAGCCTTGAGCAGCTCCTTATTCTCGCGACAGAAGTCGTAGAGGTTAGCCGAACCAATCTCCTCCTCGCCCTCGAGCATAAACTTCACGTTGCAGGGCAATGAATCTGTAGCGCACATAGCCTCGAAAGCCTTGGCGTGCATAAAGAGCTGACCCTTATCGTCATCAGCACCACGACCCCAGATGCGACCATCCTTAATCACCGGCTCGAAGGGCTCGGTACGCCACTCCTCGCGAGGGTCTACCGGCATCACGTCATAGTGTCCGTAAACCAACACAGTGCGAGCCTCGGGATTCACCATCTTCTCGGCATAGACCACCGGATTGCCATTAGTGGGCATAACCTGCGCAGTGTCGGCACCAGCCTTCACAAGCGAGGCTGCCAACCACTCGGCACAGCGCACCATATCCTCCTTGTGGAGCGAGGGTTGTGCACTGATTGAGGGGATGCGGAGCAGGTCGAACAACTCCTCGACAAAACGCTCCTTATTGGTCTCGATATATGCTAAAGTCTGTTTCATATTTTTAATTGTTAAAGGTTGCAAATCGCTTTGATTTCGGCAATAAATTTCTGAGCCAAAGCATCAGCCTCGGCAGCCGATTTCGCCTCGGTATAGACACGGATAATCGGCTCGGTATTGGATTTGCGAAGGTGCACCCAATTCTCGGCAAAGTCGACTTTAACGCCATCTATATCGTTCACATTCTCATTGCTATAACGGCTCTTCATCTCAAGCAAAACTTTATCCACGTCAATAGCGGGTGTAAGCTCGATTTTATTCTTCGAAGCGAAGTACGAAGGATAGGTCGCACGCAGCTGAGTCATAGTCATATTCTGCTTAGCCAACCAAGTCAGGAAGAGACCCACTCCGACCAATGCATCACGACCATAGTGCAACTCGGGGTAGATAACTCCGCCATTGCCCTCGCCACCGATTACGGCACCAACCTCCTTCATCTTTGCCACCACATTCACCTCGCCAACGGCCGAAGCTGAGTAGGCGCCACCATGCTTCTCGGTCACATCACGCAACGCACGCGAAGAGGAGAGGTTTGAGGAGGTATTACCCACCCCCTGCGAGAGGATATAGTCGGCAACAGCAACAAGCGTATACTCTTCGCCAAACATCGTGCCATCCTCATTCACAAAGCAGAGTCGGTCAACATCGGGGTCAACAACCACTCCCAAATCGGCCTTTTCGCGAACTACAGCAGCCGAAATCTCGGTCAAGTTCTCGGGCAGAGGCTCGGGATTGTGTGCAAAATGGCCCGTAGGCTCGCAGTTGATTTCAACCACCTCGCAGCCGAGTTCACGCAGCAAATTCGGGATGACAACACCACCCACCGAATTGACTGCATCGACCACAACTTTGAAGCCCTTGGCACGCACTGCCTCTACATCAACCAATGGTAGAGATAACACACTATGGATATGCTGATTATTAAAATCTTCGCGCAAGAGAACTTTGCCGATTTCATCGACCTGCGGATAGTCAAAATCCACATCCTCGGCAAGTGCTAAAACTCGTTTACCTTCGGCATCATTCAGGAACTCACCTCGCTCGTTCAGAAGCTTGAGAGCGTTCCACTGCTTGGGGTTATGCGAAGCGGTGATGATGATACCGCCGTCAGCCTTATGGCCGATAACTGCCATCTCGGTACCCGGGGTGGTGCAAAGACCCACATTGATTACATCCACACCACATCCGAGCAACGTACCCTCGATCAGGTCATTAACCATCTCGCCCGAAATGCGTGCATCGCGACCCACAACAATTGTGAGGCGTTTTCCGTTATTCTTTTCAGAGATAAATCGTGCATAAGCAGAGGTAAATTTAACCACATCGATAGGGGTCAGATTATCGCCCTGAGCACCTCCGATGGTACCTCGAATACCCGAAATTGATTTGATAAGTGTCATTGGTAAGATTATTGATATTGATGAATAATTATTGATTTGTACCTATATTAAATAAAAAATCGCTCGTTTTCTTTGAAATTCGATGTAAATATATTACTTTTATGCCAATTATAAAAACAATTAAGATGAAAAATTCGAGAATTATCCCCGCTTCGGAGTTGATACTCAACGATGATGGCACCATTTTCCACCTTCATTTGTTGCCCGAGCAGATTGCAGATATCGTGATGCTTGTCGGTGATCCGGCTCGCGTAGATATGATTGCATCATACTTCGACGAGAGAGAGTGCGAGGTCGAGAGTCGAGAGTTTAAGACCGTAACCGGAACCTACAAAGGTCGCCGCATGACAGCTCTTTCAACGGGTATCGGAACTGACAATATCGACATTGTCGTAACCGAGTTGGATGCCTTGGCAAATATAGATTTTGCCACTCGACAGGTTAAGGATAAACTCAAGCAACTCACGCTTCTTCGTCTTGGAACCTCGGGCGCATTGCAGGAGGATATCAAGGTAGGTGAGCGCGTTTTCTCGCGCACCTCGGTAGGTTTTGACGGTTTATTGAATTACTACGCCGGCCGCAACGATGTTTGCGACTTGGCTATTGAGAAGGCTTTTGTTGAGCATACCGACTGGAATCCACAACTCACCGCACCATACTTTATCGACGCAGACGAGTCGTTATTCAAACTGTTTAAGGATATCACTCGCGAGGGTATCACTATCGCTGCTCCGGGTTTCTATGCGCCACAAGGTCGCTGGGTGCGATTGCAGCCACAGGATTTGCATTTGAACGAAAAGATTGAGGCATTCCGATTTGGCGAGCGCAGAATCACCAACTTCGAGATGGAATCATCGGCATTGGCCGGCTTGGCAGCATTGATGGGTCACAAGGCCGGTACCGTTTGCACCATTATCGCACAGCGCATTGCCAAGGATGCTTGCACCGACTACAAGCCATTTGTACGCCTGATGATTGAAGAGGCGCTCGAAAAGTTAGCAACCATTTAATAGACAACAACATAACAAAATAAAAGAAAAACCTATGAAATTCACAGTATCAAGTTCATCACTCTTCTCGTTGCTCTCGACCACAGGAAAGGTTATCAGCAATAAAAACACACTGCCCATCCTCGATTTCTTCCTTATGGAGCTCAAGGATGGCGAATTGAAGGTCACCACCTCTGACCTTGAGACCACATTCATCGGCTCGTTGAAGGTCGATAACGTGGAGAGCGAGGGTATGATTGCTGCTCCGGCAAAGTTGCTCCTCGACTCACTCAAGGAGTTCTCGGAGATTCCTCTCACATTCGAGGTCAACGACCAGACTTGGGAGATTAAAATCAACTGGAAGAGCGGTTCGCTCTCGATTCCGGGTGCAAGCCCCGTGAGCTATCCCGCAGTGCCGACCCTCGCAGAGGAGCGCATTGAGGTAACCCTCGAGGTTGACACCTTGGTAAATGGTATCAATAAGACCATCTTCGCTACGGCTGACGATGAGTTGCGCCCCGTGATGAATGGTGTATATATCAACCTCGATAGCGAGGCCGTAACCTTCGTTGCTACCGATGCTCACAAGTTGGTTAAGCACTCGACCGAGTATGCTTGCGGTGTTCAGTCGGCATTCATCCTGCCCAAGAAACCAGCAAACCTCCTCAAGAACGTATTGCTCAAGGAGGATGACGATGTAAAGGTCAGCTTCGATGCTAAGAACGTGGTCTTCAACCTCAAGAGCCACACTTTGGTTTGCCGTCTTATCGAGGGCAACTACCCGAACTACAACGCAGTAATTCCTGCCAACAATGCCAACAAGGTGCTCATCGACCGCGTAGAGTTGGTTAACGGCATCCGCCGTGTAGCAGTCTGCTCAAACCCGACCACCAACCTTATCCGTATGGATATTGCCGACAATAAGGTCAACCTCACGGCTCAGGATATCGACTTCTCGGTATCGGCAAACGAGACTCTCTCGTGCAGCTATGAGGGTCAGCCTATGTCGATTGGTTTCAAGTCGACATTCCTTGTCGAGATTCTCTCGAACATCGAGACCCCGACCGTGGTTATCGAGTTGGCTGATGCCACTCGTGCAGGCGTATTCAAGCCCGTCTACGATGACAAGCAGAGCAGCGCAACGCTGATGCTGTTGATGCCGATGATGATTAACGCTTAGGAGTATCCACTCAATGAAACTCAATCTTAAACGTCCAATTATCTTCTTTGACCTCGAGACTACGGGAGTCGATGTTTCGAAAGATCGTATTGTCGAAATTTCGTTGGTCAAGGTTATGCCTGATGGTGAGGAGATTATCAAAACCCGCAGAATCAACCCCGAGATGCATATCCCGGCCGAGGCTACGGAGATTCATCACATCACCGATGAGGATGTAAAGGATTGTCCGACATTCCGCCAGATCGCCAAGTCGCTCTACCAGTTTATGGAGGGATGCGACTTTGGCGGTTTCAACTCCAACCGTTTCGATTTGCCGATGCTGGTCGAGGAGTTCCTCAGAGTGGGCGTGGATGTCGACTTTAAGAATAGGCGATTTGTCGATGTGCAGAACATCTTCCACAAGAAGGAGGAGCGCACATTGGTTGCTGCGTACCGCTTCTACTGCAATAGGGAGTTGGATGCAGCCCATTCGGCCGAGGCTGACACATTGGCAACATACGAGGTGCTCAAAGCCCAACTCGAGCGCTACAATGACCTCGAGAATGATATCGAGGCTCTGGCAAAGTACTCGACCCGCAACGAGACGGCTGACTATGCCGGCCGTATCGGCTACAACGACAAGGGCGAGGAGATTTTCCTCTTCGGCAAGTACAAGGGGCGCACAGTTACGGAGGTATTCTCGAGCGATCAAAGCTACTACTCTTGGCTGATGAACGGAGATTTCCCACAATACACCAAGAAGATTTTGACCGAGATACGCTGCCGTGCTATAAATCGTAAGTAGTTATCGCTGATAAGTATACGACTATAATGAAGAGAGTCTTTATCGCGTTTTTAAGTTGCGTGCTCTCGGTTGGCATTGTATGCACTATCGCAGCCAACGAGGTAAAACGCTCGCACACCATTGTCTACATCAATGGTGCCAAGTTCTATGTTCACACCGTCAAGGCGGGTGACACGCTCTACTCGCTATCGAAAATATACGGAGTCGAGCAGCAGAACATCATCGCTCACAATCCCTCGACTGCCGATGGATTAAAGCTCGACCAGACAATCAAAATTCCGGTCAAGCAGAGCCAAATAGTCGAAAAGAAACGCAAGAAGAAGGATTTTGAGTATCACACGGTAGTTGCCAGCGAAACGCTCTATTCTATTTCGAAGCGCTATGGCATCTCTATCGAGACGATACTGGAGGATAATAGCGGCATTGACCCTGCACACATAAGCATCGGAACTCGCCTCTATATCCGCCGTTCGGAGATGGGTCAAACCCCCGAGAAACAGGTACAAAACGAGTGGGAGGAGTACAAGGAAAATCTCAATGCTGTCACCACTGACGGCCACACTTACTACATCGTTCAGGCTGGCGATACGCTCTATTCGCTGTGCAAGCGTTTCGGGACAGACGAGCAGACCATGCGTTCGCTCAACGACCTCTCGGAGGGGCTGAAGGCGGGTGCGCTTATCAAAGTTCCCAATGGCAAGGCGCAAGCAGAGCCTCAGAACTCACCGAATGTAGTGCTGAACAAGGATGGCGAGTTGCAATCAACCGACAATCAAGCACAGATTGGCGGAGAGGAGGCGTATGCTCAACTCGACTCTCTTTCGAGTTTCACTCCTTTGCATGGTAGCGACACGTTGAGAATAGCTCTCATGTTACCGATGACCCGCAATGGCGTGGCTAACAACAACTTTGCAGACTTTTACAAAGGATTCTTGCTCGGCTTGGAGCAGGTTAAGGGTAATGGACATCAGGTCGAACTCACACTCTACGATACGGAGATGAGTGCTGAGGGTGCTGCTGCGATTGTCGAGAATGAGTTTGGCGCAAATTGTCCGGATATGATTGTCGGACCGGTCTACGAAACCCAACTCGACCCTGTAATCCGTTTTGCCGAGAGCAAGAGTTCGTTGCCGGTAATCTCACCGTTGGCAATCATCTCCGAGAAGCAGACCTCACCCGTATTGTTCCAGATGGCACCTTCGCCAAAGTATAAGTACGAGAAGGTCAAGGATTTATTCAGCGAGGAGCGCAACGTGACGCTAATCTACAGCGAGAATATCGACACTGAATTTGAGCGTGAAATCCTCGAGCAACTCAAGGGTCGCACCTACACAACCCACAAGTACGAGTACGAGCACCCCTCGATTATCGAGGCTCGCGAAAAGGAGCGTCAGAAGCTGCGCGAAAAGGGGGTAGAGGTTCCTGATGAGCCTATCAGCCCGAGCGATATGTCGCCATTGCTCCAGCAGGAGGGAGACAACACCCTCATCATCCTGGCCAACACCGAAACCGAGACCGACCGCATACTGACGGCCATTGCCTCGGCAAACATTTCGCTCAGGGCCAAAACCGGCAAGGTGGCATCGTTCATTGTCTTGGGTAATCCAAAGTGGAATCGTTACAATAATATCGACCGCTCGATACTCTTCCAGGATAATGTCGTTATGCTCTCGTCATACCACGCTCGCCGTGATGATGAGCGAGTTTACGAGTTCGACCGCCGATTTATCACCGAGTTTGGCTCGATGCCTACGCTCTTCGCATATCGTGGCTACGACACGGCAGTTATCTTCGGTAATGGAGCATTCAGCGAGGATTTCAGAGGGGCAATGTGCGGTAAGTGCTACACCCCGCTGATGACACCCTACACTTTCAAGGGTCACGACACGTTGCCTGATGGTACGACAACCGACATCCAGGCCAATCAGGAGTGGGTGCGTATCAACTACCACAAAAACTACACGATAACTACACAGTAACCCTAACCGCAAATGGCTACATTGAGAAATAACATCCCCGAGAAGACCATCGAGCGACTGAGCGAATATCGCCGCACGTTGCTTATGTGTCATCGTCAGGGTATCACCCACGTCTTTTCACACATCCTGGCAGGTATGCACGGAATTACAGCGGTGCAGGTACGCCGAGATTTGATGCTTATCGGCTTTTCGAGCGACACAAAGAAGGGCTATGACGTGAAGGTACTCATCGAGTTCATCAACGACATTCTCGATAGCGAGGAGCCTATGAAGATTGGAGTTATCGGGATGGGCCACCTCGGGCAGGCCATAACCAAGTACTTCAATGGCAAGGGATTAAAGTTGCGCATCACAGCAGCATTCGACATCGACCCTGCCAAGGTCGGCACCACCATTGACGACATCCCGTGTTATCATCTCGACGAGTTGGAGGAGGTTGTTGCCAATGACGACATCAGCATTATAGTTGTCTCGGCTCCCACGAAGGTTGCGGCTCAACTCGTTGTGCCGATTATCAATGCCGGCATCAAGGGCGTGCTCAACTTCACCTCCGCATCGCTCAACTTCCCGCAGGGCATTGTGGTCGAGAACTACGACATCACCACCATCCTCGAAAAGGTCGCCTATTTTGTCAAGGAGAACGAGGAGAATAGCAACAATTAGCCGAAGATGAGGATTTTCCGAGGTTTCGATAGTCTACCTACGTTCCGTTGTGCAGTGGCAACCATCGGCTCATTCGATGGAGTGCATTGCGGACACAGAGTTCTGCTCAACCGAGTGCGCAGCATAGCCGAGGAGGTCGGAGGCGAGAGTATCGTTCTGACATTCGACCCACATCCACGCATCACGCTGGGCAAGGCCGAGGGGCTGCGACTGCTCTCATCGACCGAGGAGAAGATACATCTGCTCGAGGCCGAGGGGATAGATAATGTGATAATCATCCCATTCACTGCCGAGTTTAGCCAACTATCGCCAGCAGAGTTTTTGCAAGGTATGCTTATTGAGAGAGTCGGCATTCGCCACCTCGTGGTCGGTTACAATCACCACTTCGGGCACAATAAGGCCGGGGATTTCGACTTTCTGACCGACAATAATGCCGGAGTAAATGTTGTAAGAGTCAGTCAGCACCTTGTCGAGAGCGAGAAGGTCAGTTCGACCGTCATCCGCCAGACCATCGAGAGCGGAGATATGGCACTGGCTGCACGACTACTCGGGCACCCCTATATCATAATAGGTATGGCGACTGCGGAGAACGAAGTCAAGCTCCCAGAAGCCGAGTATAAAGAGTTACCACCGGCAGGGGAGTACCCCGTCAATGTTTGTGGCTCGAAAAACAGATTAACCATAACCTCCAACGGCTCGCTTCTGCTCGAAGATGCCATAACGCAAAGCCGGGAGCCGTTGTTGATAGAGTTTTAGAATATGATTACTTTCGATACCGAGATAAGGGTCTGGTATGTCGACACCGACCAGATGGGCATTGTCCACCACTCAAACTACATCAAATACTACGAGGAGGCTCGCTCGGCATTTATGCGCCACATAGGGGTTTCGTATGCCGATATGGAGGAGAGCGGAGTACTGATGCCGATACTTAAGGTCGAGTCGGAGTACAAGCGCCCCGCCAAATACGATGATTTGCTCACCGTGCGCCTGATAATCAAGGAGGTACCAACCGCAAGATTTACGGGCGAATATGAGATTTACAACACGAGTGGCGAACTTCTCAACCGAGGCTTAACAGTGCTCGGATTTCTCAACAAGACGACAATGCGCCCATGTCGTGCTCCGCAGTGGTTTGTCGACCTGCTACTCAAAAACGGATTAAAATCGGACAAATAGCGGTCCGATTTTTTGTTGTCAGTGACGATGACTGACAATATGTCAGTAAATGGGGCTCGAGGGGATAGTGGCACATAGTTTGCCGTACCCCTCAAAAAAGCAAACAAACAATTAAAACGAAGATATATGACAAATGGAAAAATCGGGGTAACGACCGAAAACATCTTCCCCGTAATCAAGAAATTTCTCTACTCAGACCACGAAATTTTCCTTCGTGAGTTGGTTTCGAATGCTGTAGATGCAACTCAGAAGCTCCGCACTCTCTCCTCATCGGGAGTGGTGAAGGGCGAGTTGGGTGACATCACAATCCACGTCACTGCCGACAAGGATGCCAAGACACTGACCATCACCGACCACGGTATCGGTATGACCGCTGAGGAGGTCGATAAGTACATCAACCAGATTGCCTTCTCGAGCGCCGAGGAGTTCCTCGATAAGTATAAGAACCAAACCATCATCGGTCACTTCGGATTGGGATTTTACTCCTCGTTCATGGTTGCCGACAAGGTCGAAATCTTCACCCAGTCGTGGAAGGAGGGCTCGAAGGCGGTGCATTGGAGTTGCAACGGCTCGCCCGAGTTCGAGATGGAGGAGTTGAGCGAGAGCCGCGAGCGTGGCACAACCATCATACTCCACATCGCAGAGGATTGCCTCGAGTATGCCGAGCAGTCGAAGGTCGAGGAGTTGCTCAAGAAGTATTGCCGTTTCTTGCCCGTTGAGATTGCCTTCGGTAAGGTCAAGGAGTGGAAGGATGGCAAGTACATCGACACCGACAAGGATAACATCATCAACGACACCAATCCGCTCTGGACTCGCAAGCCGAATGATATCTCGGAGGAGCAGTACAAGGAGTTCTACCGCGAACTCTACCCGCTGAGCGATGAGCCGTTGTTCTATATCCATCTGAATATCGACTACCCGTTCAATCTGACCGGTATTCTCTACTTCCCGCGCATACACAACAATTTCGAAATTCAGAAGAACAAGATTCAGCTCTACTCAAATCAGGTCTACGTCACCGACCAAGTCGAGGGCATTGTGCCGGAGTATCTCACTCTGCTACACGGAGTTATCGACTCACCCGATATTCCGCTGAACGTATCGCGCAGCTATCTGCAGAGCGACTCGAACGTAAAGAAGATTTCGAGCTACATCACCCGCAAGGTTGCCGACCGACTGAACGAGCTCTTCACCACATTGCGCCCCGAGTATGAGCAGAAGTGGGACAATCTGAAGGTATTTATCCAGTACGGAATTCTCACTGACGAGAAGTTCTCGGAGAAGGCTCAGGACTTTATGCTCTGGAAGAACACCGATGGCAAATACTTCACAGCCAAAGAGTACACCGACCTCGTGTCGGCTACGCAGACCGACAAGGATGGCAATCTGATTTTCCTCTACGTTGACGACCCTGTATCGAAGCACTCGTTCCTCGAGGCTGCCAAGGGTAAGGGTTACGATGTTTTGGTTATGGATGGACAACTCGACAACCACTATATCAATTGGTATGAGTCGAAAAACCAGCAGACCCGCTTCGTGCGTGTCGATAGCGATGTTATCGAGAAACTCATCCGCAAGGAGGATTCGATGAGAATGTCGCTGAGCGAGGCACAGCAGGATTTGATGCGCCCCGTATTCGAGAGCCAGATGCCGCAGGACGAGAAGATTACCTACAATATCTCATTCGAGGCGATGTCGCCCGAGGATGCTCCGATTGTCATCACTCAGAACGAGTTTATGCGCCGTATGAAGGAGATGTCGCAGATGAGTGGCGGAGGTATGAGCCAATTCTATGGTCAGATGCCCGACAACTTCACTATTGCAGTCAACGGTAACCACCCGATAGTTATCGACCTGCTGGGCGATGTTGAGCGTGCATACGGCGACAAGCTCAAGAGCATAACCAAGAAGATTGATGCAGCCGTAGCCGAAGAGAATCGCTTCGAGGAGGTTGTCAAGGATAAGAAAGATGAGGAGTTGACCTCAGAGGAGAAGTCGATGCGCGAGGAGTTATCCAAAAAGGTTGTAACGCTGCGTGACGAGCGCAACGAGCGTCTGCGCGAGATTGGCCACGAGAACGCTCTGGTGCGCCAGATTATCGACCTCGCCCTGCTCTCGAACGGACTGCTCAAGGGCAAAAATCTCACTGACTTTATCCAGCGCTCGATTTCGCTTATCGAGAGCGAGAAAAAATAACGGCAGGGTATAGTCCTACTACAATACACCCCGAAGTTTTTGGACTTCGGGGTGTGTTGTTTAGTTCAAGATTAAAATTTGGCTACAAGAGTGTAGCATCAAAAACGTGTATAAAAAGAGGAATTTTTAGGCTTGCGTGGTTGGGCTCACTTCAAAATTCCTCCTTAATCGTGCTGTAAATTGTATGATTAGGCTATTTTGAGACTGCTCGCAGACCGGAACACAGGAGTACCAGAATGTCCGGACTCAAACCTCACCATCTCACCCCTAAACGTGGATAAAAAGAGGAATTTTTAGGCTTGCGAGATTGTGCGGAGCAGGGTAATACTTGACGTATTTCCCTGTTCTGCACAGGCTCGTATAACACCAAAATTACCTTTTTAGGCACGTTTTACAACAAAGCGTCAATCTTAACCTTGAGCGCATCCTTACTAATAGCGCCAACGTGCTTGTCAACAACCTCGCCACCCTTGATAAAGACGATGGTCGGGATGTTGCGCACCTTGTACTCAGCAACAATGTCATCGTTATCGTCAACATCGCACTTGCCGATAACAACCTTGCCCTCATACTCTGCAGCCAACTCCTCTACGATGGGAGCAACCATACGGCAGGGACCACACCACTCTGCCCAAAAATCAATAACCACCGGCTGACCCGATGCGAGAACCTCAGCGTAGTTCTCATTTGTAATCTGTAATGCCATAATTTTAAGTTTTTATTTAATTAGATATTTATGATATTGTATACTTTAATTTATTGCTATTCAAATAGTCTATCAACTCGTTAGTAACCCCGACCTGGAACTTACGCGAGAAGTGGCGCAACATCACATTGTCGGCATCATCCACAACCGTTATTCGCAGTGTCGCCTTACCCTTAGACTTCTTGATAGCCGCACTCAGCGACTTCACAAAGTCGGCATCTATTATCGACAAGGGCAGAGTAACACTCAACTCCTTAATCGAGTCACGCATATCGGCAAGTTGGGTCATTGAGTTGATGCGGAACTCCAACTCGGTCGTATCCTTCGGGAAAGGTCGCTTCTGCACCTTACCTCGAATGCAGAGATAGTAGTCGAGGAAGATATACTGGCGGAACTTCTCGAAATCCTTCGAGAAGAGGGTAAACTCGTGACTGCCGGCATAGCCCTCCAACTTAACTCGTCCCCAAGGACGTCCATCCTTCGTTGTTCGCATATCAATAGCCGTAACGATGCCCGCAACAGCAATCTCACGACCCTCGAGTGGCGAGAGATTATCCAGTTCGGGTAGTTCGGTATTGCAGATATTATCAATAATTATGCGATAATCATCCAACGGATGTGACGAAAGGTAAAGACCGATAACCTCCTTCTCCTTTTTGAGTCCCTCCAGCAGATTCCAATCCTCACACACCGGCAACAGAGGTCGTTGCAAATCGACCAGACCCGTATCGCCACCAAAGAGGCTCTGCTGAGCATTCTGCTTCTCGGCATTGAATCGCTGACCATAGCGCATCAACTGCTCGAGGTAGGTCACGCCCGCAGCATCCGTAGCGAAGAACTTACTACGCGAAAACTCACACAGCGAATCGAAACCGCCCGCATAGGCGATAGACTCCATACACTTACGATTGACCACAGAGTAGTTTACTCTTTCGACAAAGTCGTAGATATCCTTATAGCGACCATTGCGCACACGCTCATCAATGATAGATTGTGCTGCTGCCTCACCAACGCCCTTGATTGCAGCCAATCCAAAGCGGATGTCGCCCTTTTCGTTTGACGAGAATCGCTGCATAGACTCATTCACATCGGGATTAAGCACATTGATACCCATCGACTTACACTCGCTCATATAATCCGTAAGCGTGGTAATATCGTTGATATTGCTACTGAGCAGCGCCGCCATATACTCCGAGGGGAAGTTGGCCTTGAGATAAGCCGTCTGGTAGGCCACCCACGAGTAGCATGTTGCGTGCGACTTATTGAAGGCATAGGATGCAAACTTCTCCCAGTCCTTCCAAATCTTCTCGAGCACATCAGCATCGTGACCATTCGCCTGACCACCCTTGATAAATTTGGGCTTCAACTCATCCAACTTGGACTTAATCTTCTTACCCATCGCCTTACGCAGCGTGTCGGACTCGCCTCGCGTAAAGCCACCGAGCAGACGCGAGAGCAACATGACCTGCTCCTGATAGACCGTAATTCCGTAGGTATCTTTCAGATACTTCTCCATAATCGGAATATCGTACTCGATAGGCTTGCGACCATGCTTTCGGTCGATAAAGTCGGGAATGTAATCCATCGGGCCCGGGCGGTAGAGGGCATTCATCGCAATCAGATCCTCGAAGACCGAAGGCTTCAGCTCACGCAGATACTTTTGCATACCTGCCGACTCGAATTGGAACGTACCGACAGTGCGACCCTCGCAGTAGAGTTTGTATGTGGCGGGGTCATCAATCGGGATTGTATCGATATTGACCTCCACGCCCTTAATACGGCGGATATTCTCAACCGCATCCTTCATGATGGTAAGGTTCTTCAATCCGAGGAAGTCCATCTTAATCAGACCTGTATCCTCGATAACCGAGCCTTCGTATTGAGTCACGAGCATCTTCTCGCCCGTCTCCTTATCGTCAGCAGTCGACACCGGCACCCAATCGGTGATATCATCACGGCAGATAATCGTACCGCAAGCGTGGGTACCCGTACCACGCACGTTACCCTCCAACTTGAGGGCATACTTGATTGTGTCGCGCAGAATTGCATTGTCCGAATTCTGGGCATCCTGCAACTCCTGAACGGCAGCAATCGAGTTCTTGAGGTTGATTTTGAGCTGCTTATCCTTATCTTTCGGGTCGGGTATACGCGCAGGAATAAGCCCACAGAGTCGGTTTGACTCATCGAGGGGAAGTTTCTGCACACGAGCCACATCCTTAAGCACCATTTTGGTCGCCATCGTACCGTAGGTGATGATGTGTGCCACTTTCTCCTTGCCATACTTATTTGTCACCCAATTGAGCACTCGGCCACGACCCTCGTCATCGAAGTCGATATCAATATCGGGCAATGAGATACGGTCGGGGTTAAGGAAACGCTCGAACAGCAAGTCGTACTTGATGGGGTCAACCTGAGTAATTCCCAAGCAGTAGGCCACAGCCGAGCCCGCAGCAGAGCCACGACCCGGACCAACCCACACATCAAGTTTCTCGCGTGCGGCGGCAATAAAATCCTGCACGATAAGGAAGTAGCCCGGGAAACCCATTGTCTTCATAATATGCAACTCGAACTTCATTCGTTCGGCAATCTCCTCCGAGAGGGGCATAGGGTAGCGCTTGGCTGCTCCATCCATTGCCAGCTTGCCGAGATAGTCGGCCTCGAGCTTTATACGATAGAGGCGATCGTAGCCTCCGAGTTTGTCAATCTTCTTTTGGGCCTCATCCTCCGACATCACCACATTGCCATTCTCATCGCGCGTAAACTCATCGAAGAGATCTCGCTCGCTATATTTGGCACGGTACTCCTCCTCGGTACCGAAGTCGGTAGGGATGTCGAACATCGGCATAATCGGGGCGTGGTCGATAGAGTAACTCTCGACTTTATCGCACACCTCGATAGTATTGGCCAACGCATCGGGATACTCCGCAAATATCTCGTTCATCTCGGCACGAGTCTTGAGCCACTCCTGCTTCGAGTAGAGCATTCGTTTCGGGTCATCCAAATCCTTACCCGTATTGAGGCAAATCAGACGGTCGTGAGCCTCGGCATCATCCTCATCAATAAAGTGAACGTCATTCGAGCAGATAAGTTTCACATCATGCTTGCGAGCCAACTCGACAATATGCTTATTCACATTGAGTTGCATCTCGTATGCCTCATGATTGGCACGCTCGACCGTAGCCTTATGGAGTTGAAGTTCGAGGTAATAATCCTCGCCGAAGAGGTTTTTATGCCACAGCACAGCCTCCTCAGCCTCCTGCAATCGCTCCGAGGTTATCAACTTGGGAATCTCGCCACCCAGACATGCCGAACAGCAGATAAGACCCTCGTGATACTTCTCCAACTCGGCATGGTCGGTACGCGGGCGCATATAAAATCCGTCAGTCCACGCCTTCGAAACAATCTTGATAAGATTTTTATAACCCGTCAGGTTTTTCGCCAGCAAGATAAGGTGGTAACCGCTCTGGTCCTCCTTGCCCTCCTTGCGGGCCATACCTCGGCGGGCAACATAGACCTCACAGCCGATGATAGCCTTAAACTCCTTCGGGGGCAGAGCCGCAAGGTCGGCTTGCGCTTTAGCGAGGCTCTCCTCGGCATTCTCGCCCTGCTCTTCGGGAGTGGCAGTACCATTCTCGAGTCGTTCGATGAGCGACTTCAAGGATTTGACTTTGCCCTTATACTCCTTATTCTTCTTGCCGACATAGTTCCAGAACTCCTTGACTCCGAACATATTGCCATGGTCGGTCAATGCAATACCCTGCATTCCGTCAGCCAAAGATTTATCCACAAGGCGTTGGATGCTCGCCTGACCATCGAGAATCGAGTATTGAGAGTGAACGTGAAGATGTACGAAATCGACCATTGCAAATACGGTTTTAATTATTCCGTACAAATATACTTATATTAAATTGAATTTTTCGGCAAGAGCGGTGCAAATTTATCAACAAAATTTTCGAGATTTTCGAAAACTTAATACAACTCAATGGAAACCAAAAGTTCCCACATCACACCTCGCCAATCACTCGTCAATCTCTACTCCAAATTTGCCACGAAGCCTCGGCTTGAGCCTCAAACATCGCCTCGCCATTGATGGTGTGTGCTCCGGCTCGTTCGCCTCGTGCAAGAAACTCGGTGAGGGCGGGGTTGTAGATTGTGTCGAAGAGATAGTTTTCGCCGGTCAAAGCCTCGTAGGGTAGTGTCGGAGCCTGCTCCGTATGGGGATACATTCCCACAGGTGTAGCGTTGATTATAAGCCTGTATTCGGCTACTATTTCGGGTGTTAAATCTGCGTAGGTAAGGTTGCCACGAGTCGTATCGCGCGAGATGATAAGGTACTCTATGCCTCGCTCTGCCAGCACATACTGCACAGCTTGCGAAGCACCTCCCGTACCGAGCACCAAAGCCTTAACTCCCTCCTCTCCGCCAAGCAGAGCATCTAACGAATGGCGAATGCCGACCACATCGGTATTGTAGCCCACCTTGCGACCTGCGCTACACTTAACACAATTAACGGCTCCGACCGCCTGTGCCTCGGGCGAGATTTCGTCAAGCAGGGGCATAATCTCACGCTTGTAGGGTATAGTCACATTAAAGCCCTCGATATCCTCGGGTAGCAACGCCTCCACAGCTCCGATTTCGGGCAGTTCGTAGAGCGTATACTCCGCATCTATCGCCTCGCGTTCGAACTTGGCTGCGAAGTATCGAGCCGATGCCGAGTGTCCGAGCGGACGTCCTATCAATCCGTAGTGCTTCATTGTTTTCCACCTTTGCTTTGTACAAAGGTAAAACAAATTGATAATTGACAATTGATAATTGACAATTTATTTTACCGGTAAGACAAAAAAAGCCCTCCCGCAGTCGGGAGAGCCCTCAAAAAACACTATACAACTGGACAACCTCTTAAAAATCATATCTCATCCCCGAAGAGAATCTTCACAACATCTGCGACCGTATAGTTCTGGATTGTGCTGTGGTGAAAATCTTTCATTCCCGAAGCGAGGGCTTTGGCCTCATCCAACGACCTCATAGCCGGCCAGGGGCTTGTGGTGACACTCGCCAAGAAACTACGACCCTGCTTATCGACATAGATGCATCCGGGATTCTTCTCGAAGCGGCCATAGCGTATGGCGTAAATCAGTTGCAACTCGCCATCGGCATCCACCACGCGGGAACACTTGTAGTTCTTCCACCATATCAGATACTCTCCCAAGGTAGTGCCACCCATCGGGATTGCAGCATTGTACAGACGGCTGTCGGTCAGGATAATATCGCGCTTTTCGTAGAGTCGATGCGCATACCTGAGAAACAACTCGCCATTGCTCTGCAGATTTTCGAAGTGCGAGCCGGGGCTGTCACGAAACTCCATCTCCACCGAGACCGGCTCACTTTCACTCTTAAGCCTAAAGTAGTCGAGTTCGATAAACGGCATTCCAACCGCAAAATTTCTGTCAAAGAGCGTGAACTCTCTCTCGCTTACAAACCTCACGGTCTGCACCTCACTTTTCAAAATGTTTTCCATAACAACAAAATTTAATTGGTTAAACTTTGTCCGGGGGGGGCGTTGTCGGTACAAAAGTAGAGGGGCGGAGTGTCAACTCTTGACACAAGTATATTTTTTTGCAAAAAAAATCTCTCCCACCTCGATTGGCAGAAGAGATTTACATTGTAATTAGCACACCGGGGGCTACAAATCCTCGAACTTAACATCGGACTCAGAACTCGGCTCAGTCGTTGCGGGCTCCTCGGTCGGTTGTGGCACGGCTTGCGGTGTCGGCTCGAAGTAGTGGGGGCGTTGCTCCTTGAGGAACTCCTCAATAACACCAAACTCCTCGCAGAAGCGGAGGATATCCTCCTTGTAGAGCACAATTTTATGACGGTCGTAATACTGTGAGCCATCCGCATTTTGACGTTTGCGACTCTCGGTAATGCTTACAAACAAATCTTCTCCTTTGGTAGCACGGACATCGAGGAAATAGGTTCGATGTACAGACTTTACGGCACGCGAAAGTATATATTCGCCATACTCTTCATTTCGGTCCTTCTGAGACCCGTTTTTGGAATACATAATACTATTTTAGGGGGTTAACGGATAACAAAAGTATAAAAAAACTCCTTACACCCCAAAGGAAAATGTCACTTTTAGACAAAAAAAGTTCAATTTGTCAAAACTTTAGCGATAACCCAACAATGGGCGTGCCACCTTATCCCAATTTGTCGCTATCCGAACTCCCTCATTCAGAACAGTATCCCCCTCTGAATTGATAATTTCGTAGTATGCCGAGGGCGAGAAGAGGTTGCGGGCAACCAGAGCCTTAAATTGACGTCTGACGAACGATTTTGAGCGCAAAAACTCCTCTTCGTTCATCTCGACACCCTGAGTTGTGGCTCTCGCCACAATTGCCGAGAGCACCTCATCCGACACCTCAAATCCGTCACGGAACTGCTCGAATGTGGGGTAGTTACTCTTCAATCGATTGCGATTGGCATCGAGATAGTCATAGAGATAGCCCGACACAACACCCTTGGCCGTCATCTTGATAAGGTAGGGCGTAATCTCCAATGTGTCGGCATCAACCACCACATCGGGCGTGATGCCTCCGCCACCATACACAGTACGACCATTGCGCAATGTTTTATATATAGGTAACTCCTCCACGCCAACCGTATCGGCAGCATTACCATTCGCCACCAAACGGTCACGTTGGGCTTTGTAGTACTCCTCGCGCTTGCCATTCTCGTAGGGTCGCTGAATGACTCGACCTGTAGGGGTATGGTAGCGGGCAACGGTCAACCTCACGGCCGAGCCATCGTTGAGCATCATTTGGCGCTGGACCAAACCCTTACCAAAACTTTGGCGACCAACCACAACACCTCGGTCCCAATCCTGCACGGCTCCCGCCACAATCTCGCTCGCCGAGGCCGAGGTCTCATCGACCAAGACAACAACAGCACCCTTGGTGAAGTAGCCACCCTTGCGGGCGTGATAGAGTTGTTGTGGCACAGCCCGACCCTCGGTCGAAACCACTACGCTATTCTCGGGCAAAAAGTGGCTTGCCAAGCCTATAGCCTGGTCGAGCAGACCACCCCCATTGCCTCGCAAATCGAGGATAATTCCATTCAGACGACCAAGGGTTGCAACCGCCTGCTGGAACTCATCAACGGTTGTTCGCCCGAATCGGTTAATCTTCACATAACCAATCCCCTTAGCGATTTCGTATGCAGCATCCAGAGTGTTGATTGGTATCTTATTGCGCGTGAGTTCGAACTCCAGGATGCCCTCCGTACCGTGACGAACGATGCCGACCCTCACCTTTGAGCCACTCTTGCCCCTCAATCGGGAGGGTACATCCCCACGAGCCATCCCGACCACATTTTCGCCATCAATGCTGACAATGCGGTCATTAGCCCTCACACCAACGCTCTCGGCAGGTGCTCCGGCAATGGTATTGACCACCATAATCGTATCGCGCACCACGTTAAACTCCACACCGATACCGCTAAATTCGCCATCCAACTGCTCGGAGACTCGCTCCATCTCCTTGGCCGAGATGTAGGAGGAGTGGGGGTCGAGTTCCGAGAGGACACTCTCGATTGCCTTTTCGACCAGGGGCTGAACATCGACCTCATCAACGTAAGTCCCAATCAGATAGCCATAAAACTTATTGAATTTCGAGAGTTGGCGCACCTCCTCGCTATTGACACGGCTTTGAGCCAACGAGAAGAGTGGCACCACAACCGACACCAATGCCAACAACAGTAGTTTAGAGAGATATTTCACGACAAATTTCAATCTTTTTAGTTACACAACCATTAGACAACGATGCAAATATACATTTTTTTCCTATCTTTGTAAAGACGTTAACCAAACATCATTCCACAATATGCATCGAAAATTTGCATCCATCGTAATCCTCTCGCTGATTGCGAGCATTGCGACCGCCTCACCCAAAATCTACCATAAGGGATGGATTGACTTCAACAAGAACGGCAAGATGGATACCTACGAAAATCCCAAGGCAGACATCAACGACCGCATCGAGGACCTGCTAAGTCAGATGACACTCGAGGAGAAGAGTTGTCAGATGGCAACGCTCTACGGTTATCGCCGTGTGTTGCGCGACCAGTTGCCGACCCCCGAGTGGAAGAACAAAATATGGAAAGACGGCATCGGTGCCATTGACGAGCATCTCAACTCGTTCAAGGGTTGGAATCAACCTCTGACCACCGAGAGCCCCTACATCTGGCCGGCAAGCAAGCACGCTTGGGCACTGAATGAGGTGCAACGCTTCTTCGTGGAGCAGACCCGATTGGGTATCCCCGTGGACTTCACCAACGAGGGTTTGCGAGGCGTGGAGGCCTACAAGGCGACCAACTTCCCCACTCAACTCGGTTTGGGCTCAACGTGGGATAAGGCCCTAATCCGCAAGGTGGGTCGCATCACGGGCGAGGAGGCTCGTCTGCTCGGCTACACCAATGTCTATGCACCCATTCTTGACGTTGGTCGTGACCAGAGGTGGGGTCGCTACGAGGAGATTTATGGCGAGGACCCCTATCTGGTTGGCGAACTGGGTGTTCAGATGGTCAAAGGTATGCAGGAGGATGGCGGTGTGGCTGCCACTGCCAAGCACTTTGCGATATACTCCAACGGCAAGGCTGCACGCGAGGGTATGGCCCGCTGTGACCCCCACGAGTCGCCCCACTCGGTCGAGAATATCCACATCTATCCTTGGCGTGAGGTCATCGCCCGTGCCGGATTGATGGGATTGATGAGCTCCTACAACGACTACGATGGCGAGCCTATCCAAGGTAGCCGATATTGGCTCTATGAGCGTCTGCGCCAAGATTTCGGCTTCAAGGGCTATGTGGTCTCGGACTCGGATGCGGTGGAGTATCTCCACATGAAGCACAAAACCTCGCCCAATATGAAAGAGTCTGTCCGCCAGAGTGTCGAGGCGGGTCTGAATGTTCGTTGCACGTTCCGTTCGCCCGATAGCTACATCCTCCCACTGCGAGAACTTGTACGCGAGGGTAGTATCTCTATGGCAACCATCGACGAGCGTGTGCGCGATATCCTGAGAGTTAAGTTTATGGTGGGTCTTTTCGACAAGCCCTACGCCAACGAGCGAGATATGGAGCGTGCCGACCGCGAGGTGAATGGAGTCGAGAACAACAAGGTGGCACTCGAGGCTTCGCAAAAGTCGCTCGTTCTGCTCAAGAATAGTGGCCTACTGCCGTTGAATGCATCATCATTGCGCAAGGTGCTGGTCGTGGGTCCCAATGCCGACAATGACGACTATGCACACATTCACTACGGACCTCAGGCCACCGAGTCGGTGACGGTCTACCAGGGTCTGAAAACCGCCCTCGAGGGCAAGGCCGAGGTGCTCTACACCAAAGGTTGTGAGCATGTCGATTCGCAATGGCCCGACTCCGAACTCTTTGGTTATGAGCCTACGGCAGAGGAGTTGGCATCAATAGGCGAGGCTGTCAGGTTGGCCACCGAGGCTGATGTTGCTGTGGCTGTCTTGGGCGATTGCTTGCGCACCTGTGGCGAAAATCGCAGTCGTTCGAGCCTCGATTTGCCCCCGTGTCAGGAGTTGCTCATCAAGGAGCTGAAGAAGACCGGCAAGCCCCTTATCGTGGTCTTAATCAGCGGACGTCCCGCATCAATCAACTGGGCAGAACGCAATGCCGATGCCATAATCCAAGCCTTTTACCCCGGAGCACACGGAGGTACGGCCGTGGCGCAAGCCCTACTCGGAGAGTACAACCCCGGAGGCAAGCTGACCGTAACATTCCCACGCACCGTTGGCCAAATCCCGCTCAACTTCCCATTCAAGCCCAACTCGCAAGTGGATGGCTACAAGGGGGTAGGACCCAATGGCCAGAAGACCCGTGCTGCAGGAGCCCTCTACGACTTCGGTTACGGATTGAGCTACACCTCTTTCGAGTACTCTAATCTCAAACTCTCAAGCTCCAAAATCCGCCCCGAGGAGTCGATAGAGGTGGAGTTCGACATCACCAATACCGGCAAATACAGGGGTGATGAGATTGTCCAGCTCTACATCCACGACCGACTCAGTTCGATAACGGTCTACGAGCGTATGTTGCGTGGTTTTGAGCGCATTACACTCGACCCGGGGCAGACCCAGCGGGTAAAGATGACACTCGAGCCTCGCCACTTCACGATGCTCGACCGCAATATGAAGCCCGTAATCGAGCCAGGACTCTTCGACATCTACATCGCTGCATCTTCGACCGACATCCGCCTGGTCGAGACCATAACTATCATCGACCCCGCAAATCCCGATGCTCATTACAGCTACTCGGATTCGCCCATAGCCTCACGTCTACCCGTAACGCTCGAGGCTGGCGACGAGTTTATAATTCCGCTCCGGTCGTCAGTGGGATTTCACAAATACACCCTCGAGTGGCGATTGGATTCGAGGTGTAGTTACGAGGTGTTGCTCAACCTCGGAGGTGGTCAGTTTACGCCTATGCACCGACTCGAGAGCTCGGGCGGAGCCGTTTCGCCACGCTTCAAGGTCGACTACGAGGCTAACGATATGATGATTCGTGTCGTCAAGGGCAAGGGAACGCTTGTCAATCTCGATTGCCAAGCGTTGGCGGTTGAGCGATAGCTATTACAACTCTTACACTATTACATGGGGGGGGTACCCCTGTAATACCTGTAATAGTGTAATAGGTGTAATAGGTGTAATACCTGTAATACCTGTAAGACCTGTAAGAGTGTAATAGTGTAAGAGCCGTTGGCCATTAGCCATTAGCCATTGGCCATTAGCTATTAGCTATTGGACTTTGGCTATTGGTAAAAAACTCCTCCCCTGTCTTAGGGGAGGTGGTCGTAGACCGGAGGGGTCGTGTAAAAACTCTCGTCATCTCGAGTATTTGCATCTTGCAAGGGCTGGTAGCGCGGGTTGCGCACAAGCAAATACGAGGAGATCTACCTTTTTGGAAACTCGCTCTCCGCAGCGTACTATTCACAGCGGAAGATTCTCTCGTGGTTGTTTGGTAGGATATTTCGCCCCACACCCTTACCACAAACAACCCCTCGGAATGACGAGGTCTATTTTTGCCAATGGCAACGAATGGCTGAGTTGA
>JAGBTZ010000023.1 GCA_017631055.1 Alistipes sp.
AATTATAAATTATAAAAATACCTTAATTATAAATTATCAATTGTCAATTATCAATTACAAAAAAACTACTCCATTAGTTTTTTGTATTTCACACGTTTCGGGGTAGTGTCTATGCCCTGATTCTTCTTCCACTCCTCATACTCCGAGTAGGAGCCCTCGTAGAACACGACATTCGAATCGCCCTCAAACGAGAGGATGTGGGTAGCCACACGGTCAAGGAACCATCTATCGTGCGAGATAATCACCGCACAACCCGCAAAGTGCTCAAGACCCTCCTCCAACGCACGAAGCGTATTCACATCGATATCGTTGGTCGGCTCATCGAGCAGAAGCACGTTGCCCTCCTCCTTGAGCGCCAAAGCCAAGTGGAGGCGGTTACGCTCACCACCCGACAACACTCCACACTTCTTCTCCTGGTCGGCACCGCTGAAGTTGAAGCGACCGACATAGGCACGAGCATTGACCTGGCGATTGCCCAACATAATGAGGTCGGCACCACCCGAGATAACCTCGTAGACCGTCTTTTCGGGGTCGATAGACTTGTGTTGCTGGTCGACATATGCGAGTTTCACGGTCTGACCTACGGTGAATGTACCACTGGTAGGCTCCTCCAAGCCCATAATCATACGGAAAAGGGTAGTCTTACCCGTACCGTTGGGACCAATCACACCCACGATACCTGCGGGTGGCAACTTGAACTCCAAGCCCTCATACAAAACTCTATCTCCAAAGGCCTTAGATACGCCGTTAGCCTCGATAACCACATCACCCAAACGAGGTCCGTTCGGGATAAAGATTTCGAGCTTCTCTTCACGCTCCTTGGTATCCTCGTTGAGCATCTTATCGTATGCCGACAGACGAGCCTTGCTCTTGGCACGGCGACCCGAGGGATTCATATTCACCCACTCCAACTCACGCTCCAAGGTCTTTCTACGCTTCGACTCCTGCTTCTCCTCCATAGCCATACGCTTGGTCTTCTGGTCGAGCCATCCCGAGTAGTTTCCCTTCCAGGGGATACCCTCGCCACGGTCGAGTTCCAAAATCCAACCCGCAACATTATCGAGGAAGTAGCGGTCATGGGTCACGGCGATAACCGTACCCTTATACTGCTGGAGGTGCTGCTCCAACCAATCAATCGACTCAGCGTCAAGGTGGTTGGTCGGCTCATCCAAGAGCAACACATCGGGCTGCTGCAATAGCAGACGACACAAAGCCACACGTCTGCGCTCACCACCCGAGAGCACCTTCACACTCTGGTCGGGGTCGGGACAACGCAACGCATCCATCGCACGCTCCAGAACGCTATCCAACTCCCAGCCGTTGACGTGGTCAATCTGCTCGTAGAGCTCTCCCTGACGCTCGATAAGGCGAGTCATCTCATCATCCGACATCGGCTCGCAGAGCTTCATATTGATATCCTCGTACTCCTTCAGCAGAGCCACCGTAGCGGCACAACCCTCCTCGACAACCTCCTTAACGGTCTTCGAATCATCGAGTTGGGGCTCCTGCTCGAGGTAACCCACGGTGTAGCCGGGCGAGAATACCACCTCACCCTGGAAGTTCTTGTCGATACCTGCGATAATCTTCATCAGGGTCGACTTACCCGAGCCGTTCAGACCGATGATACCAATCTTCGCTCCGTAGAAGAATGAGAGGTAGATGTTATTGAGCACCTTCTTTTGGTTGGTAAATGTCTTCGACACACCCACCATTGAGAATATAATTTTTTCGTCTGCCATAATATATATTTTGTATACTTTATTCCGATTAAGTGACAAAGGTACAAAATAATTCAGAATTCAAAATTCAAAATTCAAAATTATTTTATATCTTTGCGGACACGTTT
Organism: Alistipes sp.; assembly: GCA_017631055.1. GTDB lineage: Bacteria > Bacteroidota > Bacteroidia > Bacteroidales > Rikenellaceae > Alistipes. The sequence goes on from JAGBTZ010000023.1 coordinate 1,847, forward strand.
ATAGGATATGCGACACTACAACAACATATCTGCACAGGCATTTATCCGATGCAACAACCTCTACAAAGTCCGATGCTAATGCTCGGGCTCACGCAGTCGGTGGCGTGCATCCAGCAAATACCGACAACCATTTTTACATCGATAATTATTTATAACTCAAACATTTAACACCTTTTGTGTGCGATGAGCAATAACGCATATAAAAACATTTCGGTCATCTTTGCCGAGGTCGAACACGCAATCTATGCCGAGCATATTTGCCAACTAATCTACGAGTCGGCACTCCAGCGTGGCACCGGTATCGCCAAGCGTTCACCCGAGTACATCATCTCGAAAATCAAGGGAGGCAAGGCTGTCGTTGCGCTCGATGGCGAGCGTTTGGTCGGATTTAGCTACATCGAGTGCTGGGAGCACGGCGATTTTGTAGCCACCTCGGGTCTTATCGTCGACCCCGAGTATCGAGGTATAGGCTTGGCAGAGAGCATCAAGCGCAAGACCTTCGACCTGGCCCGCAAGCGTTTCCCCTACGCCAAATTGTTCAGTATCACCACCTCACTCCCCGTGATGAAGCTCAATTCGAGATTGGGCTATGTTCCCGTAACATTCTCGGAACTGACCGAGGACAACGAGTTCTGGCAGGGTTGCGAGGGTTGTTGCAACTACGATATCCTGATGCGCAACAATCGTCGTATGTGCCTCTGTACGGGTATGCTCTACGACCCCGCCAAGCACAAGAGAGAGGAACATTCGTGGTGGAAACCCTATGCGCTCTACATCCGCAATGCAGTAAAGAAGGTATTTCACCTAAAGTAGGCAATTCAGAATTCAAAATTCAAAATTCAAAATTAAAAATTAAAATAATAGCCAAAGGCTAATGGCCAATGGCTAAAAGCAAATAATAAAAAAAAGCCAATGGCCAATAGCCAAAAGCCAATGGCCAATAGCCCCAAAAATATGGATAAGAAAAAAGTAGTTTTAGCATTCAGCGGAGGTTTGGACACCTCGTTTTGTGTAAAGTATCTCTCGGAGGAGAAGGGTTATGAGGTCCACACCGCCATCGCCAACACAGGCGGTTTCTCGAAGGAGGAGCTCGCAAAGATTGCCGAGCGTGCCGAGGCCCTCGGTGCCGCATCGCACGCAACGCTCGACATCGAGCAGGAGTACTACCAGAAGAGTATTAAATATATGGTATTCGGTAACGTACTGCGCAACGGCACCTATCCTATCTCTGTATCATCGGAGCGCATCTTCCAGGCTATCGCCATCATCGAGTATGCCAAGAAGATTGGAGCCGACTACGTTGCACACGGCTCTACGGGTGCGGGTAACGACCAGGTACGTTTCGATATGACCTTCGAGGTACTGGCTCCTGAAATTGGCATCATCACCCCGACACGCGATATGACCCTCACACGCGAGTATGAGATTAACTATCTGAAGGAGCACGGCTTCGAGGCGGACTTCACCAAGCTCGAGTACTCAATCAACAAGGGCTTGTGGGGCACCTCGATTGGAGGTAAGGAGACCCTCCACTCGGAGCAGACCCTCCCCGAGGAGGCATACCCCTCGCAGGTAACCGCCCAGGGCGAGGAGTCGCTCAAAATCGGCTTCACTGAGGGCGAAATCTCGTCAGTGAATGGCGTTGAGTACAGCGACAAGGTCGAGGCTATCCGTGCAGTGGAGGCTATCGCTTCGCGCTACGGCATAGGTCGCGATATGCACATCGGCGACACAATCATCGGTATCAAGGGTAGAGTTGGTTTCGAGGCAGCAGCCCCGATTCTTATCATCGCAGCCCACAAGATGCTCGAGAAGCACACCCTGACCAAGTGGCAGCAGTATTGGAAAGACCAGGTGGGCACTTGGTACGGTATGTTCCTCCACGAGGCGCAGTACCTTGAGCCTGTTATGCGCGATATTGAGGCTATGCTGCTCACCTCGCAGCGCAACGTAACGGGAGAGGTTGAAATCCGTCTACGCCCCTATTCCTACACGCTGGTTGGCGTAGAGTCTACGTTCGATTTGATGAAGACCGACTTTGGCGAGTATGGCGAGGTCAATAAGGCGTGGACAGCCGATGATATCAAGGGCTTCACCAAGATTTTGGGCAACCAAATCAAGATTTACCACAACGTACAAAAACGCAACAAGAAGTGATTAAGGCAGGTATTATAGGCGGTGCGGGTTACACGGCAGGCGAGCTTCTGCGCCTTTTGATTAACCACCCCGAGGTGGAGATTTCGTTCATCCACTCCACCAGCAATGCGGGCAATCCCGTGGCGAGTGTTCACTCCTCGCTCTTCGGGGAGTGCGATTTGGCATTCAGCGCAGAGTACGACCTGGGGGCTATTGATGTTCTGTTCCTCTGCTCGGCACACGGTCAGAGTAGCACCTTCCTCTCGGAGAACTCTATCCCCGAGGGGTTGCGCATCGTGGACTTGGCTCAAGACTTCCGCGATGAGAGCCAGGGGTTTGTCTATGGTCTGCCCGAGCTCAATCGCGAGCGCACACGCTCAGCCGAGAGGGTAGCCAATCCGGGCTGCTTTGCTACGGCTATCCAGCTGACACTCTTGCCATTAGCAGCCAAAGGTTTGCTCTCAAGCGAGGTACACATCACCGCCATAACCGGCTCGACAGGTGCAGGCGTAAAGCCCTCAGCCACAACCCATTTCAGTTGGCGAGCCGGCAACATCTCGACCTACAAATCATTCGAGCACCAGCACCTCAAGGAGATTGGTCGCAACATCCGTCTGCTCCAGCCCGAGTTTGACCACGACCTGAACTTTGTTCCCCTGCGTGGCGACTTCACTCGCGGAATTTTGGCGAGTGTCTACACCGAGTGTCCGCTCACGGCCGAGGAGGCCACCAAGCTCTACAACGACTACTACGCTGATGCGGCATTCACCTTTGTTTCGGAGCAGAATATCGACCTCAAACAGGTGGTAAACAGCAACAAGGCGCTCATCCACGTTGAGAAGCACGGCTCAAAACTCCATATCGTCAGCGTGATTGACAACCTGCTGAAGGGAGCCTCGGGTCAGGCAGTGCAGAATATGAATTTGATGTTCGGACTCGACGAGAAGTGCGGACTGAGGTTAAAAGGCTCAGCCTTTTAATAATTGATAATTGACAATTGATAATTGACAGTTGTGAATTTTGAATTTTGAATTTTGAATTAAATTTTTCAAACATGAAAAATTTTGATGTCTATCCACTATACCCCATTGAGCCGGTAAAGGGCAAGGGTGCTTATGTTTACGACCGGGAAGGTAGGGAGTATCTCGACCTCTATGGCGGTCACGCTGTGATTTCGATTGGTCACGCACACCCTCACTATGTCAAGGCCGTAAGCGAACAGGTTGGCCGCTTGGGTTTCTACTCCAACTCGGTTGAGAACTCGTTGCAGGGCCGTCTGGCAGAACTTTTGGGCAAGGTATCGGGTTATACCGACTACTCACTCTTCCTCTGTAATTCGGGCGCTGAGGCTAACGAAAATGCACTCAAACTCGCCTCGTTCCATACGGGTAAGAGCAAAGTGCTCGCCTTTGGTAAGGCCTTTCACGGTCGTACCTCGGGAGCAGTAGCAGCCACCGACAATCCAAAGATTGTAGCTCCGTTTAACCGCACCGAGAATGTGGTTTTCGCTCCGCTCAACGACATCGAGGCAGTCGAGCAAGAGCTCTCAAAGGGCGACTTTGCAGCCGTCATCGTAGAGGGTATCCAGGGCGTGGCAGGTATCAGGATGGTCGAGGATGACTTCTTGCGCTCGTTGCGCGAAGTGACCCGCAAGCACTCCGTGGTGCTTATTCTCGACGAAATTCAGTCGGGCTATGGTCGCACTGGCCGCTTCTTCGCTCACCAATACTCGGGCATCTGCCCCGACATTATCACCACAGCCAAGGGTATGGGCAACGGCTTCCCGATTGGCGGCGTTCTCATCTCGCCCGCAATCGAGCCGTGGCACGGAATGCTCGGCACCACCTTCGGTGGTAACCACCTCGCTTGCGCAGCAGCAATAGCAGTGCTGGAGGTTATGGAGGCTGAACATCTGGTCGAGAATGCAGCCGCAGTGGGAGAGTATCTCTTGGCCGAGTTGCGAAAAATCCCCGCAGCCAAGGATGTCAGAGGTCGAGGCTTGATGATAGGTTTCGATGTCGATGGTTCGGGCTCGGAGATGCGCCGCAAACTCCTCTTCGAGAAGGGCATCTTCACAGGCGGAGCAGGAGTCTCGACTGTAAGACTGCTGCCCTCGTTGGCGATAACTCAAGAGCATGCCGATAAATTCCTTAACGCACTGAAAGAACTCACATTATAACGATGAAAAAATTTACTTGTGTAGCCGACATCGGCGACCTTAAGGCGGCTGTTGCCGAGGCTCTCGACATCAAGGCCGACCGCTATAAATACTGCGAGATGGGTCGCAATAAGACCGCAATGCTCGTCTTCTTCAACTCGAGTCTTCGCACACGCCTATCGACCCAGAAGGCAGCGATGAATCTCGGTATGAACGTGATGGTGCTTGATGTTAATCAAGGTGCTTGGAAACTCGAGACCGAGCGTGGCGTTGTGATGGATGGCGACAAGGCCGAGCATCTGCTCGAGGCTATACCCGTAATGGGCTCCTACTGCGACATTATCGGAGTTCGCGCCTTCGCCTCGCTCACCGACCGCGAAGCAGACTACCAGGAGCGCATCATCGAGCAGTTTATCCGCTACTCGGGTCGCCCCGTATTCAGTATGGAGGCCGCTACCGGACACCCTTTGCAGGCCTTTGCCGACCTTATCACCATCGAGGAGCACAAGAGTTGCGTCCGCCCGAAGGTTGTCCTGACGTGGGCTCCGCATCCGAAGGCACTCCCACAAGCTGTGCCCAACTCCTTTGCCGAGTGGATGAATGCTGCGGATTACGACTTTGTGATTACCCACCCCGAGGGTTACGAACTCGATCCCCGCTTCGTTGGTAACGCGAGGGTGGAGTACGACCAGCGCAAGGCATTCGAGGGTGCAGACTTCATCTACGCCAAGAATTGGTCTGCCTACAACGAGGCCGACTACGGCAAAGTCCTCTCGCAGGATAGGGATTGGACTGTAGACGAGGAGAAGATGGCTCTGACCAACAATGCTCACTTCATGCACTGCCTACCCGTTAGGCGCAATATGATTGTAACTGACGGAGTTATCGAGTCGGAGCGCAGCTTGGTTATCCCCGAGGCTGCCAACCGCGAAATTTCGGCACAGGTGGTAATCAAGCGACTGCTCGAAGGGTTGAAATAGGGTAGCTGTATGGATATTTTGAAGGTAATAAAGATTGGAGGCAACGTCATCGACAACGACCTTGCACTGGAGCGTTTTCTGCGCGATTTCGCCTCATTGGAGGGCCGAAAGATACTCGTTCACGGTGGCGGAAAACTCGCTACCAGAATGGCCGAGAGGCTCGAAATCAAGCAGACAATGGTCGAGGGCAGACGCGTTACGGACAAGGCTACGCTCGATATTGTCACGATGGTCTATGCCGGACTTATCAACAAGCGAATAGTGGCTATGTTGCAATCGTTTGGTTGCAATGCTATGGGTATGTCGGGGGCTGACGGAGCCATTATCCGTGCCAACAGGCGTTCGCCCGAGCCGATTGATTTCGGTTTTGTGGGCGATATTGCCGAGGTCGATGGCAAGCGACTGCAACAACTTACCTCTGAGGGCATTACCCCCGTCATCTGCTCGATTATGCACGATGGCAAGGGTGGTCTTCTCAACTGCAATGCCGACAGCGTAGCCTCGGCAGTGGCTGCGGGCGTGGCTCGCGAGGAGGCAGCCGAACTGCACTTCTGCTTCGACAAGGCGGGAGTTTTGCGCGATGTGAACGACCCCACTACGCTCATCTCGGAGATTACAGCCGAGAGTTACCCCTCGCTGAGGGCCGAGGGCGTAATCAGTGATGGAATGATTCCCAAGGTCGAGAATGCACTGCGCTCGGTAGCTGAGGGGTTGCAGAGGGTCGTTATCAAACACTCTGACGAACTCACAAACCCCGAAGCCGGAACATCAATACGATAAACACTATGAACGAGGAGTTGAAATTACGCTCGGAGCGTGCAATCGCTCTACTCAAGGAGATGATTAGTCGCCCTTCGCACACCGGCGAGGAGGAGGCTGTTGCCGACCTTATCGAGGCCCGATTGAGGGAGGGTGGTGTAGAGCCTAAACGCCTATACAACAACGTCTATGCCTACGCTGACGGTTACAATCCTGAGCGTGAAACACTAATGCTCAACTCCCACATCGACACCGTTCGCCCCGCAGCATCCTACACTCGCAACCCCTACTCGCCCGACGAGGAGTGTGGTCGCATCTACGGCTTGGGCAGCAACGATGCAGGCGCTTCGGTGGCAGCCCTTGTCGAGACCTTTCTTGCGTGGGCGCATAAACTACTGCCATTCAACCTTATGTTAGCAATCTCTGCCGAGGAGGAGAGGGGCGGTGAGAGGGGTATTCGAGCCCTACTTCCGGCCATTGACAAGGTCGATATGGCGCTCGTTGGCGAGCCGACAGATATGCAGGCAGCCATAGGCGAGAGGGGATTGGTAGTCCTCGACTGCAAGGCTCACGGCACAAGCGGACACGCTGCACATGGCCAAGGAGTCAATGCGATATATGTCGCAATCAAAGATATAGAGCAACTGCAAAACTTTAAGTTTGAGCGAGTTTCGCCACTTTTGGGCAATATCGGTATCTCGACGACTATGATTTCGGCAGGTACCCAACACAACATCATCCCCGACAGCTGTTCATTCGTGGTCGATGTCCGCACCACCGATGCCTACACCAACGAGGAGGTGGTCGAAATCATCACAGAGGCACTCCAATCGGATGTCACACCTCGCTCGACCCGCATCCGTGCATCGGCAATCTCGGAAGAGCACCCTTTAGCAGTAGCAGCCACCCGTGCCGGTCGCTCGCTCTTTGTGTCGCAGACCTCGTCAGATATGTCGCGAATGAGCTTCCCAACGCTCAAAATGGGCATTGGCGACACCCATCGTTCACACTCGGCAGACGAGTACGTCTTACGCTCGGAAATCATTGAGGGTATGGCTATTTACGAAGATTATTTAACGCAATTTACCAAACAATATGGCAACTAAACTTTGGGATAAGGGCATTGATGTCGATGCCGCAATCGAAGAGTACACCGTGGGCAATGACCGCCAATTAGATATGCGCCTTGCACGCTACGATGTCCAGGGCTCGATGGCTCATATCCGTATGCTCGAGAGCATCGGCTTGCTCACTGCCGAGGAGCTTAAAACCCTGCTCGGAGGACTTGAGCAGATAGCTGCAGAGATTGAGCGCGGAGAGTTCCGCATTGAGGAGGGGATTGAGGATGTTCACTCCCAGGTCGAACTACTGCTTACCCGCCGCTTGGGCGATGTCGGCAAGAAGATTCACTCGGGGCGTTCACGCAACGACCAGATTTTGGTCGATATCAAACTCTTCCTGCGCCACGAGATTTCAGCTATCGGGGCTGACGTTCAGCGACTTTGTGCCACTTTACTCGAGATGAGCAACCGCCACGCAGAGGTCTTAATGCCCGGCTACACCCACCTCCAGGTGGCTATGCCCTCGTCATTCGGATTGTGGTTTGGTGCCTATGCCGAGAGCCTTGCAGACGATCTGCGACTGCTCCGTGCAGCCTACGACATCGCCAACCAAAACCCCCTCGGCTCGGCTGCGGGGTATGGCTCTTCGTTCCCCCTCAACCGCACGATGACCACCGAGTTGTTGGGCTTCGCTGACCTGCACTACAACGTGGTTGCGGCCCAGATGAGTCGCGGAAAGTGCGAGCGTGCCACTGCCTATGCCATAGCCGCAATCGCCTCGACCATAGGCCGTTTTGCAATGGATGCGTGCTTGTTTATGAGCCAGAATTTCGCATTTATCTCACTGCCTGCCGAACTCACCACAGGCTCGAGCATAATGCCTCACAAGCAGAATCCCGACGTCTTTGAGATTATGCGAGGCAAGTGCAACCGTCTGCAAGCCGTACCCAACGAGATTTCGCTACTGACGACCAACCTCCCCGTGGGCTACCACCGCGACCTGCAACTCTTGAAAGACATCCTCTTCCCCGCAGTCGAGGAGTTGCGCAAGAGCCTCGATATGTGCAACTTTATGGCGCAGAATATCAAGGTCAACGAGTCGATTCTGGAAGATAAGAAGTACGACACGCTCTTCACTGTGGAGGATGTTAATCGTATGGTCTTGTCGGGCGTTCCCTTCCGTGAGGCCTATCGCACAATCGGTCTGCAAGTCAAGGCCGGCGAATACACCCCCACACGCGAGGTACACCACACCCACGAGGGTAGTATCGGCAACCTCTGCAACGATGAAATCCGCCGCAAACTCAAGGAGTTAGAGTTTTAGGTAACGGCTAACAAAGCAAGAGAAAGGGCTGCCTGACCACGAGAGTCGAGCAGCCCTAATTCTATCCGTCAAGGATACTACTGATTAAGACATATGATGCTTAAAGTTCGAGCACGAGTCGCTGGGATTCATGTGAGAATGAGTATATGGACACTCATCAGCACTCGAGTAGTATGCACAGTTACCGCATGAACGGAACGAATCGCCCGACGAGCCATCCGAGTCCGAGCCAGAACTTGAGCCTCCACGCGAGCCCGAAGATACGAATGCATTGATTACAAAGAGTATCAACGCAACCATTACCAACGGAATGATAGTCGCAAAGACAAAGAAGAGCACATTGATCCAAGTGAGCAGACAACGACCCCAACTAACATTACCACGGTGGAACAGGATAGCCTTCATCTGCTCCTTGTCGTAGTAAGGTCTTGCCCATTTATAGATAGCATAGAACCACGCTATAGCCATAACAACACCCAGCAGCGAGAAACCTGTAGATGCAATGGGGAATGCCAATGGCAGGGTGTAGTGAATTCTGCGCTTGCGCTCCTGAACGTCATCGCCCTTACCCAACTTGTAGAACTGCCAGAACGAGTAGACCAAAGCCCAAAGGCTCATCGGCACAGGAATCATAAATGCAAGGCCGGCAATTACAAACATTAGACCCTTAAACCACTCGCCCTCAACCGGAAGTTGTGCAAGTCCCACAAATGCCATACCGATAAGAAATCCTCCCAACCAGAAAATGGCAGCGGTGATAAGTTGTTGTTTATTCTTCATAACTTTAATTTATTGGGTTATAATCACTTAGTAGATTTACGAAAGATATCCTCAGGGTAGCGCACATCGCTCAGGAAGAGGCCTTGTGCCGGTGCTCCGCCACTCGAACGCGACAAATCCCGCGAGGCAACAATTTCCTCGAACTGCTCGGGCGTATAGCGCCCCCTGCCCACATCGACCAACGTACCGACCAGAGCCCTCACCATATTACGCAAGAAGCGGTCAGCCGCCACCGTGAAGCATAATCTATCACTCTCCTCACGCACCCACTCGGCGTGGTAGACGTGGCAGATATTGGTCTTATTGTTAGAGTTCAGCTTAGCGAACGAGGTAAAATCCTCGTAACGCAACAGGCACTCCGCAGCACGATTCATCGCCTCAATGTCGAGTGGCACATAATACTGCCAACTGCCCTCGCGTGTAAAGGGGTTTTTCGACTGCTCGACATAGTAGCGATACTCCCTGCGTATGGCATCAAAGCGGGCGTGAGCCTCGGGCGCCACCTCCCGAATACCGAACACCGCAATATCCTCAGGCAGAACGAGATTGAGTTTATAGACCAGTTGCTTCGTATCGGCTATTGCCACATCGGTATCGAAGTGCGCCACATAGTACGAGGCATTGACTCCCGTATCTGTTCGACCCGCACCGACAACCTCAATTTCGGCACGCAGAAGGGTAGATAGCGCACACTCCAGAGTCTGCTGCACCGAAGGTACATCATTCTGGCGTTGCCAACCGCAATAGGCGGCTCCCTTGTATCTGAGTTCGATAAAATAGCGCATAACGACTACAAAGATAGAAAATTATCCCAAATCAAGCAGATAATTCAGGAATTTATTAACTTTGCTATGCATATTTTATTTAACGACCTTATACAATCCGTAATGAAGAAAATAATTCCTCTTTTGCTTTTGATGGCAGCCATAACCACAAGTTGCGATACAAACGACAAGCAAGAGTCCCGAATGAAGTTGTGGTACGACACCCCTGCCGATGAGTTTATCGAGGCATTGGTTATGGGTAATGGTCAGATGGGAGCTACGATATACGGAGGGGTAGGCAAAGAGAAGATAAGCCTCAACGAGATAACATTATGGTCAGGCGAGCCGGTAAATCCGGAGGTTGACCCCAACACAACAAAGGAGGCATTGGAAAAAGTTCGCAAGGCTCTTGAGGATGAGAAGTATTACGAAGCCAACAAATTGCAACGCCACTTGCAGGGAAACTTCTCGCAGAGCTACCAGCCTATGGCTACGCTCCATATTGACTTTGGAGATGATTCTAATGCTACCAACTATCGTCGAGAACTCGACCTCAAAACCGCCACCACAAAGATAGGTTACACTCTTGACGGCACTCGCTACACCCGCACCTATTTCGTGTCGAATCCCGACAAAGTTATGGCAATCGAGCTGGTCGCAAAGGGCAGAGGTACAATCAATGGCGAGATATCTCTACCAAGCCTGTTACACCACGCCACAACAACCTCAGACGGCATCCTGATAACAGAGGGTTACGCACCTTACAACATAACCCACAGCAAGGAGGTTTTCTGGGACGAGAATCGCGGAATCCACTTTGCAACCTTAGTAAAACCTGTCGAGTATGATGGCAAGATTACATTTTCGGAGAACAAACTGCAACTACACGATTGCAAACGAGTCGTTCTGCTCATCACTGCCGCCACAAGTTTCAATGGATACGATAAAGACCCTGTTCGCGAGGGTCGAGACTATATGGCTGTCGCCCACCAACAATTAACAGACGCTGAAAAACATAAATTCAAGGAGTTACACAAACGGCATATTGCAGACCACTCATCTCTGTTCAACCGTGTTGATATAGAGTTCAATGGCGAGGATAAATCACACATCCCGACCGACCAACGCCTGCAAGAGTATACAAATGGAGGCGAGGATAGGGATTTAGAGGCTCTATATCTCCATTTTTCGCGTTATCTGACCATCTCGGCATCACGCACTAACTCTGTTCCAATGAACTTGCAAGGCATTTGGAATGAGGCCTTACACCCCGAATGGAAGAGTAACTACACGACAAACATAAACGTCGAGCAGAACTATTGGCCTACAGAAGTTATGAATCTTTCAGAGCTGCACGAGCCTATGCTCTCATTCATCTCAAATCTTGCCAAAACAGGAACATATACCGCCCGCAACTACTACGATTGCAGCGGCTGGGCTGCATGCCACAACTCCGATATTTGGGCAATGTCCAACCCCGTAGGAGAGCAACGAGGCAAACCTCGCTGGGCAAATTGGAATATGGGAGGAGGGTGGATGGCTACCCACTTATGGGAGCACTATCTATACACATTAGACCAAAAATATCTTGCCGAGGTAGCATATCCGCTATTGAAAGGAGCTGCGGAGTTTTGCTGTGATTTTCTCGTTGAAGATAAGCAAGGGTATCTTGTTCCTTCTCCCTCAACATCTCCCGAAAACGAATTTATTGACCCCTCAACCGGCAAAGTTGTCGCTACTTGCTATGGTTCGACTTGCGATTTGGCAATCATACGCGAAGTGCTGACAGCGACAATCTCGGCAGCAGAGGTTTTAGACATAGATAAACCGCTGTAGGAGAAGCGGCAAAGCACAGTATCACAACTCTATCCCTACCAAATCAGCCCCAACGGCTACCTCCAAGAGTGGTATCATGACTTCGAAGAGCGCGATCCCCAGCACCGCCACCTCTCACATCTAATCGGTCTGTTCCCCTTCAACCAGATAACCCCGACCACCACTCCCGAATTGGCAGAGGCCATCAAGCAGACATTACATAGACGAGGCGACAGAGCAATGGGGTGGTCAACAGGTTGGAGAATAGGTCTTTATGCACGACTACTCGACAGTGAAAAGGCCTACTCGATTTATCGACTTCTGCTCAACGTCACTCGCCAAACCAAGCAGGTATACAAAGGCATTGAGGGTGGCACCTATCCCAATCTGCTGGATGTAGGCCCTCCGTTCCAGATTGACGGCAACTTAGGCGCTCCGGCAGGTGTAGTAGAACTTCTGTTGCAGTCCCAGAGTGGCGCAATAGATCTTCTGCCGGCATTGCCATCTGCTTGGAAGAGTGGATCATTCCGAGGTCTGCGGGCTCGTGGAGCCTTTGAGATTGACCTTAAATGGCAAAACGGAGTGATTAAGAGCGGCTGTATTCTCTCGCTCGCAGGACAAAGATGCAAGGTGCGTAGCAGAACTCCCATAACGGTTGATTTGGCAAAGTACGATAGTTACAAAGAGGGAAATTTCTACATAGTAGAATTCGACACGGAGTGCGGCAAAAAGTACAAAATCAGATAATTCGTAAAACATCTCACAATTACGCACGTTTTCTCATCGTTTTTTCGTATATTTGCGGATTACAAAACTTTAGAGAAGATGAAAGCAGTAATTATCGGATACGGCAAGATGGGTCACGAAATCGAGCGTATCCTTATCGAGCGAGGACACACCGTGTCACTTATCATAGACGAGGCTAACGCAGCCGAGCTTAATGAGCAGAATCTCAAAGGGGTAGATGTCGCAATCGAATTTACGACACCCGCTACGGCATACAACAACATCCGCTGTTGCATCGAGGCGGCAACACCCGTTGTTAGCGGAACCACCGGTTGGACCGAGCGATTGGAGGAGCTGAAGGCGCTCTGCGAGCAGAAGGGCGGTGCTCTATTCTACGCCTCGAACTACTCGTTAGGCGTAAATATGATGTTCCGCCTCAACCGTCGCCTTGCCGAGTTGATGAACAACCACCCGCAGTATGAGGTTGCAATCGAAGAGGTACACCACATCCACAAGAAGGATGCTCCGAGTGGCACGGCGATAACTCTTGCCGAGGGTGTGCTGGCCGAATTGGACCGCAAGTCAGGCTGGGAGAATCCGACCGTAGTGGAGTTTGATGCCGAGGGTGAGACTATCATCCACTCGATGGGCGAGGCCGCTCCCGAAAATATCGCCATAACCTCACTGCGCGAGGGCGAAGTTCCGGGCATTCACACCGTAACCTACGATTCGGAGGATGACACGTTGCAAATCACGCACATCATCAAGAATCGCCGCACACTGGCTATGGGTGCGGTTGTTGCAGCGGAGTTCCTCTGCGGTAAAAAGGGTTGCTACTCGATGGATGACCTCTTGCAATAGTCACTAACACAACGTAAATTCAACAAGATGAACAAGATAAAAACTTTTTTCAAAAACCGTTGGGTCAAATTCACTCTCGTAGCCGTCATCTACACGCTGTTGGCGGTGGTCTGGACAGGCAATTTGTGGATGTTGCTCGGATTGGCCGTGATTTATGACCTATACATATCCCGACTCTTCTACCGCTACGTTTGGCGCCACAACGAGGAGTTGCGCAAGCGCAGTGCGGCATACAATTTCGTATACGAGTGGGTGAGCGCTATCATCTTCGCAACGGTAGCAGCTACGCTGATTCACATCTTCGTATTCCAACTCTACGTCATTCCGACCTCCTCGATGGAGAAGAGTCTGCTTATCGGCGATTATCTCTACGTCAGCAAACTCTCGTATGGTCCGCAAGTCCCCAACACACCTCTCTCATTCCCCTTTGTGCATCACACCATGCCTTGGTCGCAGAGCAAAAAATCATTCTCGGAGGCTATCAAGTGGCCCTATCACCGCCTGAAGGGATTGGGCAAGGTCAAAAGAGATGATGTTGTGGTCTTCAACTTCCCGGCAGGCGACACCGTGCTGCTCGAAAATCAGGCTGTGACCTACTACGATGTTCTGCGCCAATACACATCCGAACTCGGCGAGGAGGCCGGTCGTGCACGTCTTAATCGTGACTACACCGTAATCTCCCGTCCCGTAGACAAGCGCGAGAACTACGTCAAGCGTTGTGTCGGCATACCGGGCGACACCATCCGCATCATCGACACAGAACTCTACGTCAATGGGCAAAAACAACAGGAGTTACCCGGCAAGCAACACATCTACTTTGTGCAGAGTTCATCGCCCATAACCAAGTACGCTATCGAGCATATCGGCATCACCGAGTGGAGTGGCAGTGGCAACTACTACTATATGACCATGACCGAGGAGGCCGCCCAGAGGGTAAAAGCGATGTCGAATGTAGTGAATGTAACCAAATACAACGCTACCGTTGCCAATGGCGAAGCATTCCCCCACAACGAGAATTACCCCTGGACTCAGGATAACTTCGGGCCGCTGTGGATTCCGCAAAAGGGTGCAACAGTCGCCCTCTCGCTCGAAAATCTACCTCTCTACGAGCGCATTATCACCGCCTACGAGGGTCACTCACTCAAGGTCGATGGCGAGCAGATTTTGATTGACAGCACACCTGCCACCGATTACACCTTTGCAATGGATTATTACTGGATGATGGGCGACAACCGCCACAACTCGGCAGACTCGCGTTTTTGGGGATTTGTTCCCGAGGATCACATCGTAGGCAAGGCTTCATTTATCTGGTTTTCGTCTGACAAGGAGAAGGGCGGAGTTCGTTGGGATAGAATTTTCAACAAGATAAACTAAGCACAAGTGGCAGAAGTAAGGGATTCATACCTAACCATCGCCGCACCGGCCGAGGCGATATATAAGGAGAAGAGTAGCAAATTTCTCACTTACGCCTATCCTGTGCACTCCGAGGAGGAGATTCGCGAACTATTGGAGGTGCTCTATAAGCGACACTACGACGCCACGCACCACTGCTACGCTTGGCGTATGGGCCCTCACGGCGAACAGTTCCGAGCCAACGATGATGGTGAGCCCTCGGGCACGGCAGGTAAGCCTATTTTGGGACAGTTGTTGTCGAACTCTCTCACCGACTGCCTGATTGTTGTTGTCCGCTACTTTGGTGGCACAAAATTGGGCGTTTCAGGGCTTATTTCGGCATATAAAGAGTCGGCTGCAGCAGTTATCGAGGAGGCAGAGATAATCGAAAAGACGGTCGATAGGGTGTTTACAATCGAGTTTCCCTACCTGGTGATGAATGACGTGATGCGCATAATCAAGGAGGAGCAACCCAACATACTCTCCCAAGAGTTCGACAATCTCTGCACGATGCAACTCTCGATGCGAGAGAGCCGAGCCGAAGCACTACTCGGCAAGTTGCAAAAGGTCGAAGGAGCGAGTATAGAGGAGGCCATTAGCCATTAGCCATTGGCTGTTCGGATGGAACAATTTTATTGCAAGTAATGACGAAACATACGATACATATCAAAGGCGCAAGGGTACACAACCTCAAGAATATCAATGTCGATATTCCCCACAACACGCTGACCGTCATCACAGGTCTGTCGGGCTCGGGAAAGTCGACCCTGGCATTCGACACCATCTTTGCCGAGGGTCAGCGCCGCTACGTCGAGAGTCTGTCGGCATACGCCCGCCAATTTCTCGGGCGAATAAATAAGCCCGATGTTGAGCAGATTTCGGGCATTGCTCCCGCCATAGCTGTCGAGCAGAAGGTCAACACCCGCAATCCTCGCTCGACCGTAGGCACCACAACAGAGATTTACGACTATCTTAAGTTACTCTACGCCCGCATTGGCAAGACTATTTCGCCAATCTCGGGCCGAGAGGTTAAGTGTTACGATACGGATGAGGTGGTACGCTACATTCTCGCGCACGAGGAGGGTACTCGTGTAATGATTGCAGCGCCACTGCAACTCACCGATGGCCAGGGAATTATCGAGAAACTAACGCTACTAATAGCCGAAGGTATCCAACGATTGTATATCGAGGGGGAGGTAGTGCTCATTGAGGATCTTATGCCGCAAATCTCGCTCGAAACATCAGCAAACGGAATCCTTACAATACTCAATCGTGCCAAAATTGCAGACGATGACGACACAGCCTCACGCCTAAGGGATGCAGTAGCTCGCGCCTTCAACTACGGCAACGGAATCTGCAACATTATCATCGGCGATGAGAGCCGCGAATTTTCGTCACGTTTCGAGGCAGACGGCATCGAGTTTGAGCGACCGACCGAACACCTCTTCTCGTTCAACAATCCGATAGGAGCGTGCCCCAAGTGTGAGGGCTACGGTAAGGTCACGGGCATAGATGAGGATTTGGTGGTGCCCGACAAGAGCCGCAGTATCTACGACAATGCCATTGCTTGTTGGAGGGGCGACACGATGCGTTGGTGGCGAGATCAACTCGTGTCGAGTGCCTACCTCTTCGACTTCCCGATACATGCACCATATCACGAACTCACCCCCGAGCAGAAACATCTGCTATGGCTCGGAAATGAGCATTTTCACGGTCTGAACGAGTTTTTCGACTACATCGGCAAGGAGCGACACAAGATTCAGTTCCGAGTGATGAAGGCACGCTATACAGGCAAAACCACCTGCCCCGAGTGTGGAGGCGACCGTCTGCGCAAGGAGGCACTCTACGTCAAGGTCGGAGGGCGCACAATTGCCGAACTTGTCAGGATGTCGGCAGATGCGCTTATCGACTTCTTCTCAACGCTGGAGCTCGATGAGTATGACACCACAACGGCCGAGCGAATCCTCACTGAGATACGCAACCGACTCCAATACTTGAGCGATGTCGGCTTGGGTTATCTCACCTTAGATCGCCTTTCATCGACCCTCTCAGGTGGTGAGAGCCAGCGCATAAATCTCTCGACATCGCTTGGCAGCAACCTCACGGGCTCGCTCTACATTCTCGATGAGCCGAGCATCGGACTACATCCGCGCGATACGGAGCGACTCATCAAGGTACTCAAGCAGTTGCGCGACTTGGGCAATACGATTATCGTGGTCGAGCACGAGGAGGAGATTATTCGTGCAGCCGACTACATCATCGACATAGGCCCGAGAGCGGGCGAGTATGGCGGTGAGGTGGTCTTTGCAGGCACTCCCGACCGCTTGCGCAAGGCGCCGAACAGCATCACAGCCGACTACCTCGAGGGTAGACGCAAAATTGAAGTTCCGACCTCGGTGCGCGGCTGGAGCAACTCGATTATCGTGCGTGGAGCCCGAGAGAACAACCTCAAAAATATAGATATCCGTATTCCGCTCGGAGTTATGACCTGCATAACGGGAGTGAGCGGTAGCGGCAAATCTTCGCTTGTGAAGGGAATTTTATACCCCGCACTGCACCGCCTGACAGCCGATGTTGGCGACAAACCGGGTGACCACGACCGCATAGATGGCGATGTCGGGTTGCTGCGCTCGGTCGAGATTATCGACCAAAATCCCATCGGCAAATCAACCCGTTCAAATCCCGTTACCTACCTGAAGGCGTATGACGAGATTAGAAAACTCTTCTCGGAGCAGCCATATGCCGTTCATACAGGCATGACCCCGATGCAATTCTCGTTCAATGTGGCAGGTGGTCGCTGCGAGGAGTGCCAGGGCGAGGGTGTTATCAAGGTCGGAATGCAATTTATGGCAGATGTAGAGTTGGTCTGCGAGGCGTGCAAGGGTAAGCGTTTCAAAGACGAGACCCTCGAGGTCAAGTATCGCGACCACAATATCTACGACATACTCGAGATGAGTGTCGACAGTGCTATGGAGTTCTTTGGCGAGGATAAGTCCAACCCGACCTGCCGCCGTATAGTCGAGCGACTGCGCCCATTGCAGGATGTCGGTTTGGGATATGTCAAACTCGGCCAATCATCCTCGACCCTTTCGGGCGGTGAGAGCCAGCGCGTGAAGCTCGCTTCGTTCCTTGCGAAGGATAGCACTTCGGGGCAGATAATGTTCATTTTTGACGAGCCAACCACAGGACTCCACTTCCACGATATCAATAAGTTACTCGCAGCATTTAACGCTTTGGTTGAGAACGGGCACACAATCGTCATTGTCGAGCACAATACCGAAGTTATCAAGTGTGCCGATTGGGTCATCGACCTCGGAGCCGAGGCTGGCGACAGGGGCGGAAATCTCGTCTTTGAGGGCACTCCTGCCGACCTTGCCAAGTGCAGCGAAAGTTACACCGGAGAGTATCTCAAAACGAAAACGAAGAGTAATAAATAATGGATTTTTACATCTACACACTACCCAACGGAATACGAGGCATCCACCGCCAAGTACGCAGCAAGGTTGCACATTGCGCCCTGGCGATAAATGCCGGCAGTCGTGACGAGCTCTCTTCGGAGCACGGCTTGGCACACTTCACCGAGCACGGCTTCTTCAAGGGGACAACCCGCCGCAAGGCCTTTCAGGTCAATTGCCGTCTGGAAAACCTCGGAGGCGAACTCAACGCCTACACCACCAAGGAGGATACCACCATTCACGCCACATTCCTGCGCAGCGACTTCTCGAAGGCGGTCGAACTTATTGCCGATGTGGCGTTCAACTCGACCTTCCCCGACAAGGAGATGACCAAGGAGCGCGAAGTTATCATCGACGAGATAAACACCTACAAGGATTCGCCTACGGAGATGCTCTTCGACACCTTTGAGGATATGATTTTCGAGGGTTCGGACCTCGGGCACAACATCCTGGGCAGCAAGGCCTCGCTTGCTCGATTTGACAGCGAGGCGATAAAGCGTTTCCGCCGCCGCACTCACACCACCGACCGCATGGTCTTCGCTTCGACCGGCAACTTTTCGGCCAATGTAGCCGAGCAGGTTGCAAGGCGATACCTTGCCGAGCAGGAGGCCACAGTGCGCGGATATGATAGGGTAGCGCCCTCGGCACATAAGCCCTTCTTCAAGAGCGTTGCGAAGCATACCCACCAGACCCACTGCATCGTAGGCAACCGCGCCTACGGCATTCTCGAGCCACAACGATTGCCACTCGCACTGCTTGTGAACATACTCGGTGGTCCATGCGCCAACTCGCTGCTCAACGTCTTGGTGCGCGAGAAGAATGGACTTTCGTACAATATCGAGGCCTCATACACGCCCTATTGCGACTCGGGCATCGTGGCCATCTATTTCAGCTGCGAGCACGACAACACAGACCACTGCCTTGAGCTTATCGACAGCCAGCTACGCCAATTGCAGAGCGAGCCGCTGACTGCTCGCCGATTGTCTATGGCCAAGAAGCAGTTTATCGCCCAACTCGCAATCTCGATGGATGCCAATGAGGGCTATATGCTCGGTTTGGGCAAGAGCCTGCTCATCCACAACGAGGTCGACACCTTTGATGAGATTTGTCGCAAGGTGCAAGCGGTCAAGGCCGAGCAGATTATGGATGTCGCCAACGAGATTTTCGCCAACAACTCAACACTAATGTATAAATAGCCCCAACCTATGGATTTACTCGAAAAATATATTCACGACCACACCTCGCCCGAGGACGAGCTGCTTCACGAACTCGACCGCGAGACCAATCTGCGTGTTATTCAGCCTCGTATGATTTCGGGGCACGTTCAGGGCAAGCTGCTCGAGTTGCTTGTCCGCATGCATCGCCCACGCAGAATACTCGAAATCGGCACCTTCACGGGTTACTCGGCGTTGTGTATGGCTGCCGGATTGGAGGAGGGTTGCGAACTGCACACCTGCGAGGTCGAGGATGAGTTGGAGCCGTTGTCGCAGTCGTTTTTCGACCGCTCACCCCATGGCGATAAGATTTTTCTCCACATCGGCTCGGCACTCGACATCGCACCCACGCTCGGTGGCGAGTTCGATATGGTCTTTATTGATGGCGACAAGCGCGAATACCCCGACTACTATCGTATGCTGATGGGTGATAACGGAGGCCGACCGCTTGTTCATAGTGGCTCGGTGATGATTGCCGACAACATTTTGTGGTACGGCAAGGTGGTGCAACCCGTAGCCCACAACGACCGCCACACTCAGGCTCTCATAGAGTTCAATCGCATGGTGCGCGAAGACGAGAGGGTCGAGAGCGTTATCGTACCCATCCGTGACGGACTCAATCTGATTTACGTCAAGTAGAGAGCCCCAAACCGACCGAAAAGCGATATTTTTTTCGATTTAACTCACTGATTTCCACCCGAAAAATTTGGTAATTCGGGTGGAAATTACTATTTTTGCTACAAATACGCGAAAAAATCCCTCTCCCGAGAAATCGGGGGGGGGATTTTTGGGTTTAATTTATTAGCACACAACGATTTACACAAACAAACACACAATTTTAACCAAATTTATTAAACTATGAACAAACAAACTTATTTACAGCCCGAAGTAGAGCTTACAGAAGTTCTCATCGAGCGTGGTTTCGCCGATTCAATCGAGCAGGTTGAAAAGGATGAAGAAGTAGCGTTCTATTAACCTTAAAACGAGATGAAGATTATGAAAAAGATTTTTTGCTATGTAGCATCTTTGCTCGTTGCAACAGGTGCAATGGTTGGTTGTACTGAGGACATCACAACCGACAACCTCTCGAATGAGGGCGTGAAC
>JAGBTZ010000024.1 GCA_017631055.1 Alistipes sp.
AATTGTCGTAACTCTACCCCTCCCCAGTGTCCTCAGTTTCCCCAGTCACCCCAGTCACCCCAGTTCTTTGGGTTAGATGGGGCACTTAGGAGCGCAGTCTGCGACTGCTTATGGGGAGAGTGGGGACACTGGGGATTATGAGTTAGACGACAACTTTTTTTGTTTTCGAGGGTTTGTGGTATCCGCAAGGATACTGCAAAATGGGATAAGTAGCCTGTTGGAAGCTTGCTTACAAAAAAAGGCTACTTGTCCCGTTTTGATTATTGTCGCAGACAACCAAAGCCCCGCAACCTAAAACTTAAACTCTCACATCGTCAAGTTCCCCGAAACGCAGTTTCGGTTGAAAGGTTTTGGGCACCTTTTTTCTAAAAGGTGCAAGGAAAAAGAAAGCGGCAGTTGCCCGAATGGCAAACTGGCAAAGGCCCCTTTTTTCTAAAAGGTGCGAAGAAAAGTTGCTACAAGGCAAAAATTACTTTTTAGGCTTAAATATCAGATATCCGATAGACAATCCGATTTTGTTGGGCATCCACTCGGCCGAATAGTTGAATGGGTCGGGAGAGGGTGGCTCTTTCCATGCGGGGCGATTGGGGTAGAGGTCGATTTCGTGGTTGAGCGAGTAGCCGTTGTAGGTGCTGTGCATCCACGAGAATCCGACAAATGCATCGAGTATCCACCTCTGGCAGAACTGATACTCGTAGCCGATTGCGGCTCCGAGCATAAATCCGTAGCCTCTGCAGTAACGATTTTGCAGGCCGAAGTGCCCATTCAGGAAGTACGGCTTCGACATCTTGAATGCCATCATGCCGACATTGCCTCCAACATAAAATCCGCGATTATGCTCCTTGAAGAAGTAGCGGTACTCATTCATAAAGATTCCGAAGTGCATCGGATGTCCCTTGATTGACTGCCAGGGCGAGTAGACTATTTCGGTCTGGAATGAGGAGTGGGGTGTCAAGCGGAACTCTACCTGCGGGTTGATTACTCCCACACAAGCATACAGAGCATTCAGCTTGGCATAAATCTGCGCATGACCCTCCGTGGTCGAGAGGGTCAAGGCGCAAAATATAAATATGTAAACGAGTTTTTTCATCGTTTGGGTTGGACGGAGGGTCACTGTGGCCCTCTCCGTGGAGTATATGCTAAGAGGGGCGGGTGAGGCTTGAGTTCGCCCAATCACCCCTGCCGAGCACTCCGTTTAGACGGTCATAATCTCCTTCTCCTTCTTCTCGATTGCTACATCGAGGAGTTTGGTGTACTTCTCGAGGAGCTTCTGCGAACGGGTTTCGCCATCCTTAGCCTCATCCTCGGGCATACCCTCCTTCTGGGCCTTCTTGAATGCCTCGACAGCATCACGGCGAGCATTGCGCAGGCTAATCTTTGCATTCTCGGCCTCGCCCTTCACCTGCTTAACCAACTCCTTACGGCGCTCCTCGGTCACGGGGGGCATCGTCAGACGGATATGCTCACCGTTGTTGGAGGGGGTGAGTCCGATGTTCGAGTCGATGATAGCCTTCTCGATAAGGCGAATCATATTCTTATCCCACGGCTGGATGAGGATGGTCTTGGCATCGGGTACGGTGACACTTGCCACGCCCGACACGGGTGTTTGTGAGCCGTAATAATCGACAAATACGCCGTTGAGAGCGTTGGTCGAAGCCTTACCGGCACGAATGTTCAACAAGGTCTCCTCAAGGAAGTCGATTGCTTTCTGCATTCTGCGCGAAGCATCGTCAAGAATGGTGTTGGTATCCATAGTTATTTGCTATTTAAGGTTTTTTCAATTTCGGAAATAAGGTGCTTGAACTCCTTAGCATCGTATCCCACACCGTAGAAGGCAACCTTGCCCTCACGGTTGATGAGGAAGTTGCGGGGGATGTAGTTCGAAGCGAAGAGTTTGTAGGCGGTCTGTTGCGGGTCGAGAGCAATGGGGAACTTGTAGCCGTGCTCTTTAACGAAGGCCTCCACCTTTGCGCGAGCCTCTCCGCGCGAGATAGCCACAAAGGCGAAATCACGACCGGCAAAGCGGTCGACGATATCCTTTTGTACATACTTTAACTCCTCGCGGCAGGGCGGGCACCATGTAGCCCAGAAGTTTACAAGTACGACCTTGCCCTTGAGCGATGAGAGCGAGAGTTTCGAGCCATCGAGCATCTCGACCGTGAAGTCGGGAGCCTTGTCGCCAACCTTGATCAGTGTGCTGTTGACGATGGCGGCATCCATATCCTGCTGTTGGTTGTTCTGAGCCTGCGCTGTCGGCAGCAACCAGATAATCACTCCTACAACGATTGCCAATACGGCCAATACCACCAGGCGGGTTGTTCCGTTACGTTTTGTTGCCATAATGTTTGTTTTGTTTTAATAATAGTTTTGGTCGAGCATTACAACTTAACCAATGTTCCAATCTTTGCATCTGCAAGAACCTTTCCGAGATTGCCTCTGGTATCCATATCGAATACGATAATCTCCAATCCGTTCTCCTTGCAGAGCGTGAAGGCGGTCATATCCATAATGTGGAGGTTGCGCTCGTAAACCTCATCGAATGTAATCTCGTCGAAGCGCACTGCCGAGGGATCCTTCTCGGGGTCAGCGGTGTAGATGCCGTCAACGCGAGTGCCCTTGAGCAGAACATCTGCCTCAATCTCCACTCCGCGCAACGCTGCAGCCGAGTCGGTCGAGAAGTAGGGGTTGCCTGTGCCACCGCCCATGATGACTACATATCCATTCTCGAGGTACTCCAAAGCCTTCGCTTTCGAGTAGTGCTCGCCGATAGGCTCGGTGCAAACCGAGGTGAGTACCTTAGCCTTGACTCCGTTGTCTTCGAGAGCCGACTGCAGTGCAATTGAGTTGATGATTGTTGCAAGCATACCCATCTGGTCGCCCTTCACGCGGTCGAAGCCACGCTTTGCACCTTGCAATCCACGGAAGATATTGCCGCCACCGATGACGATTCCGACCTGTACACCCTGTGCAACCACCTGTTTAATCTGCTCGGCATAGGTCTGCAACATATCGGTCGAGATGCCGTACTTCTGAGTTCCTTGCAGCGATTCGCCGCTTAATTTGAGGAGAATTCTGTTGTATTTCATACTTTTACACTATGTTTAATGCGCTCCGAAAAGTCGCTATATGCAACATTTTCATTACTGCATACAATGTTTCACATTGCGAATATACATATTTTTTCGAAATTTTGCTATCTTTGTGTCGCTATGTCTAAAGATAAATGTAATTTATTGAGTCAAATCGACTCGCCGAGCGACCTGAAAGGTCTGACCATATCGGACTTACCTCAATACTGTGAGGAGGTGAGGCGTTACATTGTCGAGTGCTGTGCCGAGAATCCCGGGCACCTCGCTTCGAGCCTTGGTGCGGTCGAGTTGGCAGTTGCTCTGCACTATGTCTACGATACGCCCGAGGACCGCATCGTGTGGGATGTGGGTCATCAGGCATACGCCCATAAAATTATCACCGGTCGCCGCGAACGCTTTGTCGACAATCGCAAGGCGGGGGGTATAAGCGGCTTCCCGAAGAGGGACGAGAGCGAATATGACGCTTTCGGTAGCGGTCACGCCTCGGTCTCAATCTCGGCTGCTTTCGGAATGGCCAAAGCCTCGGAGTTGAAGGGCGAGGAGCGTAAGGTTGTTGCTGTTATTGGTGATGGCTCGATGACGGGCGGCTTGGCATTCGAGGGTCTGAATAATGCCGGTGATGGCAAGAATTGTGATATTCTGGTCATCCTGAATGATAACAATATGGCTATCGACGAGCCGACCGGTGCACTTGGTCGCTACTTGACAAGGGTCTCAACCTCGAAGGTCTATAATCGTGTGAAGCGAGGCTTGTGGCGCGTTCTGGGCTATACTCCATGCATTCTGCGAATGTGTCGTAAGGTGGGCAATATGGTTAAGCAGGGCTTGATGAATAACTCCAATCTCTTCGAGAGCCTTAACTTCCGCTACTTCGGCCGCATCGATGGCAATAATGTCAAAGAGTTGGTGCGCACTCTTACCGATTTGCGCAATATCTCGGGACCGAAGGTGTTGCATGTGGTTACTCTGAAGGGTAAGGGCTACGCTCCTGCCGAGAAGAATCCGACAGAGTGGCACGCCCCGGGGCGTTTTGATGTCGCTACGGGCGAACGCTTGAAGACGACCTGCAAGGCCGACCGCTATCAGGATGTCTTCGGTCAGACGTTGCTCGACTTGGCCCGTATTGACGAGCGAGTGGTTGGTATCACTCCGGCGATGCCGACAGGCTGCTCGATGACGATAATGATGGAGCAGATGCCCGAGCGTTGCTTCGATGTGGGTATTGCCGAGGGTCACGCTGTGACCTTCTCGGCAGGATTGGCTACCGAGGGCCTTGTGCCGTTTTGTAATATCTACTCTACGTTTATGCAGCGAGCATACGATAATGTCATTCACGATGTTGCGTTGCAAAACCTGTCGGTGGTGATGTGCCTTGACCGAGGTGGCTTGGTGGGCGAGGATGGTGCAACGCACCATGGAGCCTTCGATTTGGCATACTTTGGTTGTGTGCCCAACTTGGTGGTTGCGGCTCCGATGAACGAGAGCGAGTTGCGCAATATGATGTACACTGCCCTGCATGCAGGATGTCCGTTTGTTATTCGCTATCCGCGTGGTTGCGGTGAGGGAGTTCGCTGGCGTGATTGTGATTTCGAGAGCATCCCTATCGGTAAGGGTCGCTGCTTGAAAGAGGGTCGGGATGTGGCTGTGTTGTCGATAGGTACCACCTCAAAGTTTGCTGCTCGGGCGATTGAACTTGCTGCGCAGCAAGGCTTCGATGTTGCTCACTACGACCTTCGATTTGCCAAACCGCTGGATGAGGCGTTGCTGCACGAGGTGGCTGCCAAGTTCAAGCGAGTGATTACCGTTGAGGATGGAGTGTTGCGAGGCGGTGTCGGTGAGGCTGTATCGGCATTCTTCAATAACAATGGTTACGATGTTAAGTGTCGAACTCTCGGCATAGATGACCGTTTTGTCGAGCAGGGTACCCCCTCCGAACTGTATGCCGAGTGTGGCTATGATGCCGATGGAGTTCTGAGGGCTATCATCGAGGCATAGGGCGCTTGTAAACTATCGCAAATAAATTAGGGTTGACTGTTTTAGCCAACCCTAATTTGTTTAATAGCAACGGATTACTACAATCCGAACTCCTTGCGGAGCATCTCGACTGCATCCAGTCGCTCCCAGCCGAAGAACTCAATCTCGCGCTCGACCTCCTTGCCCTCACGCACCAACTTCATGGTACGGGTGTAGGGGCGATTTCCGAAGTGACCGTATGATGCTGTCGCCTCGAAGATAGGATTCTTCAAGCCGAAACGCTTAACGATGCTTGCGGGGCGCAGGTCGAACAACTTGGCGATGCGCTCGGCCAACTCGCCATCGTTCATCGAGAGGTGATTAGTTCCGTAGGTGTCGACATAGACCGACAACGGCTGAGCGATGCCGATAGCATACGAAACCTGAACCAAAACCTCGTCAGCGATGCCGGCTGCCACCATATTCTTGGCGATGTGGCGGGCTGCGTATGCTGCCGAACGGTCAACCTTCGAAGAGTCCTTACCCGAGAAGGCGCCTCCTCCGTGAGCACCACGACCTCCGTAGGTGTCGACAATAATTTTGCGACCTGTGAGGCCTGTATCTCCGTGAGGACCACCGATTACGAACTTGCCCGTGGGGTTGACGTGGAGGATATAATCCTCGCCGATAAGGTCGGCCAAACGGTCGTTGGCACGCTCCAGGCGAGCCTTCACGCGCGGAATGAGAATGGTGCGTACATCCTCCTTAATCTGCTCCGACTCTGCCCACTCATCGTGCTGGGTCGAAACCACAATGGTATGCACTCGCAACGGACGGCGACTCTCGTTGTCGTACTCGATAGTCACCTGGCTCTTCGAGTCGGGGCGCAGGTAGGTCATAACCTCGCCCTCGCGGCGGATGTCGGCCAACTCCTTGAGGATGACGTGCGAAAGGATGAGTGTTGCGGGCATCAACTCGCGAGTCTCGTTGCAAGCGTAGCCGAACATAATACCCTGGTCACCGGCACCCTGCTCCTCCTCGGCAGCTCGCACAACGCCCTGATTGATGTCGGGCGACTGCTCGTGAATAGCCGAGAGAATGCCGCACGATGCAGCATCGAACTGATACTCGCTCTTGTTGTAGCCGATGCGGTCGATAACACGGCGTGCCACGCCCTGAACATCGACATACGCCTCCGAGCGCACCTCGCCCGAAACAACTACTAAGCCTGTGGTGCAGAGTGTCTCGCAAGCGACCTTTGCCTGCTCGTCGTGGCGCAAAAACTCATCGAGAATAGCATCGGAAATCTGGTCCGAAACCTTGTCGGGGTGTCCCTCAGACACCGACTCTGATGTAAATAAAAATCCCATAGTACAAATTTTAACAGTTAAAGTATTTGTGCTAAAATGGGAAGATTGGCTGCTTTAATAAAAGATGCTGTTTTAGCGATTTTTTATTGTGGTTGCAATCAGTCAAATCTATCCACATTTTGTTTTCCCCCGAAAGGGCGTGCAAAGATACGCCTGCACTGCATAAATTCCAAATTTTTTTCTTAATTTTACGCAAAATACAAATACTTACACCTAAACAACGACCCTATGGAGGTAAAAATTGCACAGGACTGGAAGGATATTCTCGCTCCCGAATTCGAAAAACCCTACTTCGAGCAACTGACTCGTGTTGTGCGCGATGAGTATGCTGCGCACCGCATCTATCCGCGTGGCTCGAATATATTTCGAGCCTTCGACAAGTGTCCGTTCGATAAGGTGAAGGTTGTGATTATCGGTCAAGACCCCTATCATGGTCCGGGTCAGGCTCACGGCTTGTGCTTCTCGGTGGCGGATGGGGTGCCATTCCCGCCCTCGTTGCAAAATATCTTCAAGGAGGTGCACTCCGATACGGGTGCCGAGATACCTCTCACGGGAAATCTCGACCGCTGGGCAGAGCAGGGTGTGTTGCTGCTCAATGCGGTGCTTACTGTGCGTGAGCACGAGGCAGCATCCCACGCAGGCAAGGGCTGGGAGCAGTTTACAGATGCAGTTGTCAGAGCCGTGGCTGAGCGTAAGGAGGGTGTGGTCTATATGTTGTGGGGTAGTTATGCCCAGCGCAAGGGTGCCATTGCCGACCCTTTGCGCAACCTGATACTCAAGGCTGTTCACCCCTCGCCCCTCTCGGCATATAGGGGATTTCTCGGCTGTCGCCACTTCTCGCAAGCCAACAACTATCTCGAGAGTATAGGCAAGGAGCCGATTTTGTGGTAGCCATCAGCTTCATGACATTAAAATGATGGGCGTGCCCGTAATCGGACACGCCCATACCATATAATAATATATGTGAGGATTACTCAACCTTAACCTTCTTCATAGACTTACGGCTCTTCTCGGCCATGAAGCCCATAACGTGGCTCTCGATTGAAACGTCGATTGTACTCGAGAGAAGGCTCTCGTCGTGAGCAGATACTGCGCGGAGGAAGTCGCGTACCAAAGCGTGGTCGCCACCACCGTGACCCGAACCCTTGTAGCCTGCAATCTCGCTAACCTTCTGATCCCATACGCTGGTGTGACCCGTGCGGAAATCATAGAACTTAAAGGTCTTCATATCACCCTCGATGAAGCCCTTGGTACCCATGATGCGGGTACGGCGGCCACCCCACGGAGTGAAGGCATCCATCGTAAAGCTTGCGGTAATACCATCCTTGAAGCGGATAGTTGCTACATAGTGGTCGCACTGGTCGTTATTGCAACGGAATACGCAACGGCCGTAGTTGGTAGTCTTGAGCTTCTCGCGGATAATCTTCGGATCGTTGTTGGGAGCATCGAATACATAGAGGTGCTTCTTTCTCTCGAGATAGACATGCTTAGCCGAGTAGGGGCACTCCTTCTCGTGCGGGCAATCCTTGCCGTCTACGTTGTCGATACAACGCTCGGTTGCACCCTCGGGCATATTCTCGGGGCGGAAGAGGTGGAGTGAACCCTCAGCCGAGATCACCTCGCAAGGCTTGTTCACAATCCAGCGCATAATGTCGAGGTCGTGGCACGACTTAGCCAAGATAATCGGGGTTGTCTTCTCTGCCAATGGCCAGTTACCACGAACGTATGAGTGAGCCATATGACCATACTCGATGGGCTCCATGTGCTGAATGCTTACCAAATCACCGATAGCGCCCGAATCAACAACCTCCTTCAGCGCGCGGAAGTAGGGAGCGTAGCGCAAAACGTGGCAAACAGCAACGATGCGATTGTACTTTTTGGCCTGCTTGAGGATGTCGCGACACTCCTTCTCGGTCGGAGCAACGGGCTTCTCGAGCAGAACGTCATAACCCAACGCCAGAGCCTTCATACAGGGCTCATAGTGGAGGTTGTCGGGTGTTGCGATAACAACTGCATCAGCCAACTTCGGCTTCGAGAGAGCCTCGTTGAAGTCGGCAAAGATATTTTCAGCAGGGATGTTGTGTTTCTTCTGCAATCTATCACGGCGATAGGGGTTAAGGTCGGCAACTGCGACAACCTTCATTGCATTGGGGAACTTCTCGGCATAGCGAGCGTAGGTGTGACCACGGCTACCTGCACCAATAACCATCACTGTTACGGGCTTAGAAATGTTGGCATCGAGAGGCTCGATGGTTGTACCAATTCTTTCCGAAGCGGCAATCTCGGGGATTGCATCTTCGTCGATATCGTTCTCAGATACCATAGCCTTTGCATCAACGCCAATGAGCGATGCGCCCACGGTGAGAAATCCTAATCTCTTAAGAAATTCTAATCTATCCATACTATGAGTTTTATAGGTTTTAGTAAATTTTCGGTCTTTGCTATGCAAAGTTATATTAAAAATAACTACTACCCAAGAAAAATGATGTAAAAATTACGAAAGAGGGTTGAGATTTACAGTTTTAGAAGACGTGTCTGCACAAAATCACATCACTCTCGAAAAAAAATCATTATCTTTGTGCCGCAATAAATCAAAAATAGTAAGCAATGGAGATTATCGAAGCGATTGTTTTGGGCATTGTTCAGGGACTTACCGAGTTTCTGCCCGTGTCGAGTAGTGGACATCTGCAAATTGCAAAGGCTCTGCTCGGAGTTGAGATTGAGGAGAATCTGCTCTTTGATGTTACGCTGCACGCAGCTACGGTGTTGAGTACAATTGTGGTGCTGTGGAGCGAGGTGAAGCGCCTTGTGTGTGGTGCGTTCTCGAAGAAATTTAATGACGAACAAGCCTACATCATCAAACTCGTTATCTCGATGATTCCCATCGGTATTGTTGGTTTTGCATTCAAAGACTATATCAACGCAATGCTCTCCTCGCCTCATATTCTGACCATTGTGGGTGCAATGTTGCTGCTTACGGCTGCTCTGCTGGCATTTGCCTACTATGCACGCCCTCGCGAGAAGGAGCAGATTTCGTACCGTGATGCCCTGATTATCGGTCTGGCGCAGGCGGTGGCAGCGATGCCCGGACTCTCGCGCTCGGGCTCGACAATCGCAACAGGTCTGCTGCTCGGCAATAAGAAGGAGGCTGTTGCTAACTTCTCGTTTCTGATGGTACTTGCTCCGATTTTGGGCGAGTTGTTCCTCAATATCGTGAAGGGAGAGGTTGTTCTCGGCTCGATAGGCATTGCTCCGATGTTGGCGGGATTTGTGTCGGCATTCGTGGTCGGCTGCCTGGCTTGTAAGTTTATGATTGGCATCGTCAAGCGAGGCAAACTTATCTGGTTTGCGGTGTATTGCGCCCTTGCCGGTATTGTTTCGATTATTTGCAATATCCTGTAATTATCTATGGTAGAAACAGTTTCGCTCGCAGACCACAACTTCGAGGAGGGCTATATTGCCGTTATCGACAAGCCTTATGAGTGGACCTCGGCAGATGTGGTTCGTAAGATAAAATTCGCTCTGCGCCGTAAGGGCTATCGTAAAATCAAGGTCGGTCATGCCGGTACGCTTGACCCACTCGCAACAGGTATCCTTATAGTCTGCATCGGCAAGGCGACCAAGATGGTTGAGCAGTTGCAGGCCGAGGAGAAGGAGTATACGGCCGATTTGCGATTGGGCGCAACCACTCCGAGTTTCGATATGGAGCATCCGGTCGATAAGACCTATCCTACCGAGCATATTACTCGCGAGGCGGTTGAGTCCGCGTTGCAATCACTTACCGGTGAGCGTCTGCAGGCTCCGCCGCTCTACTCGGCAAAGAAAGTCGAGGGTGTTCGTGCATACGAGTTTGCCCGTGCCGGTGAGGAGGTCGAACTCAAGAAGGCTCTTATCAACATCTACGAGATGGAGTTGACCCGTTACGAGCTGCCCGACATCTCGATTAGGGTGCGTTGTAGCAAGGGTACCTACATTCGTTCGCTGGCCGGCGAGATTGGCGAGGGGGTCGAGAGTGGAGCTTATCTCACCTCGTTGCGCCGTACCCGCAGTGGCGGATTTACGGTCGAAAATGCTTGGCAATTGGATGACTTCTTGAAAAATCTTGAGGTTGAGTGAAACAAAATCAACGATTTATCGTATAGTTCTTGATTGTCGTTTTGTTTTGGCGCAATCGAATTGGAACTATAACATAAGTTTATAACACCGAATAAAAGATGAAACTATCGCAGTACGGATATGATTTTTCGGCCGAGATGTTGGCTAAATATCCTGCCGACAATCGTGACGAGTCACGACTGATGGTGCTCAATCGTAAGGATGGAACCATCGAACACCGCTTGTTCAAAGATATTTTGGACTATTTTGACGAGAAAGATCTCTTTGTTTTCAACGACACAAAGGTATTCCCCGCACGCCTCTATGGTAATAAGGAGAAGACCGGTGCCGAAATCGAGATTTTCCTTCTGCGCGAACTTAACCGTGAGTTGCGTTTGTGGGATGTGTTGGTAGATCCGGCTCGTAAGATTCGTATCGGCAATAAACTCTACTTCGGTGAGGATGATATTCTCGGTGCGGAGGTGATTGACAATACCACTTCGCGCGGTCGTACTCTGCGCTTCCTCTACGATGGCTCTTATGAGGAGTTCAAGGAGACCCTCTACCGTATGGGTGAGACTCCGCTGCCTCGTTGGGTGAGAGAGAAGGTCGAGGATTTGGATGCCGAGCGCTACCAAACAATCTATGCAGACAAGGAGGGTGCTGTTGCAGCGCCGACCGCAGGTCTTCACTTCTCGAAGCATCTGCTCAAACGTATGGAGATTAGAGGCATAGACCGCGCATTTGTGACCCTGCACGTTGGCTTGGGTAATTTCCGCACGGTGGATGTTGAGGATCTCTCGAAGCACAAGATGGACTCCGAGCAGTTCTTTGTTACGGCTGAGGCTGCCCAGACGGTGAATGCCGCTAAGGAGCGTGGCAGCAAGGTTGTGTCGATTGGTACGACCGTTATGCGTACACTCGAGACGGCTGTTTCGACTCGTGGCATGATTAACCAGATGGAGGGCTGGACCAACAAATTTATCTTCCATCCCTACGACTTTACTGTGGCAGATGCGATGGTTACCAACTTCCAACTTCCCTATTCGACCCAATTGATGATGGTTGCCGCTTTCGGAGGTTACGATTTGGTTATGAATGCCTATAAAATTGCCAAGGAGGAGGGCTATCGCTTCGGAACTTATGGTGATGCGATGCTGATACTTTAAGGATACTTTTTGGAGAAAGAACATAATAAAATCTTGAAAAAATCACTATCTTTGCTATCTAAACAATAACAAACCTATGGCGAACAACAAGATATTGTATGTATGTCAGGAGATAATGCCTTATCTGCCCGAGAATGAGGAGTCGGCACTCTGTCGCACCCTCTCGCAGGCTATGCAGGAGCGTGGTAATGAGGTGCGTACCTTTATGCCTCGCTATGGCTGTGTCAACGAGCGCCGCAATCAACTGCACGAGGTTATCCGCCTGTCGGGAATGAATCTGATTATTGATGATAACGACCATCAACTAATCATCAAGGTTGCTTCGATTCCTTCGGCGCGTATTCAGATATATTTTATCGACAATGACGACTATTTCGCTCGCAAGGCGGTGTTGACCGATGCCGAGGGTAACGAGTTCGAGGATAACGATGAGCGTATGGTCTTCTTTGCGCGTGGCGTGCTCGAGACGGTCAAGAAGTTGCATTGGACTCCGACCGTGGTACATTGCCACGGATGGTTCTCGGCAATTGCGCCAATCTACCTGAAGAAGGTCTTTCATGACGACCCCATATTCCAGGATGTGAAAATCGTGGTTTCGCTCTATGACGATAAGTTTACCAAGCCGCTTGGTGGTTTGCGTGGCAAAATCGAGGGCGAGGGCATCAAAGACGAAAATTTGTCGATTTTGGACAACGCTTCATACGAAAACCTCTATCGCTTCGTTATGGATTATGTCGATGGTGTGGTAATTGCTTCCCAGAGTGCTGATGCTGCGGTTGTCGAGTTGGCTCGCAAGAGTGGCAAGCCTGTGTTGGAGTACCAATCACCTGAGCAGGAGGGTTATTACGATAATTACAACCGATTCTATGAAGAGTTACGCTAATCTGCGCAGATTGTTGAATTGTGTTGCCGCGATTTCGATTGCGGCAATCGCTCTGTTTTCGGGTTGCACAACCCTCTCGGATGATACGTTGGGTTTCGAGTTGATACCCGAGAATCAGAGGATGCAGATTCGTTTCAAGAGTTTCTATGCCGGCAGGGTCTACAAGCAGACCTTTGATAAGGAGCAAAATAAGTTTGTTACCACCTCCGGCGATTGTCGTTCGTTCCGCACTACGCTCTACCGTTCGGATTCGCTTGTGTCGTCAGATCTGCGTGTAGGATATATGGGTCGCGAGCGAGATCTCGACAAAATTTTCGGTGAGCGTAGCGCAAGTTTCGCTTCGAACTTCCTCTTTATGTCCGATATCGAGGAGAAGGGATTTGGCTATCTGCCTATCTTCGACTCGATGCAGGTGATTCTCTCGGTTACCGATTTTGCGGGTGATACGACCCATGTTCAGACCTACGAGGTCTATGAGGTCAATCGCTCGATTGCCGAGGCGGTGGATGAAGGCAAGGATTCGGCTGCCTATATCAATTATGATATGGAGAAGCTCTACGACAGCAGCAAGCCGTTGTTTACCTTCCAATTCCCCAATCAGGCTAAGGGTGTCTATACGACTACCACTGAGGTCACCATGCAGCCCACATCGTTGGCTCCCGATAGCCCGACCTGGAATTTCGTGCGCCGATTGATGCTCGTTCCGGCCGATACGAAGAGTTGGGATGGATATGCCGATGATGTTGAGGTCTACAAGGACGATAAGAAGTGGGTCAACGAGTTTAAGGGACTATACATCAAGGCTAAGGATGACCTGCCGACCGATAAGCAGGGCGCAATGTATAAGCTCGACTTCTCGGCATCGGGTCTCTATCTGTTGGGTCGTAACCGCAATCCCGAGGATCCGAAGCTTATTAAGGATACGACCTACATGTTCTACTACTTCTACGACAAGCATGCAAAAGAGGGTAATCGCTCGATTAACGGCGTGGAGCACGACTTTGCGGGTGCTAAGTTGGCCGAGTATGATATGAGCAACGACCCCGCCAAGAGCGATGACGAGAATCACGCCCAGCGTGTGGATGCGCTCACGGGTTATATCAGCGGTATGGGTGGTCCGGTTATGGAGATATACTTCACGGATGACTTCCTCCGCGAATTGCGCGCGATAAGCGTGGAGGAGGGTTATCGTTACACG
The DNA here is from genome assembly GCA_017631055.1 of Alistipes sp. GTDB lineage: Bacteria > Bacteroidota > Bacteroidia > Bacteroidales > Rikenellaceae > Alistipes. The sequence goes on from JAGBTZ010000024.1 coordinate 13,758, forward strand.
GCCATCAATCAGGCGCTGATGAGTGTTTATGTCGAGGGTGCGCAGTACAACTGGTTGGATATAGTTCCGGAGTTGATTACGCCGCTGCTTGATGAGTCGATTGTGCGCATGGGCCTTTATACCGATTTCGATAAGCTCTCGCCGATTCCGGATTATAACTACTCTTACGAGAAGACTTACAGCAAGGAGTTGCCGTTTGGTGGCAATCTCAATCGTAGCCGTGCAAGTTATATGATGGATATCTCGGGCTATGTTCAGTGGCTGAAGAATTATGTCGACTATCTCAATCCCGACAATCTTCCCTACTTTAACTACGAGCAGGTCTACAACAGTGCCGAGAATAAGGCGAGCGAGAAGTATATACCACGAAGAATCTACATGGCTCCCGAGGCCTACAACCTCTATACGCTCAAGCGTTCGAGAGTTTTGGGAATGGAGAGCCCCGATATAACCACCGAGCAGGAGGCGTTAAAACACGCATCGATTAAAATTAACCTCTCCTACACGATGATTAAATAGACAGTCAAATGCAAGAAAATTTAGTAATAGTTGAGTCTCCGGCAAAGGCGAAGACCATCGGAAAGTTCCTCGGTAAGGAGTATGTGGTCAAGTCGAGTTTCGGACATATTCGAGATTTAGCAAAGAAGGATTTGGGCATCAATCTGGATGGCACCTATCAACCCATATATGAGATTCCGGCCGATAAGCGTAAGGTCGTAGACGAACTCTCGCAACTCGCTCGTTCGGCAAAGACCGTGTGGCTTGCATCCGATGAGGACCGCGAGGGAGAGGCTATTGCGTGGCATCTGGCCGAGGTGTTGGGTCTGCCGGTGGAGCGCACAAAGCGTATCGTTTTCCACGAGATTACCAAGAATGCAATCCTTGCGGCTATCGAGAATCCCCGCACGGTGGATATGAATCTTGTGAATGCGCAGCAGGCACGTCGAGTTCTGGACCGATTGGTCGGATTTGAGCTCTCGCCCGTGTTGTGGAAGAAGGTCCGCCCGGCACTCTCGGCAGGTCGTGTGCAGAGCGTGGCGGTGAGATTGATTGTCGAGCGCGAGAGGGAGATTATCGGTTTCCAATCGACCCCCTACTACCGCGTTACGGCTCAGTTCCACACTACGGATACTTCGAAGACTCTCTTCCGCGCTGAGGTATCGCATAAGTTCGCAACCAAAGAGGAGGCCGAGGCTTTCTTGCAGAGTTGTGTGGGTGCATCTTATCGCATCGAGAGTGTCGAGGAGAAGCCAACGAAGCGCTATCCGGCACCGCCATTTACCACTTCGACACTTCAGCAGGAGGCTGCCCGTAAGTTCGGTATGTCGGTATCGCAGACAATGTCGGTGGCACAGCACCTCTACGAGCAGGGTCTTATTACCTATATGCGTACCGACTCGGTAAACCTCTCGGGTCTGGCAATTGCCAAGTGCAAGGAGGAGATCTCGTCAATCTTTGGCGATAAGTACTCCAATCCTCGTAACTATACAACCAAGAGCAAGGGCGCACAAGAGGCTCACGAGGCTATCCGCCCCTCGTATATCGACCGCCACACCATTGAGGGTACGGCTGCCGAGAAACGTCTTTACGAACTTATCTGGAAACGAACGGTTGCCTCTCAGATGGTGGCAGCGGATATCGACCGTACAAATATCAACATCAGCTCTTCGACCGGAGCGCAATTTACGGCTTCGGGCGAGACCGTGCGTTTTGATGGCTTCTTGCGCCTCTACTCCGAGTCGACAGATGAGGAGCAGACCGAGCAGGGCGGTGGCGTTCTACCCCAGATGAGTGTGGGTGATGAGGTGTGCGCCGAGCAGATTACTGCCACCGAGCGCTTTACGATACCTCCCATGCGTTATAATGAGGCGCTGCTGGTTAAGCGATTGGAGGAGTTGGGCATTGGTCGTCCTTCGACCTACGCACCGACCATTACCACTATCATCAATCGAGGTTATGTCGAGAAACAGAGCAAGGAGGCTCGCAAGCGAGCATATACTCAACTGACATTGAAGGGTGATAAACTCTCCGAGAAGAGTCTCTCCGAGAACTTCGGTACCGAGAAGAATCGTTTGGCTCCGACTGATGTTGGTATGATTGTGAATGACTACCTCGAGACTCAGTTCGCTCCGATTTTGGAGTATCACTTCACGGCTGATGTCGAGAAGGAGTTCGACCGCATTGCCGAGGGCGAGATTACCTGGAGTAAGATGATTGACGACTTCTATGTTCCATTCCACGATATGGTCGAGCAGGCAATCGGAACTCAGGCCGACAAGAATAATCAGGCTCGAGTTATCGGTACCGACCCCGCAACGGGTCATGTTGTGAGGGCGCGTATCGGTCGCTATGGTCCGATGGTCGAGATTGACGGCGCCGAGGGCGAGAAGCCTCGCTTCGCATCGCTCAAGAAGGGTCAGCTTATTGAGGCTCTGACCTTGGAGGAGGCTCTCGAGTTGTTTGCTCTGCCTCGCAATCTGGGCAAGTATGAGGGCGATGACCTTGTGGTCGGCATTGGTAAGTTTGGTGCCTATGTGCGTCACGGTAAGACCTTCGCCTCGCTCGACAAGAAGGATGACCCCTATACCATCACTTACGAGCGTGCATTGGAGTTGCTGAATGCTCATCTGGCGGAGGTTAAGGCTGCGAATACGCCGATAAAGACCTTCCCCGAGAATCCCGATATCGTAATCAAGAATGGCCGATATGGTGCATATATCGCCTACAAGGGAAAGAACTATCGTCTGCCCAAGGGAACCAAGCCGGCATACCTCGTAATCGAGGATTGCCTTAAAATTATCAACTCAAGCAAAAAATAGAGAATATGAAACGATTGATTCTTACAGCAATAGTAGTGTTGTCTACTCTGACCCTTTCGGCACAGAGCGGTGAGGGTTATAAGTTCACTGACGGCAAACTCATCAAGACCACTTCGGTCAAGAACCAATATCGTAGCGGTACCTGCTGGTGCTTCTCGGCACTCTCGTTCCTCGAGAACGAGATTATGCGTGCCGGTGGCGAGGAGATGGATCTCTCGGAGATGTGGATTGTGCGCAACATCTACTTTGAGAAGGCTGTGAAGTATGTTCGTCTGCACGGTAGCCTTAACTTTGCGGTTGGTGGCGCTGCTCACGATGTGACTAACGGTATCCGCAACTACGGCATCGTTCCGCAGGAGGTCTATCCGGGCCTGAACTACGGCACCGATAAGCCTCACTTCAACGAGATTGATGCAGTGCTGAAGGCTTATGTGGATGCAATCATCCGCAACCCGAACAAGAAACTCACCACTGCGTGGAAGGATGGCCTGAACGGTATCCTCGATGCATATTTTGGCAAGATGCCCGAGAAGTTTACCTACAATGGTAAGGAGTACACTCCGAAGAGCTTCGCCGAGTCGTTGCCTATCGACATTGATAACTATGTGAATATCACCTCGTATACTCACCATCCCTTCTACTCGAAGTTCGTTATCGAGGTGCCCGATAACTGGGCGTGGGATATGGTCTACAATGTGCCTATGGAGGAGATGATGGCCGTTATCGACAATGCACTCAAGCACGACTACTCGATTATGTGGGCAGCCGATGTGAGCGAGCGTGGTTTCAGCCGTACCAAGGCTATCGCTATCGTTCCCGAGGTTGACCTCGAGAGTATGAGTGGTACCGAGGCGGAGCGTTGGGGCTCTCTTTCGGAAAAGGAGAAGGAGGATGCTCTCTACAAGTTCGATAAGCCGGGCAAGGAGAAGGTTATCACCCAGCAGATGCGCCAGGAGGCTTACGACAACTACGAGACTACCGATGACCACGGTATGGTTATTATCGGTACTGCTACCGACCAGAATGGCAACCCCTACTTCAAGGTTAAGAATTCGTGGGATGTACGCCCGCCTTATGGTGGCTATTACTACTTCTCGCGTCCCTTTGTGGAGTATAAGACCATGTCGCTTATGGTCAACAAGAATGCTATCCCGAAGGCTATTCGCTCGAAACTCGGCTTGTAATTAGCAGTATAATGATGCAAAAAGTAGCGCTTGGACAAAGAGATAAGTGTTTGTAAATTTGGAAATTACAGCGATATTTTAGAGATTAGTAGAAATCGGTTTCTACTAATCTTTTTTTTGCTCCTTGGCTTTCTGTTATAAATATCCTCATCTCGAGTATTTGTATCTTGCGAGGGTCGGTAGTGGTGGTTGTAATCAAGCAAATACGAGGAGATCTACCTTTTTGAAAAATTACTCTCTGCAGCGCACTATTCACAGCGGAAGATTCTCTCGGGGTTGTTTGGGAGGGCGTTCCTATCCCCAGCCTCATCACAAACATCCCCTCGGAATGACCATTTGTTTTGATAATAACCAATAGTCCAAAGGGTAAAATGCCGCCTTTGTTATACCTTTGCGGATGTAGTCGATGTTTTGGTTACAGTTTTTTGAGTAGGGGATAGCCCAACTTTTTGCGTAGTTTGAACTTGCGCACGAGGTTGAGAGGCTTGGGGCGCAAACATTTCGCACCACCATCTGCAATCAACTCATCCACAGCATCGAGTATGCGGGCTGCGCACTCTCCGTCACGATGCGCTTCGTGGTTGTCGCGCCATTGGCGCAGTGCCGACATCAACTCTTCGGGGCGGGTGAGGGCTTGCTCAAGTGCCGGCTCGACCCGAGAAATCTCGGTAACATCTATCAGATGAGCCCCGGGCATCGAGTTGCGGAAGGTGACCACAGGCTTATCCAAGAGCATAAACTCCATAATTATAGACGAGGAGTCGCAGAGCATCGCATCCGCTCGCAGCATGGCGCTCATATCGAATGTGTTGCCGAGATATTCGGCATTCTCGTATCGTTCGGCAAGTGAACGGTAGTGAGAAAGAGTCTGCTCGTCATCGAGTTTGGGGTGGAACATAAAAATCCAGTTCCAACGACCCGATGCAACCATACGCTCTACCTCCTCGGCAAGGATGGTGGTCGAGGTAAGCGAGCGCGTGAAGGTCGAGGAGTAGAGTATCGTAGGTCGCTCGGCTCTCTTCTCGGTTGCCGACTCCGCTGCCGCACGGATGTAACTATCGCTCTTGGCCCAGCCCGTTTCGCGCACACGGAAGGTGCCGAGTTTGCGGGCAATCTCCTCGAATGGAAGTGTACTGCTGGGGCCTTGTGTGCAGTAGAGGTCAAACCAATCTCGGATGGTGAAGTGGTCGTCGTGTCGGTCGGCACGTTTGTTTATCGGGTAGCCGTGGAACACCTCCACCTTCACCCCCGGGAAGAAGTCGGGGATGTAGTTTCCCGGTGCAAAGACCGCTATGGGCGCAAAGTGCTCAACCTCATCGAAATCCTCGATGCGGTGGCGGTCGCCGAGCGGCTCTGTAGGGCAACCCCTCTCGACAAACCATGCAGACTCTCCGCCTCGGCGAGCAATCTCCTCCTCGATGGGGAAGAGAATGGCGTAGGCGTAGGAGTGAGCCACATAGAAAAGGTATCGTTTGCCCATAGCGTTTGTTGTTAGGTTAATTACTCCCCGGCAAAGCCTTTCAGGCGGGCAATCTCCTCGCTCCAGCGGCTCTCGTCGGGTGTCTCGAGGATTAGCGGGACATTATCGAAGCGGGGATCCTCGCAGATAAATCGGAATGGGTCGATGCCGAGCATACCCTCGCCGAGGGGAGAGTGGCGGTCGACATGGCTGCCGAGAATCTTCATTGCATCGTTCAGGTGCATACCTCGCAGATAGTTGAATCCTACGATGCGGTCAAAGTCGGCAAAGGTCTGCTCGAAAGTCTCGCGAGTGCGCAGATCGTAGCCGGCAGCGAATGCGTGGCAGGTGTCGATGCAGACTCCAACGCGCGACTTATCCTCCACACGCTCGATGATGTGGGCCAAGTGCTCGAATGCAAACCCGAGATTTGAGCCCTGACCGGCGGTATTCTCGATTACGGCCGTAACACCGTGTGTACGGTCGAGAGCCATATTTATCGACTCGGCAATGCGGTCAAGCGACTGCAGAGCGGTAATTTTGTTCAGGTGGCTGCCGGGGTGGAAGTTCAGGCGGTCGAGCCCCAACTTTTCGCAACGCTCCATCTCCTCGAAGAAGGCTGCACGCGACTTCTCGAGACCCTCACGCTCGGGGTGTCCGAGGTTGATGAGATAGCTGTCGTGGGGGAGTATTTGCGAAGCGGTGTAGCCATACTTGGCGCACGCCTCCTTGAAACAAGCCGCCTGCTCGTCGGTCACGGGCGGTGCGCTCCACTGGCGCTGATTTTTGGTAAAGAGGGCAAAGGCGGTAGCCCCTATTGCGTGTGCATTGAGCGGTGCATTCTCGACTCCGCCCGATGCGCTGACGTGTGCTCCTATATATTTCATATTCGTCAAATTTGCATATAATCACTTCTCATTTACAAATATACGCAAATTTTGTGTATATTTGAGCCATAAAACAATCAAAAACATAGTGATATGAGAAAATTTTACTCGATTTTAGCATTTTTCCTGTTGGCGATGACGGCTTCGGCTGTGGCTCAGGTCTCTATTGAAGCAGCCGCTCCGGTCAAGACGGCCGAGGAGGGTATCACCTTCGAAGATAAGGTAAAGCAGAACGCTGTACAAAACGAATTTTCGAATGAGGCAAAACTCCGTGCAGAGCGTGCCGCAATTCGTAAAGAGCGCAATAAGATTGAGTTCAATGCCTCGCTCAACGGCTCGCTCTCGAACTTCAATAGCAAGTGGCAGCAGGTTAATGGCAATGCCAACGCAATTACAGGTGTGGCAAATATGCTCTTTACCCACTCGTTCACAAAGGGTAAGTTTACAATCAACAACAAGGTTACCGCCAAACTTGGTTATACCAGCAAAGAGAGCGAGTGGACCAAGAGCCAGGATGAGTGGTTTATCTCGACCGCTCCGGCCTACAAAATCTCGAACGAGTGGAACTTCGGAGCTATCGCTTCGTTCCGTTCGCAGTTCGCAAATGGCTTCAACGACAAGGATAAGCACTCGAGTTCGGCTCTCTCGCCCGGTTATCTGAACCTCTCGCTCGGTTTTACCTATAACTGTCCGGTGAAGGGCTTCCCCATCAAGATTAACCTCTCGCCTATCTCAATGAGTGCGACATACGTTACCAATGAGTTGATTCACGATACATTCTATGCTGCAAAGTTCGGCACTAAGGCTGTGGCAGACCTGACTCCTGCCGAGAAGAATACCGCCTACTGCTATGGCTTGACTCTCGAGAATGGCAATGCACGTTATGAGGGTGGTTCTTCGTTGCAGGTCAACTTCGACCGTACATTCGGCAAGAAGGGCGTCTTCCGCTACCGTACAGTGCTCTACTCGTTCTATGGTTGGATTAACGAGCTTACTCAGCAGGCGAGCACCAATCGTGAACTCTTCGAGCACCTGGCTCCGACCGTGCGTTGGGAGCATACCGTGGATATCAAGGCTACCAAGTACTTCTCGACACAGTTCTACTTCCAGATGTTCTATAACAAGGCTCAAATCAAGTCGGTGCAGACTCAGATTTTGCTCGGCGTGGGCTTGTCGTACAACTTCAAGAATAAGTAGTAGAGAATGCGTAAATTCCGATTCGGACACGTTGTGGGTTATCTGCTGCCGCTTGTTGCGGTGGCAGTTGCCTTTGTTGTCGGTATGCGTATAGGCACTATCCGCAATCGCCGTATAACACAAATGCAACTGCATGAATTGGTCAATGGACTGAACGTGCCGAAGAATAAGTTGACCTACACCCTCTCGTTTATCGAGAAGAGTTATGTTGACTCGCTGCCCCTCGATTCGATTATAGAGCACGTTATGCCCCATGTGATCGAGAACCTCGATCCCCACTCGGCATATATCCCCGCCTCGGAGATGCAGGAGGTGAACGAGCCTCTGGAGGGAGAGTTTGACGGTATAGGCGTGGTCTTCAATATGGCAACCGATACGGTTATCGTGCTGAATGTCATCCCGAAGGGCCCCAGCGATAAGGCCGGAGTGAGGGCCGGCGACCGTATTATACGCATCAACGATTCGATAGTTGCAGGTAAGAAGGTGCCACAGAACGACATCGTTAAGCAGCTGCGTGGTAAGCGCGGTACGGTGGTAAGGCTCGGTCTCGAGCGACAGGGGATTGGCGATCTGGTCGAAGTCTCGGTTACGCGCGATGCCATTCCGCTTCATAGTATCGAGGCTTCGTTTATGATGAGCCCACGCATTGGTTATATCAAGCTCTCGCAGTTTGCCCGCACCTCGTTTGTTGAGCTCAAGAATGCTCTTAAGGAGTTACGCGCAGAGGGTATGGAGCAACTCGTCTTCGATTTGCGCGGAAATACGGGTGGCTACCTCGACCAGGCTATAGCCATCGCCAACGAATTTCTGCCGGCAGGGTCGCTGATCGTCTACACCGAGGATCGTCAACGCCATCGCCTCAAGGAGTTTAGTGACGGTACGGGCGGCTCGACCGATTTGGATGTGGTGGTGCTGATTGACGAGGCAAGCGCCTCTTCGAGCGAGATTTTGGCGGGAGCTCTGCAAGATAACGATCGAGGAACAATTGTGGGGCGTCGCTCTTTTGGTAAGGGTCTGGTGCAGCAACAATTGCCCTTTGCGGATGGCTCGGCACTGCGAATTACCGTGGCCCGATACTTTACCCCCACAGGCCGCTCAATCCAAAAGCCATACACCAATGGCAAGGGCGAGGAGTATGCAAGCGATATCTACAACCGCTACCTCAATAACGAGTTCTTCTCGGCCGACAGCATCCACTTTGCCGACTCGCTGAAGTTTGTGACACCCAAGGGTAAGGTTGTCTATGGCGGTGGAGGTATTATGCCTGACGAGTTTGTGCCACTCGATACTATGGATGTGACAAAGTACTATGTCGAGGTCTCGGGTCGCAACATCCTCTATCGCTACACCATCGAGTATGCCGACCGTCATCGTGCAGAGTTGGATAAGATTCAGACTCTTGATGAGTTGAGGGCTTATCTCGATGCCGATAAGAGTCTGCTTGCGGATTTTGTGCGCTATGCCGAGCGTCATGGCGTGAAGCCTGTGCAGCGCGAGATTGCCACCTCCCGCAAAATTATGGAGGCTCAATTGCGTGCCTATATTAGCCGCAATACAACCCTCGAGAGTAACGGATTTTACGATAATATCCATAAAATTGATAAAACGGTACAGCGTGCAACCGAGGTGTTGGATGAGATGTGTCGCAAACGAATTTCGCAATAATGGTTAAACGAATTATAGGTATCCTCGGCACACTCATAGTGTTGGCGATTGTTGTTTTTACGATTTTGGAGCGTGGTTACTACTCCTCGGCTATTGAGTGGAGTGCAGCCCACAAGAGTTCAACAACCGAAGTTGTTGAGGTGGACTCTTTGGAGGTCGAGGGTGTGGATACACTCAATCTCGTTGTCGAATAATAGAGGTGACCGAACATGGTTGGCGACTGATTAGAGTCAGCCTTTTTTGAGAAAAATGGCGCAGGAAGAGAGCCCTTGTCGCCATTTTTTATACCTTTGTCGGTGATTTGCGGGCAAAATTTTCGATTATGAAACAGAAAAAAGAGAAGAAAGCCTATGTTATGAGTTTTGGCGAGGAGGTCGGAAACTCTGTGTCTCACGGTGTTATGTCAGTCCTGACGATTTGCGCCTTGCCGTATGCTGCGGTGCAGGGATTTTTGGCAGAAGGGGTAAAAGGTGCAGTCTGTGCAAGCATCTTCGTAATCTCACTGCTGTGTATGTTCCTCGGCTCGACACTCTATCACGCCATGGCGCACGAGACCCGACACAAAGAGATTTTCCATATACTCGACCACATATTTATATATGTCGCCATTGCCGGCACCTATACCCCCATAGCCGTTTCGGTTATCGCTGGTTGGCAGGGATGGCTTATTGTGGCGTTGCAGTGGGCGATGGTGCTCTTTGGTATCTTCTACAAGTCGCTCTCGCGCCGCTCGATACCGGCAGTAAGCCTGACAATCTACCTGATTATGGGCTGGACTGTGGTCTTCTTCTTCCCGCTCTTCTGGAATCACGCCTCTGCGGGACTTTTGACTTTCATCGCTCTGGGGGGCGTGCTCTACACCATCGGTGCATGGTTTTATGCTCGCAAGGGTTTCCGCTATCACCACTTGGTGTGGCACCTGCTTATCAACCTGGCCGCCGCAGCACACTATGTGGGAATAGTATTTTTCCTTTATTAGGCCGTTAGACATTAGCCATTAGCTATTAGCCGTTGGCCATTGGCTATTTACAGACCCCCTCCGCTTCGCTCGTCCCCCTAACTTAGGGGGACAATTGTCGTAATTTTATTTCCTCCCCTAAGTTAGGGGAGGTGGCTGAAAGCCGGAGGGGTCTGTCGTTTTTTGGGCTATTAGCCGTTAGCCATTAGCCGTTGGCTGGGTTAGATGGGGAGCGCAGTCTGCGACTGCTTATGGGGAGAGTGGGGACACTGTGGATTGTGAGTTAGACGACAACTTTTTTGTTTTCGAGGGTTTGTGGTATCCGCAAGGATACTGCAAAATAGCAATGGTAGCAGTGGAAGTTTACTTACATACTGCTACCATTGCTATTTTGGAACATTGTCGCAGACAACCAAACCCTCGCAATAAAAAACTCTCACATCATCAAGTTCCTCGAAACGTAGTTTCGATTAAAAGGTTTTGGGCACCTTTTTTCTAAAAGGTGCAGAGAAAAAATGCGAAAAATCTGGTAATGATGCCAAAAATCTCGTTATCCTTTTCTGACGATATAGAGTCTCTCGTCGGTGAGGGCGTAGAGTGTGCGTTCTGCGGGCGAGAGGTGTGAGGCGTAGTCTATGACTTCGACCTCGAAGCCTGCTTGGCGTAGGCGGTCGGCATAGTCACGGCCATAGATTCGGCGGTGGTCATACTGACCGAATATGCGTGTACGTTCAGCCTCATCGGTGATTGAATCATCTTCGAATGTTACCTCACGGCTTTCGTCTATGGGCGAGAGGATGATTCCCCAGCCTCCATGGCGCATCACTCGGAACAGCTCTGTGAGGGCCTTGTGGTCGCTCTCGACGTGTTCGAGTAGGTGGTTGCAGATGATGATGTCGAACGACTCCTCGGGGAGCGGTATCTGCTGAACGTCAAAGTGTAGAGTTGCTAACGGGCTCTCGAGGTCGGCCGTGACGTATAGTTCGCTCTGCGAGGCGTATATCTGCTTGAATTTACGCATCAGAGCCACCTCGGGGGCGATGTGCAGCATCTTGCGGGGGTGGGTTGCAAGGTCGGTTTCGCGCTCAATCCAGAGCCATATCAGGCGGTGACGTTCGAGTGCTAAGCAGCGAGGGCAGAGTGCATTCTCGCGCGAGGTGACGTAGCCGTAGGGCAGGAACTTGCGCTTGCGACATCCGCATACGGGGCACTCTTTGCCACGCCCGGTGTAGAGTACGCCGAGTACGGGCACAGCCCACGAGGCCAAGCGTTGCAGCACCGTGCGAGGGATGTGGTTGAGTATCCAACGAATCAGGGACTTCATTGCAACTATTGTTCGTTGTTAAAGAGTTTGCGCACCTCCTCTTCGGTTGTGTGAAGGCGTTGTTTGCACATCTCGATAAGCTCGGATGCGCGTTTAACCTCGGCGGTGAGGGTGTCGACATCGATACTCTCGCCACGCAACTTGGTCATAATCTTCTCGATTTCGGCCATTGCCTCGGTGTATGAAATCTCTTGTTTTGCCATATCTTTACTCTGTGATTTTTGTCGTTATAGTTCCATCTGCAACCTCGATTGTGACGATGTCGCCTATTGCCACTTGCGAGCGTGAGGTTATCGCTTTGCCATCCACGCGGGCTATTGCGAAGCCCATCTTCAGTATCTGCTCGGGCGAACGGCTCTCGGCCATCTGACCGAAGAGAGTGAGCCGTTGAGACTCTCGCTCGAGGGCGAGGAGTGAACTCTCGCGCAGTTGTGTTGCGAGGTTCTCGACCTTCAGCCCGAGACTCATCAGCAGTCGCTGTGCCGCCATTCGCAACTCGGCACTTTGGCGTTCAAGTTGTAACGATATGCGGTGGGTGACTGTGGTGCAGAGGCTGTGCAACTCTATGGCTGCATTGTCGAGTGCCGCTTCGAGTGTTGCCATCCTGTCGTTGAGCCATACGGCTACGGCTGTCGGTGTTTTGAGCATCGTGTGGGCAACCATATCCACAACGCTTACATCCTTATCGTGACCAATGCCTGTTAGTATGGGTAGCGGAAATTGAGCAACGTGCGAGGCAAGACGATAGGAGTTGAAGCAGTTCAGGTCGCTCGTTGAGCCTCCGCCTCGGATGATGATGACGGCATCGTACTGCTCCTCCTGGGTGGCAATCACTTCCAGTGCCGAGATGATGCTCTGCTCGGCACCCTCGCCTTGCATTACCGCCTCGTGAAGGGTCGCAATGAAGGTGTAGCCGTATTTGAATAGTTCGTTTCGGAAATCCTGCCAACCGGCAGCCTTGCTGCTCGAGATGACGGCTATGCGCTGCACGAGTGGTGGCATCGGCTGTTCGCGATTCATATCCCAAACTCCATCCTTCTGGAGTTGTGCTATCGCCTCCTGCTTGCGGCGCTCCATGTCGCCCAACGTGTAGGAGGGGTCGATGTCGGTAATCTGCAACGAGAGCCCGTAGAGTTCGTGGTAGTTGAGCGTAACCTTGACCAAAATCTTGATACCTCGCTCAAGTCGCTGACCGCTCTCGGCCTCGAACAACCCCACAACGCGAGCGTAGTGCGACCGCCAGATAACACCTCGCGCCTGCGCCTTTGGCACTCCGTTGGCTCCGTCATTTGCTCCCTTGTCCACAAGCTCGAGGTAGCAGTGCCCCGAGGAGTTGACCTTCACATCTGCAACCTCGGCACTGACCCAAAGGGGTAGCGCAAATCGCTCCGTGATTGTATCACGAATGGTGAGTTGCAACTCGGCGAGGGTTATGTGTTGGGAGTGTGTCACGTTGGTCACTTGTGTAGTGTTATAAAATTCGGATATAAGGCTCGACCGGGATCTCCTTGCCTTCGGGTAGACGAATGTCGAGAACATGGTCGCTCTCGAGAGGTTGACCGTCACGGCTTGCGGGGCTCCATTTCGGAGCCTTGGCGATGGCTGCCAATACTTTGCGGCGCAGACGGCTGTCGGTCGATTCGATAATGTCACCGACCGTGACCTCTCCATCCTTGCCGACCGTGTAGCGCAGAATAACCCTTGCGGCGGGCTCGTTTGCTCCCCATTTTACCTGTGAGGCGATATACTTTTCGAACGATTGTCCGCCCTCGAATGAAGCTCGGGTGTCGTATTTGAGCGTGATGATGATAACTCCCTCGCTTGCGCGTGAGCCATAGCGAACGATACTCTCATCGTTGATTTCGAGGGGCTCGATGCTCTCGATTTCCGACTGCGGGATATGCTTTATATCGCTCATCTCGCATCCGTTCACGATGTAAATCGGCGATGAACTCTGCGCAACAGCCAACAGCGACCCGAAGGCCGCCATCGCTGTTGAGAGTATAATCTTCATTCGCATTGCGGTTGCCAGTTTTCGAGAGTAACGTAAAACTTGCCTCCCGAATTGTGCAGATTACAACTCGCTCTCCTTCAATCGCTCGGCATTTTCCGCAACGATCAACTGGTCGATGCAGCCCTGAATATCACCATCCATAAAGGCTGCGAGGTTGTAAATCGTGTAGTTGATGCGGTGGTCGGTGATACGGCCCTGCGGGTAGTTGTAGGTACGAATCTTTGCCGAACGGTCACCGGTCGAGACCATAGTCTTACGCTTCGATGCAATCTCGTCGAGGTACTTCGAGTACTCGAGGTTAAAGATTCGGGTACGCAACTCCTCGAATGCCTTGTCGAAGTTCTTTAGCTGCGACTTCTGGTCCTGGCACTGAACGACGATACCTGTGGGGATGTGGGTAAGACGGATAGCCGAGTAGGTGGTATTTACCGACTGACCGCCCGGGCCCGATGCACAGAAGATATCCTTGCGGATGTCGTTCATCGAGATCTCGACATCGAACTCCTCAGCCTCGGGAAGTACGGCTACCGATGCTGCCGAGGTGTGAACTCGACCCTGAGTCTCGGTCTGTGGGACACGCTGCACACGGTGAACACCCGACTCGTACTTGAGTGTGCCGTAAACATTCTGGCCCGTAACCTTCATTACGACCTCCTTATAGCCTCCGGCTGTACCATCATTCGAAGAGGTTATCTCGTAACGCCAACCCTTCGACTCGATATACTTGGTGTACATACGCAACAGGTCACCGGCAAAGATTGCTGCCTCGTCACCGCCCGTACCGCCACGAATCTCGACAATGGCGTTCTTGGCATCCTGCGGATCCTTGGGGATAAGCAAAATTTTGATATCCTCCTCCATCTTTTCGATGGCGGGCTCGAGTGCCGAAATCTCCTCACGAGCCATCTCGCGCATCTCCTCATCCTTGTCGTTAGCGAGCACATCCTTCGCCTCGGCAAGGTTGGCCAAAGCGGTGCGATAGCGGTCTGAAGTCTCGACAATGGGCTCCAACTCCTTGAACTCCTTGTTGTACTGCACGAATGTCTTTACATCGGCAATAACTTCGGGGTCGGTGAGTTTCTGTCCCAACTCCTCATATTTGAGTTTAAGTCCATCAAGACGTGTTAAAATTGAATTATCTGCCATATTTATCTGTTAATGTGATTATTATCTTTAGTTCAATGTCGAAAGCCAGTCGAGGAGCAGATGCTTATACTCCTGCTCATATTTGAAATCCTTGCGACCTACCCAGCCGTGTCCGCCCGAGGGGAAGATGTACATCGAAGCCTTCACTCCGTGATTTTTGAGCTCCTCGTAGTAACGAATGGAGCTGATGGGAGGAACCACAAGGTCGTCATCGCTCAACAAAAGAATTGTCGGCGGAGTGGTTGATGTAACTTGATTTTCCAATGAGTAACGCTCGGTCATCTCGGGGGTGCGCTCCTTGCCCAAAAGGCGGTTGAAGGTGCCCATGTGGGTCTGCCATGTTGTTCCGGTGATTACCGGATAGAAGAGAATCGAGAAGTTCGGCTTCTGCTCATCGGGGGTGAATGTCGAGGTGTAGGCTGCCAAATGACCACCTGCCGAGCAGCCCATAATTCCGACCTTTGTGGGGTCAATGTCGAGCTCCTTGGCGTGCTCACGAGCATAACGCAGTGCTGCTTGTGCATCCTCTAAAGGGACCTCCTTATGGCCGTAGTTGGGGAGTCGGTACTTGACTGCGATGCAGGTTATGCCCTCCTCTTTGAGCCATTCGGCAAAGGGAAAGCCCTCCTGACCGATGCAGACTGCACCGTAGCCTCCACCGGCAAGAACTACAACACAACGGCCTCTGTTTTTCTGCTTGTCGGCCTTGTAGATATAGAGCACCGTCTCGGATGTGTTGCGGAAAAAGTTGTTCTTGTCGAGGCTCTCGTCCTTGCTCTCCTCGTTGGAGTGGGGTGCGGTCGAGTTGTCCCAAATCTTTACAACCTTGTCTGCGTTGTTGGGAACGTCAACAGTTTTCTGAGCCGAAGCGGTTGTGATGGCGAATGTCGCCAGCAGTAGCGAAAATATAGCTCTTCTCATATCTTTGACTATTTAATCGTTTCTAACCAATCGAGCATCAAGCGATGCCACTCTTTTTCGTATCTAAATCCGACCTTGCCGGCCCAGCCGTGACCGCCCGAGGGGAAGGTATACATCGTAGCCTTTACGCCGTAATGTTTCAGCGCCTTGTAGTAGAGCATCGAGTTTGCCGAGGGTACAACCTGATCGTCATCGCTGAGCATCAGCAATGTGGGCGGAGTTGTTGCCGTTACTCGATTTTGGAGCGAGTAGCGCTCAACCTCCTCAGGTGTGCGATCCTTGCCGAGCAGATAGTTGTAGCTACTGATGTGGCCCAACCACGAGTCGCCCGTGATTACCGGATAGATTAGGATTGCAAATGCGGGCTTCTCTGCATCGGGAGTAAAGGTCGAGGCGTAGGCTGCCAAATGACCACCTGCCGAGCCTCCCAAAACACCCACCTTTGCAGGGTCGATACCGAGCTCCTCGGCGTGCTCGCGAGCGTAACGCATAGCCGCCTGAGTATCCTCCAAAGGTACCTCCTTATGTCCATAGTTGGGCAGGCGATATTTCAGCACAATCGAGGTTATGCCCTCCTCTCGCAGCCACTCGGCAATGCGGAACCCCTTGCTCATAACCACGCCACTATAACCACCGCCCGGGAGAACGATGATACACTTATCGCTCTTGGGTGTTGAGGGCTTGTAGAGGTAAAACTCGGTCTGTGAGGTGCAGAAGGCGTAACCCTTCTCGTTCACATATTCATCCTTGCTCTCTTCGTTGGAGTGGGGTGCTGTCTGGTTGTTCCAATGCTTTACGACCTTGTCGGCAGTGTGCTGCAACTCGACAGCCTTCTGTGCCGAGATTGTAGTCACTGCGAAGAGTGTCAGCAGTAGAGTAAATATAGCTCGTTTCATACTCCTATAAGTCTATTTTTTAACGCTCCAAGAACGCCAACCAGCGGAGCAACAGATTTTGCCACTCCTTTTGGTACTCGAAGTTGTCGTAGTTGCCGTAGCCGTGACCTCCCGTGGGGAAGACGTGCATCGAAGCCTTTACTCCGTGATAACGCAACGCTGCGTAATACTCTGCCGAGCCGGCAGCGGGCACGGTGCGGTCGTCATCGCTCAAGATAAGGATTGTCGGAGGCGTAGTAGCAGTTACTCGCTTCTCGAGCGACCACTCGTCAGCCTCGCTCTCGGTGTGAGCCTTGCCCAGCAGGTTGCGGAACGAGCCGATATGGGTGGTGAACGAGTTGGCGGTGATTACAGGGTAGAAGAGAATAGAGAAGTTAGGCTTATCCTTGTCATCGGCAATGGTCGATGCCGAGCCGGCAAGGTGACCACCTGCCGAGAAGCCCATGATGCCGACCTTTGCGGGGTCGATGTTGTACTTCTTGGCCCTCTTGCGAACGGTGCGCAGAGCCTCCACTGCATCCTCGAGGGGCACCTCTTTGTGGCCGTTGGGCATACGATACTTCAGCACAAAGGCTGCGATGCCGTTCTTTGCCAACCACTGCGCCATCAGGTAGCCCTCCTGGTCCATCGAGAGTTTGGCGTAACCGCCACCCGGGCAGATTACCACCGCCTGACCCGTAGCCTTCGCAGGGTCGGCATTGTAGACATAGAGCTCGGTGTCGACAACATTCACCAGTCGCATCGGCTGTGCGAAGTGCTCCTCGCCCTCCAACTCGTTGGAGTGGGGTGCTCTCTTGTTATCCCAAATTTTGATAGTCTCGTCTTGCTCGTAGAGAGGCTTCTCGGCGGGCTGCTTTGCGTAGCCTGCGGTTGCTATAAGTGCCATTGCCAAAATGATTAACTTTTTCATATTCGGGTTGGTTTTTACTTTACAAGGTTGATAATTTTGCCGGGAACGACGATAATCTTCTTCGGCTCGGCACCCTCCAACCAGCGTTTAGCCTCCTCGGTGGTGACGATGTCGGCCGAAATCTCGGCAGCGGTAGCCGTGAGCGGATACTCCTTCTTGAAGCGCACCTTACCGTTGATTGAGACAGGGTATGCGAATGCGCTCTCGACCAGATACTTTTCGTCATGGGTGGGGTAAGCCGCATCACAGATAGTCGAGGTGTGACCTGCCAGCGACCACAACTCCTCGGCAATGTGGGGAGCGAAGGGTGAGAGCAGAATGGTCAGAGGCTCCAAAATCTCGCGCTTGTGGCACTCGCCAAGCTCGTTGAGGCAGATCATAAATGCTGCAACCGAGGTGTTGAACGAGAAGTGCTCGATATCCTCACGCACCTTCTTGATGGTCTTATGCAGAGTCTTGAGCTCCTTATCGGTAGCCTTTTCGTCATTGATTGCCAAGTTGCCCTCGCGGTCGAAATAGAGGCGCCAGAACTTGCGCAGGAATTTGTGAACACCGTCAATACCGTTGGTGTCCCAAGGCTTCGACTGCTCGAGCGGGCCGAGGAACATCTCGTACATACGCAGCGTGTCGGCTCCGTACTGCTCGACAATATAGTCGGGATTTACCACGTTGAACATCGACTTCGACATCTTCTCGATAGCCCAACCGCAGACGTACTTGCCATCCTCGAGGATAAACTCCGCATCTGCAAACTCGGGGCGCCAAGCACGGAAGGCATCCAGATCGAGGATGTCGTTCTTGACGATATTTACGTCAACGTGAATCTCTTGTGTTTCGTATTCCTTGCGGAGTCCGAGTGAAACGAACTTGTTAGTACCTACTACGCGGTATACGAAGTTCGAGCGACCCTGAATCATTCCCTGATTTACCAACTTCTTGAAGGGCTCCGACTCGCAGACATAGCCCAGGTCGTAGAGGAACATATTCCAGAAACGAGAGTACATCAAGTGACCCGTAGCGTGCTCGATACCTCCGATGTAGAGGTCTACATTGCGCCAATAGTTGTTGGCCTCCTCGCTAACGAGAGCCTCGTTGTTATGTGGGTCCATATAGCGCAGATAGTAAGCCGATGAGCCGGCAAATCCGGGCATTGTTGAGTACTCGTACTCCCAGCCCTCAACTCTTGCCAACGGCGGCTCGCCCTGCTCGGTGGGGCCGAAGTTCTCGACTGCGGGCAATTCGAGGGGCAACTGCTCCTCCGCAAGAGGCTTCGCCACATCGCCCTCATACTTGATAGGGAAGGGCTCGCCCCAATAACGCTGACGCGAGAAGATTGCATCACGCAAGCGATAGTTGATAAGTTTCTTGCCCAAACCACGCTTCTCAACCTCATCGAACATCAAGTTGATAGCCTCCTTAACGTCCATTCCATTCAGGAAGTCCGAGTTGATCACCTCGCCCTCCTTGGCATCATACGATGACTCCTCGAGGTTGCCACCTGCAACAACGGGGATAATATCCAATCCGAAGTGGCGTGCAAAGGCGTAGTCGCGCGAGTCGTGTGCCGGAACAGCCATAATTGCGCCTGTGCCGTAGCCCGCCAAAACGTAGTCCGAAACGTAGATGGGAATCTGCTTGCCGTTGAAGGGGTTGATTGCGTAAGAGCCTGTAGCTACACCGCTCACGCGCTTGGTTTCGGCAATACGCTCACGCTCCGAACGCTTCTTGGTCTGCTCGATATACTCCTCGACAGCCGCCTTATTCTCGGCTGTGGCGAGCTCTGTGACCCACTCGTGCTCGGGGGCGATAACCATAAAGGTAACTCCGAAGATTGTGTCGGGGCGAGTGGTGAAGATCTCCAACTTGCGGTCGCTGCCGGCAATGTCGAAGAATACCTGTGCACCTACCGAGCGACCAATCCAGTTGCGCTGAATCTCCTTGAGTGAATCGCTCCACTCGAGCGAATCCATACCATCGAGCATACGCTGAGCATAAGCCGTCACGCGCAACAACCACTGTTTCATTCTCTTCTGAACTACGGGGTAACCGCCTCTCACCGACAGGCCATCCTTAACCTCGTCATTGGCCAATACGGTGCCGAGCTGAGGACACCAGTTTACCATCGTGTCGGCACGGAAAGCGATGCGGTAGTTCTGCAACACCTGCTCCTTCTCGGCCTCGCTCTTGGCTGCCCACTCGGCTGCCGAGAACTTCAGCTGCTGGCTGCAAGCTGCATCCACCCCCTCGGTGCCGTTAGCCTCGAATGCGGCTACGAGATTTTCGATAGGCTCGGCCTTCTGGGTGGCGTTATTGTAGTAGTGAGCAAACATCTTCAGGAATGCCCACTGGGTCCACTTGTAGTACTCGGGCTCGCAGGTGCGCACCTCGCGCGACCAGTCGTAGCAGAAACCAATCTTATCCATCTGCTCGCGGTAGCGGGCGATGTTCTGCTCGGTGGTTACTGCAGGGTGTTGACCTGTCTGGATAGCATACTGCTCAGCGGGCAGACCGAATGCATCGTAACCCATCGGGTGCAGCACGTTGAAGCCGCACGAACGCTTGTAACGCGAATAGATGTCCGATGCGATGTAGCCCAGTGGGTGACCGACATGAAGACCTGCGCCCGAAGGGTAGGGGAACATATCGAGAACATAAAATTTGGGTTTGCTTGCATCGACCTCCACCTTGTAGGTCTGATCCTCGCGCCAGCGGCTCTGCCACTTTTGCTCTAACTCTTTGAAATTGTACTCCATGGTTGTATCTTGTATTTTGTTTGTTTACAGTGGTTTGGCTGTGGTACGGCTCTTCGCGCGTGCTTGCGTGGGCGCACACAACCGACAAAGATAGCGGTTGAAATTC
>JAGBTZ010000025.1 GCA_017631055.1 Alistipes sp.
CCTCAAAGATGTGGAGAATAAGCCCAACTACAAGTTCGTGAGGATGGATATCTGCGATTTCGAGGCTTTCTATCAGTTGATGCAGGATGAAAAGATTGACGGCATTATTCACCTTGCGGCCGAGAGCCATGTCGACCGCTCAATTAAGGACCCATTTACCTTCGCCAAGACCAATGTGATGGGTACTTTGTCGCTCCTCCAAGCAGCAAAGCTCTATTGGGAGTCGCTGCCCGAAAAGTATGAGGGCAAACGTTTCTACCACATTTCGACCGACGAGGTCTATGGTGCACTGAAGATGAATCACCCGGAAGGCATCGAGCCTCCGTTCAAGACCGTTGCATCGTCGGAGGGACACAAGGCCTATGGCGAGGAGTTCTTCTACGAGACAACGAAGTATAACCCCCACTCGCCCTACTCGGCATCGAAGGCTTCGTCAGACCACTTCGTGCGTGCCTACCACGACACATACGGTATGCCTACGATTGTTACCAACTGCTCGAACAACTACGGACCCTATCAGTTCCCCGAGAAGTTGATACCGTTGTTTATCAACAACATCCGTCACCGCAAGCCGCTACCCGTCTATGGTAAGGGCGAGAATGTGCGCGATTGGCTCTATGTCGAAGACCATGCCAGGGCTATCGACCTGATTTTCCACGAGGGTAAGGTGGCCGACACATACAACATTGGCGGCTTCAACGAGTGGAAAAACATCGACCTTATCAAGGTGATGATTAAGACCGTGGACCGCATCTTGGGCAACCCCGAGGGTCACTCGTTGGATTTGATAACCTACGTTACCGACCGTGCGGGTCACGATTTGCGCTACGCTATCGACTCGACCAAGTTGCAGAAGGAGTTGGGCTGGGAGCCATCACTCCAATTCGAGGAGGGTATCGAGAAGACCGTGCGCTGGTACTTGGATAACCAGGAGTGGATGGACAACATCACCTCCGGCGACTACGAAAAGTACTACGAGGAGATGTATAAGAGTTGATAAATGCGACGACTGATGTAGGGTAATTCCTTCTGCCGTTGTGTTATAGGCAAATACGATTAACAATCAAGTGTGGCAGGAGTTTTTGGCAACTCCTGCTTGTATTTTATAATAGGTGTGGTCTTTGCCGAGGTGGTGTGGATTACGACAACAATGTTGCTCGGCACCCACCTCGCCCCCGTAAAGGCAGAGGAGTAACCTTCCTATACATTCACTCCGTCAATCTCCCGCTGCAAGGTGTCAAGGAATTTCGCTGCGTGGGCACCATCCATTTGGGTATGGTGGAATTGGAACGACACACTTAGCGTAGTCTTAAACAATCCTCGCTTGTACTTGCCCCAAATCATAAACGGATTATTGAAAATACCGCTATACATACCCACCGCTCCATCAATTTCATACTGCGCCAATGCCGAAGTGCCGATAACCATACTCTCGGCCGAGAGGTCGTGGTCGGTGCAACTCTCCGCCACTTGCTGTGTAAGGCGCAGATAGTCGCTGCCAAATTGCCTCAAATCCTCGCTATAAGGCACATCGCACGAACTCACCTCGCCCGCCGAGTTGGCAACGATGGTGTTCACGGCAATAGAGTCGTACTGCATCAACTTGTCGCCCACGGGCAACAGATAAAACTCCTTGACTTGCGAGGCGGCACGACCAATGCAGTAGCACATCAGCATATTGAATTTAAGGCCTTTCCTGCGGCTGATTTTCAGTAGATGCGACACATCGAGCGTCTTGAAGAATGTCACCATCGGCATCGGCGCCTGCATCCACATCTTGAAGGCGTATGCACGAGTTGTCTGCTGGGGATCTATCTCTCTCATAGCGGTAATTTTTTGACAAAGGACCGCAAAGGTAGTAAATTCTTTGTTATTGTCAATCCTACGGCTCAACTGCCACCTTAATCACCTCGTCGAGCTTGTTCTCGAATAGGTGGTATGCCTCGACTTGTCAATCAACTCGAACTTGCCGTGGGATATGTAGGTGTAGGCGAGCATAATATTTTATTTTGTTTTTATCTTTATCAATGTACTTTCCACCTGTTGGCGCTCATTGCTACCAATGGTTGAGAGTCGCAACAACGGAATACCGTATGTGGCAAGGATGCGATTTTTCTTTTCGTCACGCACCGACTGCTCTGTTCCTGATTTATGGTGCTGGTAGCCGTCCGTTTCGATTGCGAGTACCGGTTGCTTGCTCACTCGGTTGTAGAGCAGAAAATCGATATGCGTTTTTGGATGCAACGCATAATTCCTATCGTCATCCGATAGCAGCGACACATCACGCAACAGCTGTCGCAGTGGTTGATGGCAAACAATACCCAGATGGCAGAACTCTGCATTCTTCTCAATTATCTGCTCCAACATGGCATAGGTTAGATTTTCAGAATCGTACTCCGAAATGCGTTTATGCTCCTTCAAATATGCCAATCGAGCCTCGGTGTATTGGTCGTAAAGCAAGTCAAAAATCGAGTGGATATTGCTATCAGCTACGGTGCAATTATTATACTCGATATAAGCCAACAAATCGGCTATATTGCAATCCTTTGGCTGCTCATTTCCTGACACCACAAGGCAGAACTTTTGCTTGGCACGAGATATGGCAACATTGAGCAGATTGGGGTCGTCCGAAAACTCGGTTATCGTATCATCAACCGTGGACATAATAATAGCATCCTTTTCTCTGCCCTGGAATTTATGCACCGTAGCAACATCAACCCGACCGCCAACGGCATTGCTCAGTGCCTCGACCTGCCCATTGTATGGCGCAATAATACCTATCTCCTCTGCGGGGTATGGTAATTTTGGCAACACTTCTTGCATCACAACCTCAACCTCTCGCTGATTCATCTTGCCACGAGCGTGGTGGCCTATGGCCGTGCGCTTTGCAGAGATTACATCCTCCTCGCCATTATCCTTGGTCATAATTATCAACTCGCCGCCATAGAACTTCTGGTTGCAGAAATTGATAATCTTTGGGTGGCAACGGTAGTGCTCTCGTAGCAATGTTTGCGGTGCTTCGGGCAATACTTTGATAACTGACTGCAAGAAACTATTTTTGGCGCAATCGTATCGCTCGTCAATGTTGCAACTTTTTGCAATCTCTTGTAATCGTTGTCTATCTTCGTCTGTTACCACATTTGGCAACTGCATCGAATCACCTACAATAATCGCATTTTTGGCACACATAAGAGCCAGCGCACCCGTTTCTGCCGAGATTTGCGAAGCCTCGTCCATTATCACATAGTCAAACACCGTATCTTTGTCGAAGTTGGTGCGTGATGAGAAGGTGGTACTCAACACCAAAGGATACTCCTTAATCAAA
>JAGBTZ010000026.1 GCA_017631055.1 Alistipes sp.
CCCCTTCGGCTTCAAGGAGGTGGAGGGTATCCACTCGCGTACCGATTTCGACCTGGGTAATCACCAGAAGTTCTCGGGCAAGAAGATTCAGTACTTCGATCCCGAGTCGGGCGAGAGCTATGTTCCCTACGTTGTCGAGACTTCGATTGGTGTTGACCGTATGTTCCTGCAGATTATGTCGGCAGCTTACTGCGAGGAGAAGTTGGAGAATGGCGACGAGCGTGTAGTTCTGCGCATCCCCGCTTGCCTTGCTCCTACCAAGGTTGCAGTTATGCCACTCGTTAAGAAGGATGGTCTTCCCGAGAAGGCTCGCGAGATTATCGATGACTTGAAGTATGATTTCGTTGTAACATACGATGAGAAGGATTCAATCGGTAAGCGCTATCGCCGTCAGGATGCAGTGGGTACTCCCTTCTGCGTTACCGTTGACCACCAGACTTTAGAGGATGGCACCGTGACTGTTCGCCACCGTGACACTATGGCTCAGGAGCGTATCGCTATCGAGGCTCTCCACGCAATGGTCGATGAGCAGTGCTCGTACCGCAAACTTTTCAAGAAGTTAAATCAGTAATAAGCCGCTCCGATGCGAATCGAGATTAAGAACAATAAGCGCTCGTGGGGATTGATTATCCTCATCATTGGTGCCTGTTTTGGTCTTGGATATCTGCTCGGTTGGGGTATAGGTCATCTCATTGGGTAGAATACTCGCCATAGATTACGGCACTCGCCGCACAGGTATAGCTGTCAGTGACCCTCTGCAAATCATTGCAGGGGGACTCACTACGCTCGACACCAAGGAGTTGGAGAAGTGGCTGGCGGAGTATGTGCCTGCGAATGATGTTACGACAATTGTGTTGGGTAAACCTACGCAAATGAACGGAGCACCGAGCGAGACGTGGCGATTTGTCGAGCCGCTGGCAGCCAGGCTGCGCAGGGCATTCCCGGGGGTTGAGGTCACCTTCTACGATGAGCGATTTACCTCGGTTTTGGCACATCGGGCGATGATTGATAGTGGTATCGGCAAGATGGCTCGCCGCGATAAGGCTTTGGTCGATAAAATTTCGGCAACGATAATTTTGCAATCCTATATGGATAGCAGACAATAGTTTTGTGTGAATTTCAGTTATAGAGGTATGACGAGATTTTTTACGCTTTTGTGCGCTGTGGTAATGGTGTCAGCGGTTGCGTTGTCGCAGAATAAGCCTCTGCCGAAGTCGCAGGATTGGGCACAGTTCAGCCATTACCAGGAGAAGAATGCCGAGATTGTAGATCGCGTGGGAAAGATTGATGCGGTATTCTTGGGTAATTCAATAACCTACGGTTGGGCGCGCAAGTGTGCTGATTTCTTCGAGAAGAATAACTTTGTGGGTAGAGGTATCAGCGGTCAGACTACCGCCGAGATGTTGGTGCGTTTTCGTAGAGATGTGCTTGATCTGAAGCCACGTTGCGTGGTGATTATGGCGGGCATTAACGACATCGCAGGTAATAATGGCATTATCTCGCTCGAGAATGTTATGGGTGGTATTGAATCGATGTGCGAGTTGGCAAAGATTCATAAAATCAAGGTTGTCCTCTGCTCAGTGACTCCTTCGGCTCGTAAGACTCGCTACGATGCCAGCATATTGATGTCGAACGAGATTATCAAGCTTAACGAGATGATTCGCGCCTATGCCGCCAAAAATAAAATCTGCTATGTGGATTATCACTCGGCTCTGGCAGACGAGAAGGGTGGTATGCCGACCAAGTGGACACGCGATGCCCTGCATCCGAATACGGCTTGTATGGTCTCGGTGTTGCAACCTTTGGTACTTGAGGCTGTAAATAAAACCCTCAAGACCAAGAAGAACTATATCTCTCCGATGCCGGAGAAGAAGTAAGAGTATTAAATTGAAATAATCTAAATAGTATGAAGAGATTTTTTATGCTTTTGTGCGCACTTGCGCTAGTTGTTGGTGCGGCGACGGCTCAAACTGCCGACAAGAAGAAGGCTCCGAAGGATTGGGCAAAGTTTGGTTACTACCAGAAGGCAAATGCCGAGATTGCCGACCGCGTGGGTAAGATTGATGCCGTATTTATGGGCAACTCGATTACCAATGGCTGGGCTCGCAAGGATCCCGCATTCTTCGATAAGAACAACTTTGTGGGTCGCGGTATCAGCGGACAAACTACCTCCGAGATGTTGGTGCGCTTCCGTAGGGATGTGCTCGACCTGAAGCCTCGCTGTGTGGTGATTATGGCCGGTATCAACGATATCGCGATGAATAACGGTATCATTTCGCACGAGAACATTATGGGCAATATCGAGTCGATGTGTGAGTTGGCTAAATTTCACAAAATCAAGGTTATCCTCTGCTCGGTGACCCCGTCACGCCAATTCCGCTGGCGTAAGGAACTAACTCCGGCTGAGGATATCAAGCGCCTGAACGAGATGATTAAGGCCTATGCTGCCAAGAATAAGATTCACTACGTTGACTACCACTCGGCGCTGACCGAGGCTGATGGCGGTCTGCCTCTGAAGTGGGCTAAGGATGGTGTGCATCCCAACTTGGAGTGCTACGTTACCGTTATGGAGCCGATGGTTTTGGAGGCTGTGAACAAGGTGCTCAAAACCAAGAAGTCGTACATCTCACCCCTGCCCGCAGGAGTAATTTGAGTATTATCAATTCGCATTACGCCGCAAGTGGATTAATTGTGAATTGTGAATTGTGAATTGTGAATTTTGAATTTTGAATTGTGAATTTTGAATTTTGAATTGCAAAATTATGATTTATCCTATAGTTATTTACGGCTCGCCCGTGTTGCGCAAGAAGTCGGTCGATATCGAGCCCGATTACCCCGAGTTGAAGAAACTTATTGACGATATGTATCTCACCTTGGATGAGGCTTCGGGTGTGGGTTTGGCTGCTCCGCAGATTGGTAAGAATATCCGACTCTTTATCGTGGACTGTACTCCCTGGGCGGAGGAGGTGCCCGAGTTGGCCGATTTCCGCAAGGTCTTTATCAATGCCGAGATTTACGAGCGTAGCCAGGAGACCGACCTCTTCAATGAGGGTTGCCTATCGTTGCCGGGTCTGCACGAGGATGTGCGTCGCCCGATAAGGATTAAGATGCGCTACCTTGACGAGAACTTCGTCGAGCACGATGAGGAGTTCGACGGCTATCCGGCACGAGTTATCCAGCACGAGTACGATCACCTTGAGGGTGAGGTCTTTACTGACCGACTCTCGCCCCTGCGCCGCAATCTGCTCAAGAGCAAGATTTTGAACTTGGCAAAGGGTAAGTATAGTTGTTCTTACAAAACAAAATAACTGATAGAGCGGCTAAAAAGGCGAATTTCAGCGTTATGCTCGCCCTCAAAATCCTCATTTACAATTAGTAAACTGCGGTTTTTTGGGCTTCGCAAGCCTTGAACTTCATCCTTTTTAGCCGCTCTATAACTGTTTGAGGTTATCCCAAAAAGGCGAATTTCGGCGTTATGCTCGCCCTCAAAATCCTCATTTACAATTAGTAAACTGCGGTTTTTCGGGTTTCGCAAGCCTTGAACTTCATCCTTTTTAGCCGCTCTATAATTGTTTGAGGTTATCCCCAAAAGGCGAATTTCGGCGTTATACACACCCTCCTTCCTCAAGGGAAGGAGGGTGTGTGGCTATTGGTCATTAGCTAAATTGATGATTGTCAATTGATAATTATGGTATTTTTATAATTTTGAATTTTGGCCCAACCCAACTCATCTAACTCATCCAACCCATCCAAAACACAACTCCTCCCCTGTCTTAGGGGAGGTGCCCGTAGGGCGGAGGGGTCGTGTTTTATTGGCTTTTGGCCATTGGCGGGGATAGATGGGGAGCGCTGTCTGCGACAGCTTATGGGGAGAATGAGGTTTTTACAGTCGCCCCAGTCGCCTCAGTCATCCCAGTACCCCCTCCCAAGAAATTTTTTCAAAAGGTTGTTAAGGAATTTCCTTAAACTCCTTAAACTCTCTACACTCCCTAATCCCTCTAATAATCAATTCTGCCATTAAGTGCGCCTTGGCGAACGAATGCCATTCGTTGCCATTCGTTGCCATTGAATGCCATTTGGCACACATCAGCGAGCGAGTGCCACTTACGCCTTGCCAATAAGAAATCGGCCAAGTGCCGTTTTTTTTGGGTGAAAATCTTTGTTTTTACGACTATAATTTATATATTTGTATCGGAAGAAATTATTTATACAAGTTTAACCATTAAATTTTAAGAGTATGAAAAAGATTTTACTTATCGTGGTTGCTCTGTTTTGCGTAACTACAGTTTCGGCTCAGAGCAAGGTTAAGGAGGCAGCAAACTATGTTGCATCTCAGAAGTGGTCAGCAGGTCTTCGTGTGACCTATGGTGTTCAGGCAGTAGCAGAGTGCTTCTACTCTGATAAGGCATATTTTGAGGGCCGTATCGGTATCTTCAATGGCTTGGCAGCAGATTTTGCTATTCTTCACAACTGGAACTGCTTTGCTTGGAATTGGACTCCGAAGGCAGGTCAGTGGTTCTTGGATGCCGGTGTTGGTGGAAATGTTGGTGGCGCTGCTCACTTCTGCTATGGTGGCGTTGTAGGTCAGGTTAAGTTTGGTATCAAGTTCAATAAGGTGCCTATCCGTTTGGCTATTGACTACTCGCCCGCAATCAACATTGGTGGCACTTACGGCAAGAATGTGGACAATCATGTAGGTCTTTACTCAGCCGGTTTCTATAATGGAGCACTTTCGGCTACTTGGTGCTTCTAATACATTGATTATGACACAAAAATAGAGGGTCTTGCAAGACCCTCTATTTTTGTATAATCCCCGCAGCCCGACCGGCGTTAGAAACTTATACCCCTATCTTTTAGCAAATTTATAGCATCTTCATATCCGAGGCGGGCAGCCTTCTTGTACCACTCGATGGCGGTATTCATATCTCTTGCTACACCTAAGCCATTCTCGTAGAAATGGCCTAATTTGAATTGTGCCATACGATCGTTTTTCTCGGCAGCCTTGCAATACCATTGTGCCGCCTCAGCATAATCCTGACTGACACCTCTTCCTTTCTCGTAACACCATCCCATCTCATATTGCGCCCTGCCGTAACCCATATCTGCCGATTTGCGGAAATACTTTACAGCCTCCTCATAATTTTTGCCCATAACACTGCTAAAATACCCAGTATGGAAATCTCCTATGTAGTATATAGCCTCTGCATCTCCCGTTTCAGCGGCTTTACGATACCACTTTAAGGCCTCCTTTGGCTCGTAGGTTAGGCTGTAGGTACGGTAGCAATATGCCAAACTGCATTGTGCTCTAACGTGGCCCTGCTCAGCAGCTTTCAGATACCATTTTACTGCCTCGACATAATCTTGCGTAACACCTTTCCCCCATTGGTATGCATAGCCAAGATTATATTGTCCATAGATATTACCCTGCTCGGCAGCCTTGCGATACCATTTTACAGATTCAGCATAATCTTGTGTTACACCCTTACCATCGTAGTATAAATTGCCCAAACCGTTTTGCGCTTTGGCGTATCCCTGCTCGGCAGCCTTGCGATACCATTTTGCCGCTTCAGCATAATCTTGTGTAACGCCTTCCCCTTTTGCATAACTCCATCCAAGATTGAACTGCGCTTTGGCGTGTCCCTGCTCGGCCGCCTTGCGATACCATTTTGCCGCTTCAGCATAATCTTGTGCAACGCCTTTGGCTTGTTCATAGGCAGAACCAAGACTAAATTGTGCATCAACCTGTCCCAACTCGGCAGCCGTGCGATGCCATCGAGTGGACTCGGTGTAATCTTGGGTAACCCCTTTGCCAAAATAATAACTTGTGCCTAAATTATGCATTGCATACGCATTTCCTAACTCGGCAGCCTTGAACCAGCATCGGATGGCCTCTGCATAGTTGCCACTCTTGTATGCCTCAGCACCCTTTTTGTTAAGGTCGGAAGCGGTGGGATTTTTTGTGGCTGCCTTTGTCGTAGTCGTAGACGAGGTGGCTTTTGCGGTTGTCGCTTTGCGCCCTAACATAGTCAATATATCCGACATCAAAGTTGTCTCAATCGGGTGCGACTCGATTGTGCGCCAATTGATGCTGCTGAACACAAAACGCAGCGCAGGCGGCATCGTGCTGCCATCAATGATGTATGGCAGTATGGAGTTTTTCGGCTTCTCGTTGAATGCAAATGTGAGTTCGGCGTTGGTGAACTTCGATTCGTAGGAGTTCTTGCTGGCGAGGAAGAGAGTTACTTGGCTATCGATAATCGCCTCGGCAAGCACCACCGGAAATTCGAAACCTCCGCCAATACCCTGACGGTCTATAAAGTAGGAGATGCCCACCTTGTCGAATGCCGCACAGATGCGGTCGGCAATGGCGGTATCCTTGCGCGAATAACTTATAAATACGTCGTATTTCATAAAGGAGTGCTATTTTCTTTTGACAAAGATACTAAAATCGGCTAATATCACACTCTTCTCCGCTTAAATAATTGCTTATGGGCCGATTTTAGCTCTATTCGATTGCGGAAGAGTAAGTTTATGTAATAAACTTTCGTAGTTTGGCGTTAAATTTCTACCTTTGCATTTTGGCTATGTGCCGATATGAGAGAAATCAAAACAAAAGATAAGAAATGAAAAATTTTAACCGTTGGAATCTCATCACAGGCTGGGTGGTCTTTGCCATTGCAGCGGTGGTCTACATCCTCACGATGGAGCCCTCGTCAAGCCTGTGGGACTGCGCTGAGTTTATCGCTACATCCTACAAGCTCGAGATTGGACACCCTCCCGGGGCACCTCTATTTATGATGCTGGCACGTCTGGCTACTCTGTTTGCTCCGTCACCGCACTATGTACCTCATGCGGTGAATGCAATGAGTGGCATTGCCAGCGCATTCTGCATCTTGTTCCTCTTCTGGACAATTACCCACATTGCCCGCCGCCTCTATCAGAAGGATGGCAAGCCTCTCTCGAAGGCTAATGCCATTACCGTCTTGGGTGCGGGCGTGGTCGGAGCGTTGGGTTACGCCTTTACCGACACCTTCTGGTTTTCGGCATACGAGGGAGAGGTCTATGCGCTCTCGTCGATGTTTACGGCTCTGGTCGTGTGGCTGATGTTGCGTTGGGAGGAGCAGGCCGATGAGCCCCACTCGGCTCGTTGGATTGTGCTGATTGCCTATCTGATGGGTCTTTCGATTGGCGTTCACATCCTTAACTTGCTGACCATTCCGGCTTTGGTCTTTATCTACTACTTCCGCAAGACAGCAAAGGTTACGTTGAAGGGCTGTGCGTTGGCTACGCTCGTGTCGGGTGCGCTGCTGATAGTTATCAACGGCATTATCATCCCCTATACGGTATATGTCGGTGCGATGGTCGATGTGTTGTTTGTCAATACGTTCTCTCTGCCGGTCAATTCGGGAATGGTTGTCTTTGCCTTTGCCCTGATGGCTTTGTGCGGTTGGGGTGTGTGGTTTACCCACAAGAGGGGTTGGCGCCTGGCTAACCTTGCGGTCTTGTCGCTGACGATGATTCTGCTCGGCTTCTCGTCGTATGCTTCGGTGTCGATTCGTGCTGCGGCAAATCCCCCGATGAACAGTAACGACCCCGACAATCCGCATGCTCTGCTCTCGGTGCTCAACCGCGACCAGTATGGTAATCGCCCCTTGTTGTACGGAGCATACTACTCGGCACCCATCGAGGATTATGAACTTAAGGAGTTTTACTATCTGAACAAAGATACGGGTCGCTACGAGAAGGCTTCGACCATCGAGGGTTATACCTACCCCTCGCAGTTTATGCACCTCTTCCCCCGAATGTGGGACTACAATAAGAAGGAGCGCGACTATAAGCCGTGGGCGGCATACCGTACTAAGGTTGAGGTTCTGCGTGACGAGAAGGGTGAGGTTATGCGCGATGAGAGTGGTCGCCCTGTGCGTGGCCAGGTGCTCGATTATGGCAAGAAGGTGCGATACAGCAATGGCGAGTCGGTGCGCACAATTGTCGAGCCTACGTTCCTCGAAAATCTCAACTACTTCTTCTCCTATCAGTTGAGTTATATGTACCTGCGCTATTTCCTATGGAATTTCGTGGGTCGCCAGGATGATATCCAGGCTTCGGAGGTGACCATTACCAACGGCAACTGGATGTCGGGCGTGAAGGCGGTGGATGAACTCTACCTCGGGCCTCAGGATCGCCTCCCACGCGAAATCGAGGGTAACCGCGCGAGAAACAGCTACTTCTTCCTCCCATTTATCTTGGGCTTGATAGGCCTGATTTACCAACTCAACCGCGACCAGCGCAACTTTGTGGTTGTGACGTGGCTCTTTGTGATGATGGGTGTGGCCTTGGTGGTCTACTTCAACTCCTCGCCCGCTGAGGTGCGTGAGCGCGATTACGTTTATGCCGGCTCGTTCTACGCCTTTTCGATGTGGATGGGCTTGGGCGTGTTGGCAGTGAAGGAGTTGCTCTCGGCTCTGACTAAGCGTAACAATACGGCTGTGGCGGCTGTGGCAACGGTGGTCTGCCTCTCGGTGCCGGCAATACTCTGTGCCCAAAACTGGGACGACCACGACCGCTCGGGCCGCACGATGGCTCGCGATGTGGGTTGGAACTATCTGCAATCGACCCTGCCCAATACGATTATCATCAACTATGGCGATAACGACACCTTCCCCTTGTGGTTTAATCAGGAGGTGGATGGTGTGCGCCCTGATGTGCGTATTATGAACTCGAGTTATCTGGGTGGCGATTGGTATATCGACGAGATGAAGTGCAAGGCTAACGATGCCGAGGGCGTGCCCTTCTCGTTGCCCCGCAGCAAGTACTACAATAATAACGATTGGTTGCCCGTTGAGGAGCGCCTGGACCGTGTTGTCGAGATTAAGGAGGTTATGGACTTTATCCGCAGCGAGGACTCTCGTTCGAAGGCTCCGTTGGTGGATGGCTCGATGACCGACTACATCCCGGCACGCCGCATAGCTCTGCCCGTTAATAAGGATAACGCCATAGCTTCGGGTATCGTGAAACCCGAGGATAGGGATTTGATGGTCGATACGGTCTATCTGAACATTACCGCCTCGTCGCTCGACAAGAGCCAGATGATGATTCTCGACCTGTTGGCGAACTTCGATTGGAAGCGACCGATAGCCTTCACACAGGTATATGTTTTGCAGGAGTTGGGTCTGCTCGATTATCTGCAGTTTGATGGCTATTCCTACCGTTTTGTGCCGATTTTGACCCCCTACAAGAGTTCGTGGGAGATTGGTCGCATCGATCCCGACTATGTCTATCCGCTGATGATGGATACCTTCCGCTATGGCAATCTCGCTGACGAGAAGGTCTATGTCGATTACTTCACGCAGTATAATCTGGGTGTTTCGCGTGCTCGTGAGGCATTTGCCCGTGTGGCGAAGGAGTTTATCCGCCGAGGCGAGAACGAGAAGGCTCTCGAGTTGCTCGACAAGGGACTGGCTGTGCTGCCCACCTCGCAAATCCGCTACACCGAGGCCAACACATTCCCCTTCATCGAGGCCTACTACGCAATGGGCGAGGGCGAGAAGGGTGATGCTCTGCTGTTGGATTATGCCGAGGTGCTTATCGAGTATATCGAGCACTATCTGCGCTTCGAGGGTGCGGGTGCGGACCTCGTGTCGGGAATCCTTGACGAGAAGTTCGACGAACTGTCGCAAATCTACTACCTGGCGGGTGTGACACAACGCTATGATGTCGTGGCGCAGTTCAATGAGTATTATCGCTCGTTTGGCGCAGAGGAGGCCGACCTTATCCAAATCCCCGAGGATTACGAGCCGAAGGTTGCTCCGATGATGAAGTTTGTGCAGGAATAATTGTTGAGACCTTCAGATGAGAAGAGTGTTATTGATGCTATTGTCGATGCTCTGCGCTTTTGGGGCGCAGGCTGCTTCGTTGCGTGTCGGTGCCGAGCGTTCGGAGGAGTGGTTGCCTATGCTCGAGGGGCGTAGGGTCGCTCTGTTGGCTAACCATACATCAATTGTCGACAATGGCGAACACCTTCTCGATATGATGTGCCGCAAGGGAATCAATGTGACGGCTATATTCTCGCCCGAGCATGGCTTCAGAGGTACGGCAAGTGCCGGCGAGAAGGTCGCAAGCGGGGTGGATGCTAAGACCGGAATCCCTATTCGCTCGCTCTATGACGGCAACAAAAAGCGCCCCTCGGATGAGGTTATGCAGTCGTTTGATGTGCTGGTGGTCGATATGCAGGATGTGGGTCTGCGATTTTATACCTACTATATAACGATGCTCCGAATGATGGAGGCGTGTGCCGAGTTTGGGTTGGAGGTCATCGTTCTCGATAGGCCTAATCCCAACGGAATGTATATGGATGGCCCTCTGCTCGATATGCGCTATAAGTCGGGCGTGGGTGCGCTGCCGATACCCGTTGTTCATGGTATGACTATGGGCGAAATTGCCCGTATGGCCGTGGGTGAGGGTTGGGCAAGCAAGGTGTCGCTGACGGTTGTGCCGGTCGAGGGCTATCGCCGTTCGATGCGTTATGTGGTGCCGGTGCCTCCATCGCCAAACCTCCGTACCCAACACGCTATCTATCTCTATCCGGCAGTTTGCCTCTTCGAGGGAACGATTATGAGCCTTGGCCGTGGTACGGATTACCCCTTCGAGGTCTATGGTCATCCCGAAATGGAAGGGTGCGACTTCTCGTTCACTCCGACCTGGAGAGCGTGGGCGAAGAATCCCCCTCTGCTCGACAAGAGGTGCTATGGTGTCGATTTGCGAGGTGTCGATAGCGAGTCTGTTATTGCCGATGGCTTCACGTTGAAGTATCTGATTGATGCTTATAAGCGAACGGGTAGTCGTGGCGATAGTTTTTTCAGCTCCTTCTTCGAACTGCTGGTCGGAGTCGATTATGTGCGCCGAATGGTGATTGAGGGGCGCTCCGAGGAGGATATTAGGGCTATGTGGCAAGAGGAACTTGCCCGCTTTGGCGACCAGCGCCAACCCTATCTGCTCTATGCCGAATAGCCTATTGCGGTCGGTAGGCCCGATTTGTGTGACTAAAACTAAAACAACCTAATAATGAAGAAGATTTACACTCTACTGATGGTGCTGCTTGTGGCGCTATCTTCCTGTCAGCCTGTTGATAATGCGGGCAACGATAACCCCAATAACGGAAATGAACAGCCGTCAGGGGATGGACAACCTGTTGATGCTCCTCTGCAATCGTTGATATTCAAGCCTCAGCAGGCGGGCAGTGCGGTTGTGGTTAGTGGTCAAGGCGGAGCAAGTGAGGTAGTGTTGGATTTTGCGGTTGAACCGAAGTCAAGTCTCTCCAATATCGAGAATAGTTGGCGAACTGCAATATCTACTGTGGTAAAATATAGCTCTTCGCAGAGTACGCATTCATCGTATATGCCGGTGATAGGTTGTAAAGCGAATACGAAGAGTGGCACTCTCTCCCTGACTCTTTCGGGCGAAAATCTCCCGGATTCATTCTTCCGTGGGGTGCATGATGTGCAGGTTGTGGTGAAGATTTCGCTCAACAGCAATAGCATCTCTTCACAGCCCATTACGCTGGTTTCGGATGGGGAGTACGAGGATTTGAAGGGGTTGCAGAAGTATGCCAAGCAGTATGAGGTGAAGGTGCTGAGTTTCAATGTGAGATTGGATACCACCGAGTCCGACCCCAATAACAATTGGCCCAAGCGTAAGGCTGCTTGCGTGGAACTTATCAAGGATCAGAAGCCTACGCTTGTCGGCTTCCAGGAGGCTAAATATACTTCGCAGTGGCTCTATTTGAAGGAGCAACTCAAGGACGAGTACGATGGTTGGGGCGTAAACCGCGATACTGGCAATGAGTCAGGCTCGGGCGAGGTGATGGGTATACTCTACAACAAGTCGAAACTGCAAAAGATTGATGGTGGTACCTTCTGGCTTTCGGAGACCCCCGATGTTTGCTCGAAGGGTTGGGATGCAGATTGCAAGCGCACAGCAACGTGGGGCATATTTAAGCATTTGGCCTCCAACCGCTACTTCCTCTATGTGAATACACACCTCGACCACAAGGGCACCGAGGCTCGTGTCAAGGGACTGGAGCAGTTGGCGGCATTCTTCCAGAAACACTCCAAG
The DNA here is from genome assembly GCA_017631055.1 of Alistipes sp. Lineage (GTDB taxonomy): Bacteria > Bacteroidota > Bacteroidia > Bacteroidales > Rikenellaceae > Alistipes. The sequence goes on from JAGBTZ010000026.1 coordinate 12,112, forward strand.
TATAAGGCTATTTTGAGTGGCGATATGAATGTTGTCTCGACTCACGATGCATTCAAGGTGCTCACCTCATCGCTTATGGATAATACCCGTGATGTTGCGCCCGCAGGTCATACCGATTCGAATACTACCTACAATGCCTGGTCAACATCGAAGATGTCGATTATAGACCATATCTATTGCAGTAAGTCATTGCAGGTGGTTGAGTACCACACAGTGAACGAGAATTATGGTGTGCCCTACATCTCGGATCACTATCCGGTCTATGCGATTATTAAGTTGTTGTAGGCTTCGTTCCCTAACGGAGTAGTCGGTAGACAATTGTTGTGCCGTGGGTGTGGATTTCGAACTCCTCGCTCACGGCTTCGTTTGATACCCCCTGCCACATAGCCGCCAGGCGGTTTTGGGGAGGGTCATAGCGTAGACCACACACCGATATTTCGGTCGAGGGGTCGAGCGTGAAGAGCGAAACCTGCTCCCCCGGGAAACTCTCGAAGAGCGAGGGGCGGTCGATGAAGTCGAATATGCCACGTTCGCCCACCACACGCACTCGGGCCTCGTGTAGACGTGCTGCCAGCAACATTATATTGCCGATAGAGTGATCTTCGCGGCGACCAAATGCTCCCAATACCGTGATATCGTGAAATCCATGCTCTGTGGCGTAGGTGAGAGCCTTCCAGAGGTCGTTGACATCCTGCTCGGGGCGCACCACCAACCTCTCGGCAAAGCCTACTCGCAACGATTCGGGAATGGAGTCCATATCGCCCACAATGGCCATAGGCTCTCCGCCCCGTTGGCAATACTCCTGGGCTGCACTGTCGCAACAAATTACGCACTCGGCCCTATCGAGTAGAGCCGTAGTGAGTTCTCCGCAAGGAAATTCACCGGCGGCAAGAATTACGCACGAGGGCGTTTCGTCGCAGTTAGGCAGCTTGTATCTCTCCATCTTCATCGTTTTTTCTCATCATCTGCAACCAGCGGCGATAGCCGAACACGGCCAGCAGGGCATACAATCCGTAGAGTGCAGCTGTGGGGTAGAGTCCCTTGCTGATGTAGAGCCAACAGCAGACCACATCAACCACTATCCAGACCAACCACTGCTCGACATACTTGCGTGCCAACATATAGAGTGCCACAACGCTTGCTGCGGTGGTAAAACTATCGCCATAGGGTACGGTGCTGTCGGTCCAGCGCAGCAGAACGAAGAGAATTGCGCCCCAACAAATTGTGCCGACAATGGCTAACGGAGCAATCGCTCTGCGAGGTGTGCAAGTAATGGGAAGCTCCTCTTGTTGCTCACCCTTACGGAATTGCCACATAACCCAACCGTAGATACTTGCCACCAGATAGTAGATATTGATACCCATATCGGCATAAAATCCCGACTCGGCATAGACAAAGATATAGATTGCGGGCATCACAACATTTGCTGCCCACAACCACACCGAGGCTCTATATTCGAGCCAAAGGTAGATCAATCCTACGGCTGTACCCGCTACTTCAAGCCAAAACATACTACAAAGGTAACAACAATTCAGAATTAAGGGGATTTTTTTTCACAAAAAAATCCCTTTTCCTCCTCCTTGCAAGGGATAGTCTGCAAGCAGCCTCTCACAATTGATTCGTTCTCCGGTTTACAATTCATAATTATTTTATACATTTGCGAAAACTATTTAGACCCGAACTTATGATTCACCCTATTGCCGAATTGCGACACTGGTGGTGGCGCAAAACCCTTCGTAACAGGGAAGTGACTATTATTAGCGAGAATTGCTGGGGCAGTTTTATGTGCCAATTTACGGGTATGCGCTACAATTCACCCTTTGTGGGATTGTTGGTGCCGGCTCCCGACTATATCAAGATTTTACGCTCACTGCGCGAGTATGTCGAGGGTACGTTGCACGAAATCGCTTGGGAGCAGAGCCGTTATACCGAAAATCTCAAGCGTTTCAAGAAACCGTTCCCGCTGGCAGTGCTGACTCCGACAAATGGCGGTGAGCCGGTCGAAATTCACTTTCGCCACGGGACATCATTCGAGGAGGAGGCTACCAAGTGGTACCGCCGTGCCAAACGAGTAAATTACGATAATATCATCGTGAAACTTGCCGAGCGCAACGAATGTACTCCGAAAGAGATAGCCGAGTTCGATGCTCTGGACTATCCCTCGAAGGTCTGCTTTACGGTCAATAAGTATCCCTACCCCTCGGCTCGCCAGCTCAAAGTGGCTAATTATCGCCGTAAGGGGGCAGTCTATAATGAGTGGAAATACTGCGATTCGGTCTACAACTTCGCCAAGGAGGCCAATCGCCTAATCGAGAACCGGGAGTAGCTCGACACGCAGGGTCTGAGACTTCTCGTGAGGTATATTTGTGTAGAAACCTACGCGCAAAGTACCTCTGTTGTCGGTATCGAAACTGCGGCGAGGAGTGTTGGGCAGCACGAATGGCTCAATCCCCTTGGTAGGCGACACTACGCGCAACAACATCTTCTTGCCACCTTGCTCCAACTCAATCTCGGTGCGGCTCAAAACGCGAGGTGTGGCGGGTGTACATATTGTCCAACGTACACGGCAATCCGAAGCGCCGGCCGTCATCTCATCGGTGATGGTGAGTTTGCCCTTGCTGTCGACAATCAGTGTGCGCACGGCTCTCTCCAAGTCGAAGTAGAGTGACGAGAGGTCGAACTTGGCTCCGCTGTAGTCGGGCTCTTTGTAGGTCGCAAGCATCGGTGCCGAGCCATCAACCTTCAAGCGTTTGCCGTTGACCATAAGTGTATTGTGCGAGTCGAGCGAAAGGCGGAAAACCTCCCAGCGCTGCGAAGATTGTTTCATGTTCCATAAATCGACACCTGCGGCCTCAAGTGGATGATAACCCTGCGAGCCGAGCTCAGTAGCCCATCTCTGACCGGCCCACTCATAGACAAACGAGCCGGTATCCATGTGGGCGTGGGGCAGACTTGGTGAGCCACCCTTCGTTCCGAGGTAGAAATTCTCGTCACGGCAGATAAATATCGGCTGTTCTCCGTGACCCGACCAACAACGATTTTCGCTCGGGGCAACCTTTGTAAGGTCACAACGGGTCATAAATATCATAGCCAAAGGCAACAAGCGGCGGCTGTAGATGTGCAGACGTTTGGATGATGAGGTTATGATTCTATCGTTCCACAACAGCGACATATCGTTGGTTTCGGCAGCAAACCAATAGAGTAGCGGGTTGCTAATGTTGGAGGCTACTCCATCGTCCGAGAAGTTGTAGACACGCTGATCGAACGATTGCATATAGTCCATAAAGCGAGCCGATTCGAGAAATCCGGGGTACTTCTCCAAACCTTGAGTGTCGAGCCCCGATGAACGCAAAGTCTCGATCATCAACACCTGAAACCATGTTCCGTAGTCCCAATAGCTGTAACCCTCGGGATAGACGCCATCGGGGCCATACGAAGGGGGTGCCAAATGGTTGCTCTTGGTCGATTTGGCGAAGTGGAACTTGGCAAGTTCGGGGTAGCGGTCGGCGATAATAATCGAGCCCATAACGATACCGGCATGGCATACCGAATTCCAATTGTTGGCACCACGATACCACCAATAGTCGCTCAGCTCCGCAGCACGAAGTCCCTTTTCGGCTATTGCATCGGCAATGGTTGTACGGCTTGCCTCTGAAAGTTGGTCGTAGAGCCAATCGTAACCGAGTGCCAATGCAGCGGTCATCTCGCCCGTGTCGAGGTAGTGCGAGGGGTTCCAATCGGTGAACGAAGCCGCTGCCAGCATCTCCTTCTCGGCTCGCTCGGCAAACTTCACATCACCGGTGTAGAGATACATATACGAGAGCGAAGTGACCCTCTCCAATACACTGCGCGAAACCCCGAGTATTCGCTTGCCGGTCTGGATGCGCTCATTGACTGGTTGCTGCATCGCGCGGTTGGCAATATAGGCAATCTCGTTGTGCAGACGCAATGCGACCGAATCGCTGCCGACCAAGGTGCGAATCTTCGCCATATCTCCCTTTTGGAGAATAAGGTGGGGATGAGCCTTTCCGATGGGGAGGATATTGTTGGCATAGGAAAATGTTGCAAAGAGGCAGCCGATAACCAGAAGACAGAGGCGTTTCATGATGAGTGTGTTTTGGTGTTTAGTTTAAGGCAAATTTAATCTTTTTCTGCCAAAATGTCAAAATTTTATGACATAATCATTGCCGTTTGGCAGAGATTTCCTAATTTCGGGCTTTGGCATACAGATTGCTCGAACTGAGATCAAACAGAAAATTCACAAACAATAATAAAAACAGAAGAATTATGAACGTAAAACCGCTTTCGGACCGTGTATTGGTTAAGCCCAATCCGGCAGAAGAGATGACCGCATCAGGTCTGATTATCCCCGACACCGCTAAAGAGAAGCCCCTGGCAGGTAAGGTCGTGGCTGTGGGCCCCGGCACTGCAGATGTAAAGATGGAGGTAAAGGTGGGCGACGAGGTGCTCTATGGTAAGTATGCCGGCACCGAGTTGCACGTTGACGGTGAGGACTACCTTATGATGAAGCAGCAGGATATTATGGCTGTGGTCGAGAAGTAAAACATTAAATCGAAAACAATTATGGCAAAAGAGATTAAATATAACGTAGAGGCGCGTGACCTTCTCAAGGAGGGTGTTGATGCGCTGGCAAATGCAGTGAAGGTGACACTCGGCCCCAAGGGTCGCAATGTGATTATCGACAAGAAGTTCGGTGCTCCGCAGGTGACCAAGGATGGCGTTTCGGTAGCCAAGGAGGTTGAGTTGGAGGACCCGTTTGCAAATATGGGCGCACAGATGGTCAAGGAGGTCGCTTCGAAGACCAATGACGATGCGGGTGACGGTACGACTACCGCAACTGTGCTGGCACAGTCGCTCATCAGCGTAGGTCTGAAGAATGTGACTGCCGGTGCTAACCCGATGGACCTGAAGCGTGGTATGGATAAGGCTGTGGCTGCGGTTGTGGCTTCGTTGCGCGAGCAGAGCCAGGTTGTGGGTAACGACTTCTCGAAGATTGAGCAGGTGGCTACCATCTCGGCCAACAACGATAACAATATCGGTAAACTTATCGCCGAGGCTATGGCGAAGGTCAACAACGAGGGCGTAATCACCGTTGAGGAGGCAAAGGGTACCGAGACTCACGTTGATGTGGTTGAGGGTATGCAGTTCGACCGTGGTTACATCTCGGCTTACTTTATGACCGACACCGAGAAGATGGAGGCTCAACTCGAAAATCCCTTCATCCTCATCACCGACAAGAAGATTTCGACCATGAAGGAGTTGATGGGTGTCTTGGAGCCGGTGGCAAAGAGTGGCCGTGCGTTGCTGATTATCGCAGAGGATGTTGATGGCGAGGCTCTCTCGGCATTGGTTGTGAATAAGTTGCGTGGTACGCTCAAAATCGCAGCCTGCAAGGCTCCGGGCTTTGGCGACCGCCGCAAGGAGATGTTGGAGGATATCGCAATCCTTACAGGTGCAACCGTAATCTCGACCGATAAGGGAATGAAGATGGAGGATGCTACGCTCGATCTCCTCGGTACTGCCGAGAAGGTGACCCTCACCAAGGAGAATACAACTATCGTGGATGGTGCTGGTGACAAGGAGGCTATCAAGGCTCGTGTGGCTCAGATTCGTGCCTCGATCGAGATTTCGAAGTCGGACTACGACCGCGAGAAGTTGCAGGAGCGTCTGGCTAAGTTGGCAGGTGGCGTGGCAGTTCTCTACGTTGGTGCTGCGACCGAGGTCGAGATGAAGGAGAAGAAGGATAGAGTGGATGATGCTCTGGCAGCAACTCGCGCAGCTGTAGAGGAGGGTATCGTTCCGGGTGGTGGTGTGGCATATATCCGTGCCGTAGAGTCGCTCGAAAACCTTAAGGGTGACAACGAGGATCAGACCACCGGTATCCAGATTGTTAAGCGTGCTATTGAGGAGCCGCTGCGCCAGATTGTGGCTAATGCCGGTGGCGAGGGCTCGGTTGTAGTTAATAAGGTCAAGGAGGGTGCGGGTAACTTCGGTTACAATGCTCGCGATGACCGCTACGAGGATATGTTCGAGGCGGGTATTATCGACCCGACCAAGGTGTCGCGTGTGGCTTTGGAGAATGCTGCTTCGATTGCCTCGATGTTCCTCACTACGGAGTGTGTGCTTGCCGAGAAGAAGAGCGAGCAGCCCGCAATGCCTGCAATGCCCGCAGGCGGTATGGGTATGATGTAGTCCCGAGAGGGTTTGGACTAATATGAGTTCGGGAGGGTTGTTTTTGCGACCCTCCCCTTCTTTTTTTTGAGTTTAATTTACTACCTTTGTAGTAACCAAAACATTTATATCTATGAAAAGAACTCTTTTTACAGCGATGATGATGCTCTTTGCGCTGGCTACATCGGCACAAACCTTGGAGCGTATGCAGTGGTTCAACGAGCCCGAGCAGTGGAAAACTTCAGCGGATAAACTTACCATGCAGGTTACGCCTCAGAGCGACTATTGGCGCATTTCGCACTACGGCTTTACGGTTGACGATGCTCCGTTCCTCTACACCGTGCGTGGTGGCGAGTTCGAAACGAAGGTTAAAATTTCGGGCGACTATAAGGTGCGTTTCGACCAGGCGGGTCTGATGTTGCGCATCGACAAGGAGAACTATATCAAGGCGGGTATCGAGTTCGTTGATGGTAAGTACAATATCTCGTGCGTTGTGACCCACCATACCAGCGATTGGTCGGTGATTACGCTCGACAAGCCTGTGGAGCATATCTGGATTAAGGCGGTGCGTCGTCTGGATGCAGTGGAGATATTCTACTCGTTTGACGATAAGGAGTATACCATGATGCGTAACTGCTGGTTGGCCGACAATTCGCCTGTGATGGTCGGAATGATGGCAGCTTGCCCCGATGGTAACGGTTTCGAGGCTCGATTTGAGGAGTTCTCGATTAAGCATTTGCCCGACCAGCGCCGCCTGGAGTGGCTTAAGCGCAATCAGGAGTAGGGGGTTGTGGCAACAATAAATAATGGGCTTGTCTGCAGACAAGCCCATTATTTGTTGTTATCGATTTCTATCGCTTGGAGTCGATTACCGAGCAGATACGCTCGAAGACCTCATCCATCGAGCCAAGTCCGTCTACCTCGAAATACTTCGCTTGTGCGGAGTAGTAGTCGGCAACTACAGCGGTCTGTGCGCGATAGGTTGCTATTCGGTTGCGGATTACATCCTCCGAAGCATCGTCTGCACGACCCGACTCCTTACCGCGGAGCAGAATGCGATTGACCAGCTCCTGCTCGGGGACATCCATATAAATCATCATATCGACTTTGAGCCCATACTCGGCAAGAATCTCATCAAAGCGCTCGGCCTGGAAGGTTGTGCGGGGAAAACCATCGAAGATATTGCCGGCACACTCCTTATTGTCACGAACATAGTTGGCGATGATGTTGATTACAACCTCGTCGGGAGCCAATTCGCCACGGCTGATAGCTGCAGCCACCTGCTTGCCCAACTCGGTCTCGTTCTTAATCTCGTTGCGGATAATCTCGCCTGTCGAGACGTGATTGATACCATACTTCTCTTTGAGTCGCACCGCCTGTGTACCCTTGCCACATCCCGGAGCTCCGAATAAAACTATATTAAGCATTTCGAATAAAACTTTGTTTGTGCGACAAATATACTATAAAAATCCGAAACCCGAAGAGTTTAATATCCGAAAATTTCCTCCTGCGAGAGCAGAGTAACTTCGCCGATGCTACGCAAGTATTTCATATCGAGGTCGTGCTTGTCGCCCAGGATGCAGTAGGTGTAGGTGCGGTCCTTGATCCACTCCTGCTGGAATGCAACGACATCCTCGAGAGTCATCGACTGAATCTTGTTGTAAATCTCGGCATTACGGTCGTAATCGACACCCTTATTCTTTGCCGCCAGGTAGTGCCAGAGCACACTCTCCTTGATTACACGCTCGGTAGCCAACGAGGTGAGTACCGACTGCTTGGCAATCTCGAAGGCGTTCTCGGATTGGGGCATATCGTTGATAATCTCGGCAAAAGCCTCCATTGCCTGCTGCATCTTATCGTTCTGTGTGGCGATAAAGGCTGTGTAGGTGTAGCCATCCTCCTTGTGGAACTGCTCGGCAAAAATAGCCCGCGCAGAGTATGCCAGACCGCGAGCTTCGCGCATCTCCTGGAATACGATGGCATTCATTCCACCACCGAAGTAGGTGTTGTAGAGCAACATTGCTGCATCGTTGTCGGTCGAGAAGATGTCGCTCTCGCGCTTCGAGTATTGTTCGTAGTAGATCTGCTTTGCATCGTAGTGAGCCAGCAGTATGCGGTTTTTCGGAGTCGGCTGTATGTAGTGGATAACCTTGCCCTGTTCGGGATCTGTCAGCGTCTCGGCTACGGAGTGCGACTTGTCGAGTTCTGCAATCAGTTCACGCTGCGAGAGGGGACCATAGTACAATACACGGTGTTTTGTCGAGTTCAGTGCCTTGATTTCGCCCAACAACTCCTCTGAGGTGAGTGCCTCCAACTGCTCGTTGGTTAAGGTCATTGCCTTGATAGCCTCGGGGCCATACATAGCATAGTTGCGCAGTGCGCTGTTATTAGCCTTCTGGTTGAGTTTAGAGTCGTGACGCGACTTGAGAATATCTCTCTTCAATTCGCTCAACACTTCGTCATTGCCCTCGACCTCGCTCATATACTCTTCAGCCAAAGCCATCGCCTTGGTCATATTCTCCTTCAAGCCCGAAATCGAAACGTATGCGCGATTTTGCGATATCGAGAGGTGGAAGTCGCACGCCATTGAGTAGAACTCGCTCTGAATCTGCTCCAACGATTTCGATGCAGTGCCGAGCAACTTGAAGTATTGGATTGCAGTCTTCATTCGCGGGTTATCTGCATTGCCGAACTCATAGGCATACATCAACGTAAAGAGGTCGTTGGTTGTATTTCGCTTGTAGAGTACCTCGATGTCGTGACCCTTCATCTTGCTGACCGACATATCGCGCTCGAAATCGACGAATACGGGCTCGATGGGATTGACCTCCGATAATTGAATTTCGGCAAGGAAGTCGCTCTTGGCATCACGATTGGTCGCAATCGGAGTGATTATCGGCTTGTCGATCTTCTTCTGATTCTTATCCTCGCCCTGGCGCTTGTAGATGATAGCGTAGTTATCCTCACCGAGATATTTGTTTGCCCAAGCAACCACGTCTGCCTTGGTGATTTGGCTCATCTTATCCATACGCTTCACTTGGTCTGCCCAGTCGATGCCGTTAATAAAGGTGCTGACATACTGCATCGCACGAGGTCCATTGTACTCAAGCTCCTCCATTAGGTAGCGCTTGTAATTAGCGATGGTCGAAGAGATCAACTCCTCGTCAAACTCTCCGTTGCGCAACTTTGCCACCTGCGAAAGGAGCAGGTCGCGCACCTCATCGAGCGACTGACCCTGCTTGGGATAACCTCCGAATATGAGGCTGCTCAGGTCGGCATCAATCATACTCGAAGCGAAGGCTCGGAGAACTTTCTGTTGCTGCAAAAGATCGGTGTCGAGGAGTCCGCACTTGCCGTTGTGGAGAATCTCGCCAACAATCTCCTGAATGTGAGAATCTTCACACGACATACCACTGCCTGTACGCCAACCGAGGTAGAGGAACTCTGCATCGTTGCCATATACTTCCTTAACCTTCGGTGAGGTGATAGGCTCTGCCTCGGGAAACGAGAACTCGGGCAACTCGGGGTTGGGTTTGAGCGAGCCGAAGTGCTTGTCGATGATGGCAATGGCCTTCTCGGGGTCGAAATCGCCCGACATACATATTGCCATATTGTTGGGAACGTAGTAGGTCTTGTAGTAGTTTTTGATGTTGGTAATCGAAGGATTCTTTAGATGTTCCTGTGTGCCGAGAACGGAGTGCTGACCGCAGGGATGATTGGGGTGGAGCAACTCAAGAATGCCGTAGTAGGCCTTGTTGCCATCGCGCGTTAGCGACATATTGTACTCCTCGTATACGGTCTCAAGCTCGGTGTGGAAACCGCGAATTACGTTGTTGGCAAAGCGGTCTGACTGAATCTTTGCCCAATTCTCAATCTGATTGGAGGGGATATCCTCGGTGTAGACCGTCTCGTCAAACGAAGTCCAAGCATTGGTGCCTGAAGCTCCAATTGCCGACATCAGTTTGTCGTACTCGTTGGGTATAGCATATTTCGAAGCCTCCTGCGAAACGCTGTCGATAAGGGCGTAGAGTCTCTTGCGCTCGGTGGGGTCTTCGGTGTTGCGGTAGATTTCGAAGAGTTGCTCAATCTGCTCGAGCAGCGGAGCCTCGGCAGCGTAATCCGAGGTGCCGAAGCGTTCGGTGCCCTTGAACATCAGGTGCTCGAAGTAGTGAGCCAAGCCCGTTGTTTCGGCGGGGTCGTTCTTCGCTCCGACCTTGACGGCAATGTAGGTCTGGATGCGCGGAGTCTCCTTGTTCACGGTCATATAGACCTTCAATCCGTTATCGAGCGTGTAGATTCGGGTCTTGAGAGGGTCGCCTGCAACCTTCTCGTAGTGGTACTCCGAACACGCAGTGGCGCAAAGTGCAACTACAATCGCCACGATGGTCAAAAACCTTTTCATGTATTTAAGTTTTATAAAAGATGTTTCGTTCTGAATGCAAAGACAGAACCCCCTCCTGCAAAATTTTCTTGGAGAAAAAACGCAGGAGAGTGAAAATTATTGCCTTAAAAGTGTTTTAATTGAAGAAAATATCGCGGCAGACGTAGATAAGCATACCGCTTGCAGCCAAGAGTTTGATGCCTGTGCCGACAATGAACGAGAGGAACGAGCCAAGGCCGACCTTGATAGCTCCGTTCAAATCGTTGCGATTGTGCATCATCTCGCCAACCAACGCTCCGATGAAGGGACCTGCAATGATACCCAACGGCCCGAGGAAGAAACCTCCGATGGCTCCGATGGTGGCACCGATGGTGGCCTGGCGGCTGCCACCGAAAATTTTGGTCATATAGGCCGGCATAAAGTAGTCGACAAGCGATACCACTACAACGATGGCCAACCAAACCCACAACAGCGTGGGCGAGAGGGTAGAGCCTTCGCGGAAAAAGGCGCAAAGCAGACCTCCGTAACTGAGCACCACTCCCGGCAGTACGGGTGCAATGCATCCCACCGCCCCGATGACCGTAAGCAGAACGGCCATTATCGCTAAAAATACCTCCACCTCTATTATATATTATAGGTGACTCCTACTTTACAAGTTTGTTGGTTGCCGTGTCGGGGAAGATAACCCACGGCTTGAAGCTCTTGGCCTCCTCGAAGTCGAGCAGAGCATACGATACAAGGATTACGATGTCGCCCTCCGAAGCCTTGTGTGCAGCGGCTCCGTTCAGACAGATAACGCCACTGCCACGCTCTCCTTTAATAATATATGTTTCCAATCGTTCTCCGTTGGTGACGTTGAGCACCTGTACCTTCTCTCCTTCAATCATATTGGCTGCCTCGAGCAGTGCCTCGTCAACTGTGATGCTGCCAACGTAGTTAAGGTTTGCCTGCGTAACTGTTACGCGGTGGATTTTCGATTTGAGAACTTCGATTTTCATCGTCTATTTAAGTTTGATATTGTCAATAAGTCTTACATTGCCGGCCTGCACTGCTACGCATCCCTGTACTCGCTCGGAGTCGTTCCACGAGCCAATCTGCTGCATTGAGAGTGCATCCACAGCCTGGAAGTATATAACTTTCAAAAATTCGTTACGGTTGATTTCGGCCTCGACCCACTCGGTAAGTTCTGCGGGCGAAAGTTGGCCAACTCTTTCGGTCGCAGCGTGCAATACCTCGTAGATGTGAGGTGCGGCTGCGCGATGCTCCTTGTCGAGCAGTGCGTTGCGTGACGAAAGTGCCAATCCATCCTCGCCACGAACAATCGGACACTCGACAATCTCGACCTTCAGTCCAAGTTGCTCGACCATTGCCTTAATGACGGCAATCTGCTGGAAATCCTTCTCGCCGAAGTAGGCCTTGTCGGGCTTCGCCAAATCAAACAAGCGGCTCACAACTTGTGCCACTCCGTTGAAGTGACCCGGGCGGGTTGCACCCTCCATAACCTTGTCAATCTCTCCGAAGTCGAACTGACGTGTGTCGGGCTCGGGGTAGACCTCCTCGACCGAGGGCATAAATACCACATCCACACCTGCCGCCTCGAGCATTGCCGCATCGGCCTCAGGGGTGCGGGGGTAGTGCTTTAGATCGTTCTTGTCGTTAAACTGCGTGGGGTTGACAAAGACACTCACCACACACTTCGGGCACTCCTTACGAGCCCTCTCGACCAACGATATATGACCTTCGTGCAACGCTCCCATTGTGGGAACAAAACCTACTGCACCCTCGCCCATGGCTTCGAGTGCGGCACGCAATTCGCTAACAGTTGTTGCTATCTTCATTACTCTTTATTCGGTTTTGGTGTGGCAAAGTTATACAATAATTCGAATACCATAGTCGGGGTTTTCATATTTTTGTGTAAATTTGCGCATAAATTTTAACTGAATAAGTGATGAAACGAATTTTTAGTGTAACAATTATGGGAATTTTTGCCGCTGTACTCTCTTCTTGCGGAGAGCAGAAGGAGGAGAAAGCGTGGGTAGTTGATCGCTTTGACGACATCAAGGTTATCCGCTACGAGGTGCCGGGCTTCGAGGAGTTGCCCCTGCAAGAGAAGATTTTGATTTACTACCTCTCGGAGGCAGCAAAGTGTGGTCGTGACATTATGTTCGACCAGAACTTTAAGTACAACCTCGCAGTGCGCCGCACACTGGAGGCAATCTACACCTCACACGAGGGTTGCCGCGAGTGCGAGGAGTGGAAGGCGCTGGAGACCTATCTCAAAAAGATTTGGTTTGCTAACGGTATCCACCACCACTACTCGAAGGATAAGTTCAAGCCCCGCTTCTCGCAGGAGTTCTTCGAGCAGTTGCTCGATGCTGTTCCGGCCGAGAAGTTGCCGCAGGAGTTCGGCTCGGTGGAGGCTCTGAAGGCAGTGATTATCCCCGTTATCTTTGACGAAAATCTCTATGCATCGGCTCTCAATCAGACTGCCGGCATCGATGTTATCACCGCTTCGGCTAACAACTACTACGAGGGTGTAACTCAGAAGGAGGTTGAGGCTTTCTACAAGAAGATGGCTTCGGTCAACGATCCTCGCCCCATCTCTTACGGTCTGAACTCGAAGCTCGTGAAGGAGAATGGCAAGGTTCAGGAGAAGGTGTGGAAGTCGGGCGGTATGTACTCGGCAGCCATCGACCGTATCGTTGAGTGGTTGGAGAAGGCTGAGGGCGTGGCTGTTGAGCCCCAGAAGGCTATCATCAACTCGCTGGTGAAGTACTACAAGTCGGGCGATTTGCGCCAGTTCGATGACTACAACATCAAGTGGGTGCAGGATACAGTTTCGAATGTAGACTTTGTGAATGGCTTTATCGAGGATTATGGCGATCCTCTGGGTCGTAAGGCTTCGTGGGAGTCGATTGTGAACTTCCGTGACGAGGAGGCTTGCCACCGTACAGAGGTTATCTCGGCAAATGCACAGTGGTTTGAGGATAACTCGCCCATCAACCCTGCCTATCGTAAGGAGGTTGTTAAGGGTGTATCGGCAAAGGTTATCACCGTGGCTATGCTCGGTGGCGACTGCTATCCCGCAACCCCCATCGGTATCAACCTCCCGAATGCCGATTGGATTCGCAAGGAGTATGGCTCTAAGTCGGTAACTATCGACAATATCACCTTTGCCTACAAGAAGGCTGCACAGGGTAACGGCTTCTCGGAGGAGTTTGTGCTTCGTGCCGAGGACCGCGAGCGTATGGAGAAGTATGGTAAGCTTGCAGATGACCTCCACACCGACCTTCATGAGTGCCTCGGTCACGGCTCGGGCCAGTTGGCTCCCGGCGTTAAGGGTGGCGAGCTTGGTACCTACACCTCGACTCTCGAGGAGGCTCGTGCCGATCTGTTCGGTTTGTACTATCTGGGCGACCCGAAGATGGTTGAGATTGGTCTTATCCCCTCGCTTGACGTGGCTAAGGCTCAGTATGCTTCGTATGTGATGAACGGTATGATGACCCAGTTCTCGCGCATCGAGCTCGGTAAGAATGTCGAGGAGTCGCACATGCGTAATCGCAAGCTTATCGCTGAGTGGTGCTACGAGCAGGGTAAGGCCGATAATGTAATCGAGTGGATTAAGCAGGATGGCAAGAGCTACGTTGTAATCAACGACTTCGATAAGTTCCGTAAGTTGCTCGGCAAGATGCTCTACGAGGTACAGCGCATCAAGTCGGAGGGCGATTACGAGGCTTGCAAGGAGTTGGTTGAGACCTACGCTGTGAAGATTGACCCCGCACTCCACGCTGAGGTTTTGGAGCGTTACAGTGCTCTGAATATCGAGCCTTATGGTGGATTTATCAATCCCGACTATCGCCTGGTGGAGAAGGATGGCCAAATCGTAGACGTTGAGGTTATCTACAACGACAACTACGTTGAGCAGATGCTCCACTACTCGAAGGAGTACTCGTTCCTGCCTACGCTGAACTAATCAAAATAGGTATACTAAAAACGGTATGGCGTACACGCCATACCGTTTTTTTATTGCATCCCTGGCATCTATTTGAGCCACTCTGCCACAATCGCATCCGAGGGCATACGCAAATCGCCTCGGGGCGAGAGCGATACCGAGCCTACCTTCGGACCATCGGGCGCTGCCGAGCGCTTGAACTGCTGCGAGAAGAATCGCTTGAGGAAGACCTTCAGCCAGTGACGTATATCTTCGGGCGTAAACTCCCCATTGAATGCCTGCAGTGCCAGATATTCAATCTTCGCAGGTGAGAATCCGTTGCGCAGGAAGTTGTAGATAAAGAAGTCGTGCAGAGCGTAGGGACCCACCAAATCCTCGGTCTTCTGGGCAATGTTTCCATCGCTGTCTGCCGGAAGCAACTCTGGACTGACGGGCGTAGCGACAATGTCGTGCAGCGTAGCTCTTACCTTTTCGTTCGTGTCATTGTCGGCTTTCCACTCAACGAGTTTACGCACCAAGGTCTTGGGTATTGAGCAGTTGACGTTGTACATCGACATCGAGTCGCCATTGTAGGTTGCCCAACCGAGTGCAGCCTCGCTCAGGTCGCCCGTGCCGATAACTATGCCACCCACCATATTTGCCAAGTCCATAAGTATTTGTGTGCGCTCGCGAGCCTGTGAGTTTTCGTAGGCAGCACCGCGCTCCGTGGGGTCCAATCCAAGGTCGGCAAAGTGCTGCTCACACGCCTTGCGGATAGGGATTTCGCGCAGTGTGATACCCAACTCCTGCATCAGTGTCAGGGCGTTCTGATAGGTGCGGTCGGTGGTGCCGAAGCCCGGCATCGTAACTCCGATGATGTCCTTGCGGTCGAGTCCGAGCAGGTCGAATGTCGCTACGGTCGAGAGCAGAGCCAACGTCGAGTCCAGTCCGCCCGAGATACCGATTACAGCCTTTTTACAGCCGATGTGCGAAAGACGTTGAGCCAAGCCGGCACTCTGTATCGAGAAGATTTCACGACAACCCTCGTCAATGTTGCCGGGGATGAATGGTGCGGGGTCAATCGTGCGCTCCAACTCGCATGCGGGCTGCTCGAGGTCGATATGCAGAATATCGAAACGGTTGTCGAGGTTGATAAACGAGGTGTGGCGGCGGCGCTCGTTGAAGATATGCTCCACATCTATATCCGCCACAGTCAGCCGCTCGTCACGCACGAATCTCTCGCGGGCAGCGATAATCTCTCCATTCTCGGCTATGATGCCGTTGCCCGTGAATACGAGGTCGGTCGAGGACTCGCCAACGCCTGCCGAGCAGTAGACATAGCCGCACAGGGCTCGCGCCGACTGCTGCTTGATAAGCGAGCGCAGATAGCCGTGCTTGCCCACGATTTCGGGTGTAGCCGAGAGGTTGAAGATAAGCGTTGCTCCCGCCAGAGCCATGTCTGACGAGGGCGGTGCCGGCACCCACAAATCTTCGCAAATCTCTACGCCAAATCTCACGCCGTGCACCTTGAAGAGGAGGTCCGCTCCGAAGCGCACTCGCTGTCCGCAGATTACAATCTCAGTGTTGCGGATATCACGACCTTCGGTAAACCAACGGCTCTCGTAGAACTCCGAGTAGTTGGGGATGTAACTCTTGGGAACGATACCCTCGATTTTGCCGTTGCAGATGACAACGGCGCAGTTGTAGAGGTTATTTTTGTAGTATATCGGCATTCCGACAATCGACACAATGGGTCGAGGTCGCGACAGCAGCAGAGCCAGCGCCTCATCGCCCGCCTCCAAGAGACGTGATTGCAGGAAGAGGTCACCACAGGTGTAACCCGTAATCGAGAGCTCGGGGAATACTACGATGCTCACGCCTCGCTCCACAGCCTCGGCCGTCATTCGGTCGATAGCCTCGGCATTGGCCCTACAATCGGCAACCTTTACTAACGGAGTGGCCGATGCAACCTTTACAAAACCAAATCTACTCTTCATTGCTTGTGATTTTATCTAATAAATAAAGCATCGCAGATACCTTAATTATCAATTATCAATTATCAATTGTCAATTGCTACTTCGCCCAGAGTTGTGCCAGGTTGATGATTACCTTCACAGCCTTCTCCATCGAGTTCAGCGAGCAGTACTCAAACTTGCCGTGGAAGTTCATACCGCCGGCGAAGATATTGGGGCAGGGCAGACCCATAAACGACAATCGTGCGCCATCCGTACCGCCACGAATAGGGCGAACAATAGGCTTCACATCAGCCTCGCGCATAGCCTCCAGAGCCTTGTCGATAACCTGGGGATGCGGCTCGACCATCTTGCGCATATTGTAGTATTGGTCTTTCAGCGTGAGAGTGAGCACTCCCTGGCCGAACTTATTGTTCAGCATACCCACAATGTCGTGCATCCAGACCTTCTTGGCCTCGAATTTCTCAGCATCGTGGTCGCGGATGATGTACGAAATCTGTGCCTGCTCGACCGTTCCGTTGATACCCACGCAGTGGTAGAAGCCCTCATAACCCTCGGTGTGTTCGGGGCGCTCCTGTGCGGGCAGCAACGAGTTAAGTTCGCATGCAACCTGTATAGCGTTAATCATCTTGCCCTTGGCATAGCCGGGGTGTACGTTGCGACCCTGAATCGAGATCTTTGCCGAGGCAGCGTTGAAGTTCTCGTACTCCAACTCACCCTCGTAGCCGCCATCCATCGTGTAGGCGAAGTCGGCACCAAAGGCTGCAACATCGAAGAAATCGACACCGCGACCAATCTCTTCATCGGGCGTGAAGCCGATGCGAATCTTGCCGTGCTTAATCTCGGGGTGCGAAAGCAGATACTCCGCAGCGGTCATAATCTCGGCAACGCCACCCTTATCGTCAGCACCCAGTAGGGTAGTGCCGTCAGTGTGAATCAGCGTGTGACCCACAAAGTTCTTGAGTTCGGGGAACTCCGCAACCTTCATCGTGAGGGCATTGTTCAGCACGATATCCTCGCCATCGTAACACTCGATAATGCGGGGCTTGACATCCTTGCCACTCATATCGGGTGCGGTGTCAACATGGGCGATAAATCCGATGACGGGAGCATTCTCGTAGCCCTCGCTTGCGGGGATAGTTCCCATAGTGTAGCCGTATTTATCGGTCACAACTTCGGTCATTCCGAGTGCCTCCATCTCCTCTCGGAGCATATTCAGAAGGTCAAACTGCTTTGCGGTAGAGGGGAATGTTTCGCTATTCTCATCCGATTGCGTATCCACAGCAACGTACTTCAAAAATCTCTCTTTCAATTCCATAATTTTTCGATTTTATGCGGCATCTTTCGACTCTCCTCGCCTATCCCAAATGGGAAATACGTTTAGTATGTCCCATCTGCGCCAGCCTTCGGTCGAGCCAAAACCTGCTCACCTAAAATCAAAAAATGGTCGGTGAGCCGGTAGCCTTTGTTAGTAATTATTCCAATTTATGCGGCATCTTTCGACTCTTCGCGCCTGAAGTTCTCTGTCGGAAATGCCTTGTTTTCAATAATTCAAATTACAAATCAGTCTTGACAAACGAGATATTACCCTTCTTTGCCTTGGCACGGTTGAAGCGGTCCTCGCCAAATGTGAAGTAGACATCTCCCTTATACTCGTTCAGACAGTAGTACTGTATGCTGTGCGGCGAGGCGATCTCCCAAGCCTTCTCAACTGTTCCCATATCGTTGAGGATTGCCAGACGAACACGGCTGCGGTTTGCGCCTTTTCCGTTTGGGAGCAGGTAGTTAGGCTTCACGTTGTACATCACATAGACTGTTCCATTGTGGTTGAGGAACTCGGGGCGTGACTCGATGTCGCCAATCTGATAGGGATTGCGCAGACACTCTCCCGTGAGCGAGTAGACGCCGAGGAATGTACCTGCCTTCAACTTGTTCTCGGGGCGCGATGTGCGGGCGATGATATATACTCGCTCGCCCTCGATTGTCATTGCAGCCTCCGATGCTCCGTACTTGAATTCGGGGCAAGAGTAGACCATCTCGTAATCTACGCCATCTTTGGTGCGAACAACGATAGGCACCGAGCCTGCGCAGCACCAACTCGAGATAACGTTGTAGTACCACTCGCCGTGCTTGGTGAAGTTCTGGTCGAGCAAGGGACGCTCATAGCCTTTAAGGTTGGTAACGCCAAAGTCTGCATACACCTCTTTGAATGCCTCCGAGGTCATTGTTATGCTCTTCTTTACTCCGTTGTGAGTGTAGTTGATGCGGCAGCGATCAACAAATCCGATGGGTTTGCCATCCTTGGAGTCGATATCGAATACCGCCATAACCGAGTCGCCATTCTCGCGAGCCTGGAATATACAACGAATCTTGTCGCCCAAATCCAACAAAAATACATCATAGGGCGGGAAGTTAGCATCCTGCTTGAACTCGCCAATGCTGCCACCTGTCTTGAGCAGCACCGAGTGCTCAATCTTACCTGACTTATATTTCTTAACATTGAACTTGCTCAGCGCCAGGTCGATCGTGAGGTTCGAAGGATCCTCGTGGTTGTTTTGGCAGTCGCGGATATGTGTAACAAAGACATCTCCATTCTTGTTGATGATAGCGGCCGAGCCGTGCGACATCTTGTTTGCAGGGTCAGAAATTACAACTCCATCCTCCACGTTGAACGGGAAGAGAGCCTTCGGAGCCTTTGCCGCAGCCGACAAAGTAAAGCAACTTGCTGCCAGAATAAGAATAAAGCGTTTCATTTGAATTGTGAATTGTGAATTTTGAATTGTGAATTGTGAATTTTGAATTGGCCCCTACTCTTTCTTTGCTTTAAGTGTGTGAACGGTAAAGTAGATTGCCAGAGCAATATACATTGCCAAAGCCAACCACTCTGCCGAGTTCGATGCTGCCCAATCGGTCATATAGAGATCGACACCGACAAACTTCAGCACGGCAGCCACAACGCCCATCAGCGCACCACCGGCGATAAAGCCCGATGCGAGGAGTGTTCCACGATCGAAACGAGCCTTGTTGAGCGCCTCATCCTTCGAGCGGTTCGAAACGAACCACGCGATAGCACCACCCGCCACAAGCGGAGCATTGAGCGACATCGGGATAAACATACCCAGCGAGAATGCCAATGCCGGTACGCCAATCCAATTCAGAACCAAAGCCAATACCGCACCCGCGAAGTAGAGCACCCACGGGGTCTCGCCACCCTCCATAAGAGGTTTGATAACCGCTGCCATTGCGTTTGCCTGCGGAGCAGTCAGTGCGTTCTCGCCAACGAATCCGTAGGTCTTGTTGAGGATAATCATCACACCTGCAACCGTAGCTGCCGAGACGAATGTGCCGAGGAACTTCCACGCCTCCTGCTTCTTGGGTGTTGTGCCGAGCCAGTAACCAATCTTCAGGTCGGTGATAAAACCTCCCGCCATCGAGAGTGCCGTGCAGACTACGCCGCCGATGATGAGAGCAGCGGTCATTCCCTTCTCGCCCTCCAAGCCGATAGAAACCAGAACGAGCGAACTGAGAATAAGTGTCATAAGTGTCATTCCCGACACGGGGTTGGTACCCACGATAGCGATTGCATTTGCCGCTACGGTCGTGAAGAGGAATGCGATTACGAATACAATCAGCAGTGCAACAATGGTGTGGAACCAGTTGCCCAGAACGCCAAATTGGAAGAATACGAGAGTCGAAACCAGAACTGCGATAATAACCGAGAGGATAACCTTCATCGAGAGGTCACGCTGTGTACGCTCGATTGCGCCCTCCGACTTCTTGCCGCCCAACTCCTTGACTGCCAAGCCAACGGCAGACTTGATGATGCCCGCCTGCTTGATGATGCCGATAAGTCCTGCCATTGCGATACCGCCGATACCGATAGGACGTCCATACGCCTGGAAGAGCTGCATTGCTGTCATCTCTGCCGCCTCGGCCGAAGCGTAACCCACCAGCGGAACAATCACAAACCAAACGAGGCACGAGCCTGCGGTGATGATTACGGCATACTTCAGACCGATGATGTAGCCCAAACCGAGCAGAGTTGCTCCGGTGTTCATCGAGAACTCAACCTTGAACTTATCAGCCACAGCCACGCCCCAAGCGGTCATCTTGGTCGAGATATTCTCGGCCCAAGCACCGAATGACGATACTGCAAAGTCGTAAAGACCTCCGATAAGACCTGCAACAGCCAACAGTACGGTCTGCTTGCCACCCTTCTCGCCCGAAACGAGTACCTCGGTGGTAGCCGTAGCCTCGGGGAAGGGGTACTTGCCGTGCATATCCTTAACGAAATACTTGCGGAAGGGAACGAGCAACACGATACCCAACACGCCACCCAGAAGCGACGAGAGGAATACCTGATAGAACTGCGCCTCTAAGCCGAGAATGTAGAGTGCCGGCAGTGTGAAGATTGCACCCGCCACAATCACACCCGAAGATGCGCCAATCGACTGAATGAGGACATTCTCGCCAAGCATACTGCGCTTCTTGCCACGCAGTGAGCCGAAGCCGGCTGCCAGGATTGCGATAGGAATTGCTGCCTCAAAGACCTGGCCAACCTTCAGTCCGAGAAAGGCTGCTGCTGCCGAGAAGATGATTGCCATAATGACACCCATCGTAACCGAGTAGGGTGTTGCCTCGGCAGGGGTGCTCTGTGCCGACATTATCGGCTGATACTCTTCGCCTGCCTTCAATTCGCGGTAGGCGTTTTCGGGTAATGAGATGTTTTTATTCTGCTCCATACTATTATTCGCTATTAGCCATTAGCCATTAGCCGTTGGCTTTTTGTTTATTACTTAATTTGAAAGATTGCTACGCTAAAGGGTTTCATTGCGAAGGTGTGACCCTCCTTCGTGCTCTTACACTTGGCGAGTTTATGGTTGTTACCGTAGATCCACTCGGCCTTCTTGCCCATAGGTGCAATCGAGCCGCTAACCTCGCGCTTTGAGGGGTTGAATACAACCACATACTTCTCCTCGCCCAGCGTGCGAGCATAAATCATAGGGTAGGGGTTATCCATATCGCCCACATACTCCCACTCGCCGGCAGTGCCGAGTGCGGGGGTTGCGTTGCGCAGGGCGATAAGTCCCTTGACGTAGTTGAGCACCGAGTTGGGGTCGTTCTGCTGCTCGGCAACATTCGGGAACTCGGGTGCGGGATCAACGGGCAGGAAGAGCTTTGTGTTATCCTTCACAGTCGAAAATCCTGCGTTGATTGTGGTGTCCCACTGCATCGGTGTACGGCAAGCGGTGCGATTGCGCGACGAGAGGCTGCCCTCCTTGGGGCGAACAAACTCCAGACTACGCATACCAATCTCCTCACCGTAGTAGACAATCGGCGGAGTGGGCAGCGTGAGGAAGAGAGTGATTGCAATCTTCTGCTCCTCGGGTGTCGAACGATTAAGACGAGTCAAGCGCCAGATGTCGTGGCTGCAGGTGGGCAGCGATGCGTAACCTCCAATTTTGCGGAAGGTGTTGTAGACCTTGGTGTAGGTCTCCATCGAGTGGCGTACCTCGCCCTTGCCCTCGGGCGAGAAGTAGATTGTCGTGGGGTTGGACTTGTCATCGGTCTCGCAGACCAGCGGGCGGTAAATCTCACCACCTATATTATTATGAATAAGCAGGTCGATATTGAAACCCGAGGTGAGCGACTGCTGGGGATTTGCCCACTCCGAGAGCATAATGTTTTCGGGGTACTTGGCATTATACCACGCGAAAATCTCGTTCCAGAGGCGGATAACGCCATCGCGATTGGCGTTGTCGTTCTTTACGAGCGACGAGGCCATATCCACGCGGAATCCATCTGCACCGTGGTCGCACCAGTAGGCGATAATTTTCTTCAACTCCTCGCGCACGGCCTTCGGACCCGGAGCGTTGTAATCCTGCTCCCACTCGTTGGCAGGGTTGGGGTTGAAGTAGCCGTAGTTGAGGGCTGGCTGGATATCGTAGTAGTTGGTCATAAAGTAACCATCGCGAGGGTGGTTGTTGTCGATCCAACCGCCTCTGTTGTTCGAACTCGACATCACGGGCTTAACCTCCTTGCCTTTGGTCCAGATAAAGTAGTCTGAATACTTGTTGGGCTCTGCCTTGCACGCCTCCATAAACCAAGGATGCTTGTCCGAAGTGTGGCCGGCAACGAGGTCGAGCAGGACCTTGATACCCTTCTCGTGCGCCTCGTTGATGAGGGCGAATAGGTCTTCGTTGGTGCCGAAGCGGGGGTCTACCTTGTAGTAGTCGAGGATGTCGTATCCGCCATCCTCCCAGGCACTTACGAAGCAGGGCGACATCCAGATACAGTTGAAACCGACGCTGCGGATGTAATCCAGTCGCTGACGAATACCGTTCAGGTCGCCCATACCGTCCCCATTCGAGTCCATATACGATGAGGGGTAGATGTGGTATATTACCGCATCCTGCAACCATTTGGGTTGCTCCTTAGCCACTGCCGTAAAGCCGACAATCAGCGCTGAAGCCAATAGAAAAAGTCTCTTCATTCTCATAGGTGTAGTTATTATAATTTTTCGATAATTTTTTCGAGTGCGATGCCGCGTGAGCCTTTGAGCAGAATGGTGCGACCCGCCAAGGTGTTGAGTGTGAGGTATTCGCCCAAAGCGGCCGTGTTGTCGAAACATTTGACATCTGCCATAAGTGTTTCTGCCGCCTTGCGGAAGTGGGCCCCGACTGTGAAAATCTCGGCCCCCTCGATCGAGAGTGCCGACTCGAGCGTATGGCAGTGCTCAGTGTGACTCCACTCACCCAACTCGAGCATATCGCCCAAAATCAGCAACTTATCCACTGCCTCCTCGTTGCGCATATTCTCGATTGCAACAGCCATACTCGAGGGGTTGGCGTTGTAGCAATCGACAATCAACGTGTTGCGCTTGGTTGCGACCTTCTGCGAGCGGTTGTTGTCGGGCGTGTAGCTTGCAATGGCATCTGCAATGCGCTCCTGCGGGATGTCGAAATAGCGACCCACAGCAATTGCAGCAGCGATATTCGCACGATTGTATTCGCCCTCAAGGTTGCTCGGCACGCCATCGGCAATGGCACGCGAGTAGTACTCCGCCACGAGATTTTCCCTCTCGGCAGCCATCGAAACGAGCGTTGCATCCTCCTGGGGGATAAAGGCGTGACCGCCATTCTCTGCCAGAAAGTCAAAGAGTTCTCCTTTGCCTCGGCGGACTCCCTCCTCGCCACCGAAGCCCTCAAGATGAGCTCGGCCGATGTTGGTGATGATGCCGTAGTTTGGCTCGGCAATCGAGGCGAGCAACTCAATCTCCTTGCAGGCACTTGCTCCCATTTCGACCACTCCGAACTCCGTGTCGCGGGTCATTGATAGCAGGGTTAGAGGTACTCCGATGTGGTTGTTCAGGTTGCCTCGTGTGGCGTAGACCTCGAAACGCTCGGCAAGCACACGGCTGACCAACTCCTTGGTTGTGGTCTTGCCGTTGCTGCCCACGATTCCGATGATGGGAAGCGCCAGGCGGCGGCGATGTTCGCGTGCCAACTCTTGGAGTGCCACCAATGAGTCATCGACCCTCAAGATGCGCTCGGCAAGGTCGGGGCGCTCGGCTGCGGGCTCGTCAGAGTCGGCTATGGCATACTTGGCACCCGCATCCAGCGCTGCACAGACAAACTTGTTGCCGTCAAACGAGGCACCGCGTAGAGCCACGAAGAGCGTTCCCTCGCCCACATTGCGTGAGTCGGTGGTAACGCCCGTGCACTCGCCAAAGAGATCGTATAATCGTTCGATGTCGTTCATGGCTTAGTCGTGTTTGTCACCGAGATTGAAACGTACCTCGTCAATATATTCGCGGATGTGTTGCTCCTCCTCGCGCGGGCAGATCATCAGAATATCGTCAGTGTCGACCACGATATAGTCGCGCAGACCATTGATTACAGCCACCTTCTCCTTCGGCAGAGAGATGATGCTATTGCGCGTATCGTATGTGAAGCACCCCTTTTCGGGCTTCACGTTGGCATACTTATCCTTGCGCGATAGCTGGTAGAGCGAGCCCCACGTTCCGACATCACTCCAGCCGAAGTCGCCACAACGAACATAGACATTATCGGCCTTCTCCATTACACCATAATCAATCGAAATGGCTCTACACTGCGAGAATACCTGCTCGATAGCGCTCTTCTCATTCGCGGTGCCGTAAGCCTCCGAGATGCCACTGAAGAGGGTGTGATGCTCGGGGAGATACTTCTCGATGGCTGCGATAATATCCTTGACCTTCCAGATGAAGATTCCCGAATTCCAGAAGAACTCTCCGCACTGCACGAAGGTTTGAGCCAACTCGAGGTTGGGCTTCTCGGTGAAGCACTTCACACGGCTTATTGTGTCCGAATTTGATTTTTGGATATATCCGTATCCGGTCTCGGGCCTTGTCGGGGTCAGACCAACGGTCATCAGCACGTCGTTCGAGTCGATGAACTCCAATAACTCCGCAGCTATCGAACGGAACTCGTCCTCCTGCAACATTATGTGGTCGGCAGGGGTTACTATCATCTTGGCATCGGGATTTTGCTTGCGCAGGGTGTATGCTGCATAGCAGATACAAGGCGCAGTGTTGCGACCTATGGGCTCACACAGCACCTGGCTCTCCTTGAGCTCGGGAATGTGCTCAAGCACGAGATCCTTATATCCGGCATTGGTCACAACCAAAAAATTCTCGGGCGCAACAAGCTTAGCAAAGCGCTCGAAAGTTATACGCAGAAACGATTTTCCGGTATTGAAGATGTCGAGGAACTGCTTGGGCATCGAGCGGCGGCTGCGGGGCCATAGTCGAGCTCCGCCTCCTCCAGCCATAATCACGCAATATACATTTTTGTCCATAAAATCAGGCATTAGGTATTTACTATACAAATATAGTAAATAAAATTAACAATTAAGAGGTTTTTTGCGAAAAACAGTTTATTTGGTAATTTTTGCCAATGGCTAATAGCTAATGGCTAATGGCTAACAAAACCAACAGACCCCTCCGGCTTTCAGCCACCTCCCCTCAGACAGGGGAGGAGTTGTGTCTTTGCTAATAAAAAAAATATAAAACGTCATTCCGAGGGGTTGTTTGTGACAAGGGTAGGGAGTGAAATACCCTCTCAAACAACACC
>JAGBTZ010000027.1 GCA_017631055.1 Alistipes sp.
GGTGGTGCTGAATCTCATCCAACTCCTTGTATACGGTAGGCATAACCTCCTCGAGTGAAGGATACTTCGATGCACGCTCCTCCTCAGAGATATTCTGAGCCTTAGCCCAACGCTTCGAACCCTCGATGGTGATCTGCTGCGGAGTGCGGATACCTGCCACAACGTCCTCGCCCTGTGCGTTGATAAGATACTCACCGTTGAAGATGTTCTCACCGGTAGCAGCGTCACGCGAGAAAGCAACACCGGTAGCCGAGTTGTCACCCATGTTACCGAATACCATTGCCTGTACGTTTACTGCAGTACCCCACTCTGCGGGGATGTTGTTGAGCTTACGGTAGAGGATTGCGCGGTCGTTCATCCACGAGCCGAATACTGCGCAAACTGCGCCCCAGAGCTGATCCCAAGGATTGTTGGGGAACTCGCCACCGGTCTGCTCCTTGATTGCTACCTTGAACTTCTTAACGAGCTCCTGGAGATCCTCGGTTGTGAGGTCGGTGTCGTTCTTAACGCCCTTCTTCTCCTTCTGCTCCTCGATGAGTACCTCAAACGGATCCTCATCCTCCTTCGATACGGGCTTCATGCCGAGTACCACGTCACCGTACATCTGTACGAAACGGCGGTACGAGTCCCAAGCGAAACGGGGGTTACCCGACAACTTTGCAACAGCCTCGACAGCCTCGTCGTTCATACCGAGGTTGAGGATGGTATCCATCATACCCGGCATCGAAGCGCGAGCACCCGAACGTACCGAAACCAAGAGAGGAAGCTCCTTGTCACCGAACTTGCGACCGGTGAGAGCCTCGATGCCCTTCATTGCCTTCTCTACCTCAGGGCGGAGAATCTCGACCATCTTCTCACGGCCGTTTGCATAATACTCCGAACATACGTCGGTGGTGATTGTAAATCCCGGAGGTACCGGAATACCAATGAGGTTCATCTCGGCGAGGTTTGCACCCTTACCACCGAGCAACTCTCTCATTTTGCCATTACCTTCAGCCTCTTTGTTACCGAAGGTATAAACTCTTTTTACGTTTGCCATAATGACTTAACTTAAAATGTTGATTATTTGATAGTTATAGTGTTTCCTTATCGTTTGCAACTTACAAAGATACAAAAATTTTGTTCAAAAACAATAATTTCTACCACCAATAACAAAAAATGGGCAATTTTCTGCCTGCTCCGCCAACGTAACTCTCTCGGTTAAAGGTCGGTTTCGGCTCTCCGTTTGAGTCGAGCAACCACCCTCGGGCATAGACATCGCAACTGGTCGAAAGTCGCCTGTCGATAACTACTCTGTCGAACATTCTCCACTCGTTGCGATAGACCCTGTTACCATGTCCGGCTCGCTCGGCTTTGGCTGTGGCATCGGTCAGCCCGAGCCCCGCAAAATTGAGGCCATAGAGGTCGCCCGCAACCACAATATGTCGCTGCGGAGAGTGCTCCTGCAATTGTGCCACGATGCTCTTCAGCAGTCGGGTGCGGTGCGCCAGCACAATGGCAAAGGAGCGATTGCCAATGGTCGCCTCGATAAGCATGTAATCGAGTCCGACCTCGACCCTTTCGGGGAAGAGAACATCGCCATAGTAGAGCAATGCGAAATCCATACCATCCAGGCGATTGAGTGTGCGATGGAGATAAGAGTAGTCGCCATTTGTGCGAGCTACAATATCGCGCACGACCTGCTCGTTCTCGACTCCATAGAGCGCCACAATGGGCAACGCCATTGAATCTATGACTGCGGCAATAGCCTCGGTCTTGCGCTCGTAACGCTCTGTACTCCAGTGATTGCGCCCCTCGGGCGTGAAATCTCGGTCGTCGTAGAATGGCGATGGGAGGGTGTCGTATGCTCTATCTACGTCATAATAAGCAAATCCAACCCTCGGTTGAGCCGAGAGTTGGATTGTGATTGCAGAGAGCAATATCAATAGCAATCTGCGCATAACTACTTGATACCGTATTTTTTGAGAATCTTCTTCACGCGGGGTAGATAGGTCTTGATAAAGTTGTCGAAACCGAGGTCGGTGGGGTGTGCTCCATCGACTGTTCCGTCATAGTCGCTGCTGGTGATGTTTTCAGCATTGAGGAAGTATACGTTCTTGTACTTCTTCTCCATTTGGGGCATCAACTCGCGAACTGTTGCGCGGCGCTCGAGGTTGAAACTTAGCCACTTCTCGTCAAAGATAGTATCCTCGCGCATGTGGGTCTGCAAGAAGATGAACGGTTTGTCGGGGTGAGCCTCGGTGATGGTTTTGATGAAGGGCTCGAGACGCTCGCGAATCTCCTTGGGAGAGGGATTTGAGAAAGCGTCGAACATATAGGCGTCAGCCTCAGTCTCGGCGATAATCTTTGCGAACTCAGGCTGGAGTTTACATTCGCCGCTGAAGCCGAAGTTAATGAAGTCGAAACCTGTGTAACGGCTCATACGAGCTGTGTAGGTCATACCGGGACGGCTTGCCGATGCACCGTGAGTGACGCTCGAGCCGTGAGTGAGTACCTTGTAGCGGTAGGGTGACTCGATGGGTGCAATCGAAGAGTTCTCATCGATGCCGAGTTGTAGCTCGGTAACCTCGCACCAAGCAGGCAGGTAGAGCATACACTTCTTTGTACCTTCGGGCATGTTTTTAGCAATCTTCCAGGTTGACTCACACTTCTCCTGATTGCCCGAGGGGCGACCAACGCCTACGAAGAACCACTTGCCATCCTTCTCGATGTAGAGGTCCAGACCACGCTGAAGAATAGGGGTCATATTGTTGCCCAAACCGCGCTTAACCCACTTCCACTTTGCAGTGATGTTTTTGGAGTCAGTCGAGAACATGATATACATACCGGTCGAGTATTTACTCATGCCAACGATGTGCTTGTTGGGCAGAGGGTACTTCGTGGGGTCAAAACGCGAGTAGGGATTGCTCTCCGATTTGAGAGTCTGTCCGCAGATGTTGAGGGTCGATGCATCAACATAGTTTACCTTCTGAGCCGAAGCACTCACTGCCATCAACGAGATGAGGAGCGTTGTCAAAATAGATTTAAGTTTCATAACTAATTGAGTTTGTGTTGGTTTTATTTTGAATTTTGAATTTATTTGTAGTTGTCAAAGGAACAATTTTGAATTAATCCTCCTTCGGAGGCTTTTCCTCCTCCTTGCAAGGGATAGTCTGCAAGCAGCCTCTCCCCATTGCTTCGTTCGTCGGTTTTGAATTTTGAATTTTGAATTGTGAATTTTGA
>JAGBTZ010000028.1 GCA_017631055.1 Alistipes sp.
GGTTACCGGCGTAGACTATACGGGTCACTATCTCGGCGAGATTAAGGCCGGCGAGAAGAAGGTATTTGAGTTCAACCCGACAAATATGATACTCGACAAGTCGTGGAAAGCCGAGAACTGCCGTCTGGTTATCTTCATCACTACCGAGGGCCAGCCCAGCAAGTACACTATCAACAATTGGTATGTAAACAATGTTGTTGAGTGTCCGCTCAACGGCTCGGTAGCATACCAATATAAATAATAGGTATCACACCGAAAACTAAAACCGCAGACCTACTTAAAGGGTCTGCGGTTTTGTTATGCAGTTTTTACGGTAAAATTCCTACTTAACAGCTACTGCGTCAATCTCGACCTTCGCACCGAGCGGCAGTGCAGCCACCTGGTAGCAGACACGAGCGGGGAACGGCTGCGAGAAATGCTCGGCATAGACTCCGTTCATAGCCTTAAAATCGGCGATATCTGCCAGCAGAACGGTTGTTTTCACCACATCCGCAAACGAGTAGCCCGCCTCGGTGAGGATTGCATTCAGGTTTGCCAACGATTGGCGAGTCTGCTCCTCGATACTCTCGGGCATGGTGCCGGTAGCGGGATTTACGGGCAACTGACCCGAAGCGTAAAGTGTTCCGTCAGCCTCAACAGCCTGCGAGTAAGGACCAACAGCTGCGGGAGCGTTTTGTGCAGTTATAACTCTTTTCATAGCGTTTAGTTTTATAGGGTTTCTGATGTTACTTTTCGCAAAGATAAGATTTTTTCGTTTCAGTTGAAAATCCGGACAAGGGAAATGGAGGCAATTTTAGCTATTGGCGAATGTTCGATGTTACGGCACGAGCTGCGCTCTTGTACCGTTTCATCTGTGGCGGTAAAAAGTACCACTTCGCTTGCGATGTTACGGCACGAGCTACGCTCTTGTGCCGTTTCATCTGTGGCGGCTCGGACCATAACAAGGCAGTATATGCGCAGCATTGACAAAAAGCAGAAAAGAGGCACCATTGAGTAAACTCAAGTGCCTCTTTATCACTACACCGATGTTACGGCACGAGCTGCGCTCTTGTGCCGTTTCATCTGTGGTGGCTCGGACCATAACAAGGCAGTATATGCAATAGCATTGACAAAAAGCAGAAAAGAGGCACCATTGAGTAAACTCAAGTGCCTCTTTTCCACTTTTTGTCCGTTCTTCGAACGCTGCCTTGTTTTGGTCGCTCGCCTGCGGACGATGTTGGGCTACCAGGATTCGAACCTAGAATGACAGGACCAGAATCTGTAGTGTTACCATTACACCATAGCCCAATGTTGGTTTGCGAGTGCAAAAGTAGAACATATTTTTTCATCTGCAAAGAAAAATGTGAAAAATTTGTATATTTGCTAAAAATTATGTGATTTTTACCTAAAATTTGACTGATATGAATGTAAAATTCCGCCTTACGGCTATGAACTTCCTGCAGTACGCAGTCTGGGGTTCATATCTTACCTCGATGGGCACCTACCTCGCAGGTATCGGACTCGGAGCCCAAATCGGCATCTTCTATGCCGTGCAGGGTATCGTTTCACTCTTTATGCCCGCACTGGTCGGCATCGTTGCCGATAAGTGGATCGAGGCCCAAAAAGTTCTCGGTGGCTGCCACATCCTCGCCGCTGTCTTTATGGCCGCTGCCGGATACTACGCAATCTCTGCCGAGCAGGTCGAGTTCGCAACCCTCTTTACGCTCTACACCTTGAGTGTGGCATTCTATATGCCGACAATCGCCCTCTCGAACTCGGTGGCCTACAGCGCACTCGAAGGTGCCGGCCTGGACACCGTCAAAGCCTTCCCGCCCATCCGCGTATGGGGTACCGTGGGCTTCATCTGCGCAATGTGGTGCTGCGATATCGCAGGATTCCAATCCACTGCCTTCCAATTCCTGCAGTGCGCAGCCCTCGGACTGGTGCTGGGCCTCTACTCGATGACCCTGCCCAAGTGCCCCGTAAATAAGACAAGCGGTGCAACCGATATCGCCGAGGCTCTCGGACTGAAGGCCTTTGCCCTCTTCAAGCAGAAGAAGATGGCCATATTCTTCATCTTCTCGATGTTGCTGGGCGTATCGTTGCAGATTACCAACGGCTTTGCAAACCCATTCATCACCGACTTCGGTAAGATTCCCGAGTTTGCATCTACATTCGGCGCACAGCACGCCAACATCCTCATTTCGCTCTCGCAGGTGTCGGAGACCTTGTGCATCCTGCTCATCCCCTTCTGCCTTAAGCGTTTCGGCATCAAGAATGTAATGCTGATGTCGATGTTTGCGTGGGTACTGCGCTTCGGCTTCTTCGGCGTGGGTAACCCGGGCAGCGGAGTGTGGTTGTTCATCCTCTCGATGATTGTCTATGGTGTGGCATTCGACTTCTTCAATGTCTCGGGCTCGCTCTTCGTCAACAACGAGACTGACGAGAAGATTCGCTCGTCGGCACAGGGTCTCTTTATGATGATGACCAACGGTGTGGGCGCAACTGTCGGCACACTCGGAGCACAAGCCGTAGTCAACAAGTTTGTCTACAACGGCTCGCAGGGTGTCGAGATGATGCAGGGCTGGTCGACAACCTGGCTCATCTTCGCAGCCTATGCATTGGTGGTAACCATCGTCTTTGCGCTTGTCTTCAAGTATAAGCACAACCCCGAGCAGGTGGCTGATGCCAAGCATTAAACCTCCTATATAATATAAGGTATGGGTATCCCGACTTGCACAGTCGGGATACCTTTTTTTTATCTCTTTTTCGTTTGAAATTTACGCAAAAAAGAGTATATTTGTCCCTATGGCGGGATTGTATTTCCATATACCTTTTTGCAAAAGAATCTGCTCATACTGCGACTTCCACAGATGCGCTGATTTGCGGTTTATACCCTCCACAATCGAGGCTATGCACCGCGAATTGGATGCCTCGAAGGAGTTTCTGCACGATAGACAAATAGCCACAATCTATTTTGGCGGTGGGACACCGTCACTACTTTCCCCCGCTGAGTTACAGCGATTTATCAACCACTCGGCCGACCTATTCGACACCTCTGGCGTTGGCGAAATCACGGCTGAGATGAATCCTGACGACATCACGGCCGATTACGTTAAGGCTCTACGCCCGACCGATATCAACCGCATAAGTTTGGGCGTGCAGTCGTTCGATGACGGAGCGTTGCGATTGATGAATCGCCGCCACTCGGGAGCCGAGGCTGCGGATGCGGTCAAGCGACTGCAGGATGCGGGCTACGAGAACATCACCACCGACATCATCTTCGGCATCGAGGGTTTCGGCACCGAGCGATTAGAGAGCGACATCGAGAGGATGCTCTCGCTCGGGGTGCAACATATTTCGGCATACCATTTGACTATCGAGCCTTCGACCCGCTTCGGCCGTATGGCGGAGCGTGGTAAGTTTCGAGCGGTCGAGGAGGAGCAGAGCGAGCGAGAGTTCGGGCTTCTGCATCAACGCCTAACCGCTGCGGGCTACGAGCACTACGAGGTGTCGAACTACGCCCTGCCGGGCTATCGTTCACGCCACAACTCCTCATATTGGCTCGGTGTGGAGTACCTCGGCATAGGCCCCGGAGCCCACTCCTTCAACACAGAGGTAAGACGCTGGTGCGAACAACCTGTGGCAGAATACACCGAGCAGTGTCGATACGAGAAGGAGTTACTCACCGACTCCGACCGCTACAACGAGATGATTATGACCTCATTGCGCAGAGCAGAGGGCATAGACCTTGCACTGGTTGCCGAGCGATTTGGCACCGAGCAAGCCACCCGACTCGAACAGAAAGCTCGCCGCTTCGAGGGCTTCGCAGTCGAAATCAAGGATGGCAAAATCCGCATTCCACCCGAGAAGATGTTGGTCTCGGATGCGGTTATCGAAGAGCTTTTTGAGGTGGACTAAAGAGCCTATGACCGAGAGCAAAAAGGGTCAATTCGGGTAGAATGTTAAATTATTATTAAATTTATTAAAAATTTTTATAAAATAGATATGCAAATGTTTGCTTAATCAATCCAAAAGCAGTAATTTTGCGGCTGAAAATCTGAAATTTATGTACAAACAAAAGGATATTTCTATGAACAACACAAAGTTTACCCCCGATTACCTGTTTGAGGTTAGTTGGGAGGTATGTAACAAAATCGGTGGTATTCACACCGTAATCGCCACCAAGGCAAAGACCGCCGGCGAGAAGTTTGGCGACCACTACATCGTTATCGGTCCCGATTTTTCGGGCGAGAACGTTTCGCCCGAGTTCGAGGAGGATGCAAACCTGATGAAGCAGTGGCGTCAGTCGCTCTACGAGGCAGGTATTCGTGTCCGCATCGGTCGTTGGAAGATTGAGGGTTCGCCCATCGCTATTTTGGCAGACTTCACATCGCTCTTCGCACAGAAGGATGAGATTCTCAAGCGTCTTTGGGAGAGTTACCACGTTGATTCGATTTCGGGTCAGTGGGACTATGTTGAGCCCGTTCTGTTCGGTCGCATTGCTGGTATGATTATCAAGTCGTTTGTCGAGAACTTCTGCTCGACCAACGATAAGGTTGCTGCTCACTTCCACGAGTGGATGACCGCTTCGGGAGGTCTTTACCTTCGCGAGCAGGCTCCCTACATCGCAACTCTGCTCACCACCCACGCAACCGTGATTGGTCGCTGCATTGCAGGCAATCGTCTGCCCCTCTACAACGACCTTACGAAGTTCAATGCCGATGATTTGGCATATCAGTTCAACGTGATGGCAAAGCACTCTATCGAGAAGAATGCTGCCAAGTATCACGATGCATTCCTCACCGTGAGCGACATTACCGCCGCTGAGTGCAAGTATCTGCTCGGCAAGGAGGTTGATGGCGTTACGCCCAACGGCTTCGAGAACGACTTCGTTTGGACCGGCAAGGAGTACGACAACAAGCGCAAGGAGGCTCGCAAGGCGATGATTGAGGTTGCTGAGGCATGCCTTGGACACAAGTTCGAGAAGGAGCCCCTCATCATCGGCACCAGTGGTCGCTATGAGTTCCGCAACAAGGGTATCGATGTGCTCTTCGATGCTCTGAAGCGTATCGAGTCATCGACCAACCTCGACCGCGAGATTTTGGCATACATTATGGTTCCGGCCGGCATCACAGGTGCTCGCCTCGATTTGAAGGCACACCTTGCCGATAAGTCGAAGGCTATCGACCCGAGCCAATACAAATACACCACCCACACCCTCGAGAATGCAACTTGGGATCAGATTGCGCAGTCGATTAACGGCAGCAATCTCGACCGTGCAGAGTCGAAGGTTAAGGTTATCTTCGTTCCTACCTACCTGAACGGCAATGACGGCATCTTCAACAAGAGTTACTACGAGATGTTGGCAGGTATGGATATGACCGTATTTGCATCGTACTACGAGCCGTGGGGTTACACTCCCCTCGAGTCGATTGCATTCTCGGTGCCGACCATCACCTCTACCCTCGCAGGTTTCGGTATGTGGGTTAAGAAGTCGGGTGGCAACGATGGCGTAGTTGTTGTCGAGCGCAACGACTTTAACGACAAAGAGGCGGTGAATGCCATTGCAGATGCAATCATCCGCTTCGCAGCACTCTCGCCTGAGAGAGTTAAGGAGGTCCGCAACGCAGCATTCGAGATTTCGAAGCGTGCATTGTGGTCTAATCTCTTCGAGAAGTACGAGGATGCATACTCTAAGGCTGTCGAGAATTCGATTTCGCGCACCAACCGAGCAATCCTCGGTGATGGCGGCTCGACTCACGAGCAGATTAACTTCGTGCGCCAGCAGCTCATCTCGGAGCGCCCCACATGGCAGCGTATGATGGTTGAGAAGTCGCTCTCGGCTCGTCTTCGTCCGTTGGAGGAGCTCTCGCGCAACTTGTGGTGGTGCTGGACTTCGGGCGGTCGCGACCTCTTCGAGTCGATTGACAAGACTCTTTGGGAGGAGGTTGACCGCAACCCGATTGTTCTCTTGGATAAACTCTCGGTTGAGCGCCAGAAGGAGTTGGAGCAGGATACTGCATTCCTCGAGAAGCTCGATGCTATCTACGCAAACTACAAGGCATATATGTCGGAGCAGCCCGACCCCAAGAGTCCGAAGATTGCCTACTTCTCGATGGAGTATGGTCTGCACTCTTCGCTCAAGATCTACTCGGGAGGTTTGGGTATCCTTGCAGGTGACTACCTCAAGGAGGCTTCGGATAAGAATACCCCGATGGCAGCAGTAGGTCTGCTCTATCGCTACGGATACTTCACACAGCGTCTTTCGGCACAGGGTGCTCAGGAGGCAGCATACGAGGCACAGAACTTCTTCAAGTTGCCCATCTCGCCCGTGCGCGATGAGGAGGGTAACTGGGTGACCATCCAGGTTGCATTCCCGGGCCGTTACATCTCGGCTCGCGTTTGGAAGTGCCAGGTAGGTCGTACCGACCTCTTCCTGCTCGATGCAGACTACGAGGCTAACCTTCCCGAGGACCGTCAGGTTACTCACCACCTCTACGGTGGCGACTGGGAGAACCGCCTCAAGCAGGAGTTGCTGCTCGGTGTCGGCGGTATCCGCGTCCTTGTAAAGATGGGCATCAAGCAGGATGTATACCACTGCAACGAGGGTCACGCAGCCTTCATCGGCCTGGAGCGCATCCGCAACCTTATCGACCGCGAGCGTTTGTCGTTCTCGGAGGCATTGGAGGTTATCCGCTCGTCGTCGTTATTCACGACCCACACACCCGTACCGGCAGGTCACGATGCATTCCCCGAGTCGATGATTCGTCAGTATATGTCACACTACCCCGATGTGCTGAAGATTACCTGGGAGCAGTTCATCAACCTCGGTAAGACCAACCCCAACGACCCGAACCAGAAGTTCTCGATGTCGGTGCTCGCTTGCAACCTCTCGCAGGAGGTTAACGGTGTGTCGTGGTTGCACGGTGAGGTTTCGAAGGATATCCTCGGCAATATGTGGCCCGGCTACTTCAAGAATGAGTTGCACATCGGCTATGTAACCAATGGTGTTCACTTCCCGACTTGGACTGCATCAAACTTGCGCCGTCTTTACGCCAAGTACTTCCCGCAGGGCTTCGAGGGTCACGTTTACAACATCCCCGAGTGGCAGGGCGTACACAAGATTGCAGATGAGGATTTGTGGGCAGAGCGTATGTTGCTCAAAAAGCGCCTTATCAAGACTATCTGCGAGCGTTACAGCGACCCGAGCAAGGTGCGCCTTGAGTCACCTCGCCAGATGGTGCAGATTACCGAGAGCCTCAAGCCCGATGTGCTCACTATCGGTTTCGCACGCCGCTTTGCGACTTACAAGCGTGCATACCTGCTCTTTACGAACCTCGAGCGTCTGTCGGCTATCGTAAATAACAAGGAGCGCCCCGTGCAGTTCATCTTCGCAGGTAAGGCTCACCCCAACGACAAGCCGGGTCAGGATCTCATCAAGCGTATCGTTGAGGTTTCGGCAATGCCGGAGTTCGTGGGCAAGATTATCTTCCTGCAGAACTACGATATGGAGTTGGCTCGCCGCATGGTCCAGGGCGTAGATGTATGGCTCAACACTCCGACCCGTCCTTTGGAGGCTTCGGGTACTTCGGGCGAGAAGTGTGTGATGAATGGCGTTATGCAGTTCTCGGTACTCGACGGATGGTGGGTTGAGGGCTACAAGGAGGGTGCCGGTTGGGCACTCCCGATGAAGCGCACCTTCACCGACCAGCACTTCCAGGATGA
>JAGBTZ010000006.1 GCA_017631055.1 Alistipes sp.
AAAATTCAAAATTCAAAATTTTCTCTAAATTCCGTAAACTCCCTAAACTCCCTAGAAAAAACGAAAATAGATAACAAAACAGATATATGCTTAAAGTAAAAAATCTACACGCCTCGGTTGGCGATAAAGAGATTCTTCGCGGTATTAACCTCGAGGTCAAGGCCGGCGAGGTACATGCAATAATGGGCCCCAACGGTTCGGGAAAGTCAACATTGGCATCGGTGTTGGCCGGCAACGAAAAGTTTACTGTGACCGAAGGCGAGGTAACCTTCGAGGGGAAGAATCTGCTCGAGATGTCTATCGAGGATAGAGCCCGTATGGGTCTGTTCCTCGGATTTCAATACCCGGTGGAGATTCCGGGTGTGACTATGGCCAACTTTATGAAGATGGCTGTTGCCGAGCAGCGTAAGTTCCGTGGCGAGGAGCCGCTCTCGACTTCGGAGTTCCTGCGCCTGATGCGCGAGAAGAGTGCCGTGGTCGAATTGGATTCGAAACTCACTTCGCGTGCAGTGAACGAGGGCTTCTCGGGTGGCGAGAAGAAGAAGAACGAGATTTTCCAGATGGCGATGCTCGACCCTAAGTTGGCAATACTTGACGAGACCGATTCGGGACTCGATATTGATGCTCTGCGCATCGTGGCTACGGGTGTGACCAAACTCCACACTCCGCAGAATGCAACGGTGGTAATTACACACTATCAGCGACTGCTGGACTACATCGTGCCTGACTTTGTTCACGTTCTCTACAAGGGTCAAATCATCTACTCGGGCGATAAGAGCCTTGCTCTGAAGCTCGAGAAGGAGGGCTACGATTGGCTTATTAACGACTATAAAGAGTAGGCGATGACTATCAGCGAATTGATAAAAGCAGGTGCACTGCAGACCTTTGTGGGCGGAACGATTACGGCCGATGTCGTGTCGGGAACTCCTTTGGTGTCGGTCAATCCTTCGACTTTGAATGTGAGGGTTGCTGAGGGCGTTGCGGCTAATCTTGTCCTGCTTCACACCGAGCCTACGCAGGCCTCTATTGAGGTGGAGTTGGCCGAGGGTGCAACACTCTCGATTGGCGATTTCTACCTTGCCGGCACCTTTGCCGAGGTGAAAATCAAGCAGAGTGCATCGAGCGAGTGCCGAATGGTTGTGGCGCAGTTGGGTGATGCGAATGTGGTATACGATATTGCTCTCAATGGAGCAATGGCATCGAGTACTTTGAACGGAGTCTTTGTCGGCACCGATAACGAGCACTCGGTCTTCGATTTGACCACACGCCACAACGTGTCGGATTGCCGTAGTGAGTCGCTTGTTAAAGGTGTTGTGTCGGGTAGAGCTACGGGCGAATTTAGAGGTTTGGTCTATGTGGCTCAGGATGCACAACGTACCGATGCTCGCCAGACGAGCCGAAATGTCGAGATTGGCAATGCTGCTCACATCATAACCAAACCGCAATTAGAGATTTATGCCGATGATGTGAAGTGTTCTCACGGAGCTACAGTGGGTCAGATTGATGACGATGTTATACTCTATATGCGCCAGCGAGGCTTGAGCGAGCAGACAGCACGAAGAGTGTTGCTCGAGGGCTTTGTGGGCGATGTTGTGTCGCGATGCGAGGCTGGTGGCGAGTTGTGTGAGGCATTGGCTTCGGAGGTTGAATCAAAACTCGGTAAGTTGTAATGTTTGATGTGAACGACATACGCAGTCAGTTCCCGATTTTGGAACGCACGGTGCATGGTAAGCCGCTCGTCTATCTCGATAGCGGAGCCACGGCACATAAGCCTTTGTGCGTTACTCGGATGGTGGAGCGATTGCATAATGAACTTAACGCCAATATCCATCGAGGCGTTCACTATCTTTCGGCAGAGGCCACTTCGCTCTACGAGCAGGCTCGTGAGCGTGTGAGAGGATTTGTCGGTGCTTCGGAGCGCGAGGAGATAATCTTCACGGCCGGTGCTACCGCTTCGATAAATATGGTTGCGTATGCTTGGGGAATGGATAACCTTCAGGTGGGGGATAATGTCGTGGTGAGCGAGATGGAGCACCACTCCAACCTTGTCCCTTGGCAGCAGATAGCACTGCGCAAAGGTGCGGAGTTGAGAGTTCTGCCCTTTGATGATGAGGGTCGTCTGATGACCGAGCGACTGCCCGAGTTGCTTGATGAACGAACAAAGATGGTTGCCGTTACGCAAGCCTCGAATACGCTGGGTACGATGCCCGACCTGCGAGAGATTATCGATGCGGCACACGCAGTTGGAGCGAAGGTCTTGGTCGATGGTTGCCAGGGTGTGGTGCACGGAGGGGTGGATGTTAAGGCTTTGGATTGTGATTTCTACGCCTTCTCGGGTCATAAACTCTACGCCCCTACGGGAATTGGTGTTCTCTATAGCAAGCGCGAGGTGCTCGAGCAGATGAATCCCTTTATGTTTGGTGGCGATATGGTCGATAGCGTATCGTTTGAGCGTACAACCTTTGCTCCACTACCGCTGAAGTTCGAGGCCGGCACGGCTAACTTTATAGGAGCAATCGCCTTGGGTGAGGCTATTGCTTTCCTGCAGCAATTTGATAGTGCCGATATAGCCTCTTATGAGCGCGACCTTACGGAGTACTGCACCGAGCAATTGTCGGCCATTGAGGGCTTGAGGATTTATGGTACAACCGAGGGTAAGTGTCCGATTGTGTCGTTTAATTTAGAGGGTGCACACCCCTACGATGTGGGAATGATTCTCGATAAGTTGGGTATCGCTATCCGTACAGGTCACCACTGCGCCGAGCCGGTAATGGCGCACTACGGCGTGAGTGGAATGTGCCGTGCATCCTTTGCGATGTACAATACCCGCGAGGAGATTGATGCTCTGGTGGCGGGCGTGGAGCGTGCTGCACGGATGTTGAGATAGATTTTTTGAATACGAAGATAAAACCCGAACAAAGATATGTTTATAGTTCTTGAAGGACTCGATGGAGCGGGCAAATCGACCCAGATAAAGATGCTCCGAGATTGGTTTCTTGCTCGTGGCGTAGAGAGTGAATATCTCCACTTTCCCCGCTTCGATGCGCCTGTGTATGGTGACTTGGTGGCTCGCTTTCTGCGTGGCGAGTTCGGCTCGGCTGCGGAGGTTAATCCCTACTTGGTAGCCCTGCTTTATGCGGGCGATAGAGCCGATGCTGCTAAGATGGTGCAGGGGTGGATTGATGAGGGCAAGGTGGTTATTGCCGACCGTTATGTCTACTCGAATATCGGCTACCAGTGTGCCAAAATTGAGGATGAGGCGGAGCGTGCGAAACTACGCCAATGGATTTTTGACCTTGAGTATGACTATAATAAGATTCCCCGACCGGACCTGTCACTCTTCCTGGATGTGCCCTTTGCCTTTACCGAGCGTAAACTGACCGAGCAGAGGGAGGGTGATGATCGCAACTACCTGAATGGTGGTAAGGATATTCATGAGGCTTCGCTCTCGCTGCAACAAGCGGTGCGGAGGGTCTATCTCGAGACGGCTGCCGAGGATGAAGCGTTGCAGGTTGTCGATTGCAGTAATCGTGAGGGCGGAATGGCGAGCCCCGAGGAGATTTTTAGCCGTATAGAGAGCGTTGTCGCTCAAATCCTGAAATAGAGAACGAAACCTTTTGATTGAGAAACATTATGGCACTAACCCGAAAACGAGCATTTCGAAATCTGGCACACGTCTGTCGCTTTATCTTGGCGGCAACATTTATCGTGTCGGGTTTTGTGAAGTCGGTGGACCCGTGGGGTACAGCATTGAAAGTCAATGAGTACCTGTCGATTTACGGACTCGAATGGCTCTCGCCTATATCCATGGCATTCTCGATATGGATGTGTGGTGCAGAGTTGATGATGGGTCTGATGCTCACCTTCAAGGTGCGCATACGACTTGTGTCGATTTTTGCGGTGCTGTCGATGATATTCTTCACATTGCTTACCTTTTTGAGTGCAACGTGGATTCCTGTTGAGGATTGTGGATGTTTCGGTGATGCACTGAAACTCACGCCTTGGGAGACATTCTTCAAAAATCTCGCCTTGCTGCCATTGGCATTGATTGTGTGGTGGAGGTATCGCCCCGATAAAATTTTTGTATTCAAGCGTTTGGAACTCTGCCTGATGGCGCTCTTCTGTACTATAGGTATGGGATTGGGTACCTACTGCTACTATCATCTGCCTCTGGTCGATTTTCTGCCATATAAGGAGGGTGTGAATATCCGTGAAGAGATGGAGCAATCCTCTCTTGAGACTCATGAGGAGGATGTGGTAATTGTCTGTCGCAATAAGCGTACAGGCCGCCTTCGTGAATTTGACCTCAAAGACAATGAGTGGCATAATGCTAAGCGTTGGGAGTGGGTCGAAACTCGTGTCGAGGCCGAGGATAGCAAGGAGCATGTTGTCGTAAAACCGCTTATCAGCGAGTTTTCGTTGCGTGATGGCGAGGGAGAGGATGCCACTGCATTGGTTACCGAGTCCGAGGGCAGACTCTATATGATTGGTGTTACACGATTTGAAAAGATATCTCCGAAGTGTGCCAAGCGACTGCAAAGCGTGGTCGAAAGAGCCAAAGCCGAGGGCGCAGAGGTTATATGCGTGACGCCCGAACGTATGGAGAGTATGGAGTACTCGTTTGTCGATAATGGAGAGGCGGTGTCGTGCTATAATATCGATGCTACGGTGCTGAAGACCATCCTGCGAGCCGAGACCGGATTGGTGGTGCTCGATAATGGAACTATTACGAAAAAATATAATTGGCGAGATATTAAATAGAGTAGGATATGAAGAGTTTTGCG
This sequence comes from Alistipes sp., assembly GCA_017631055.1. Lineage (GTDB taxonomy): Bacteria > Bacteroidota > Bacteroidia > Bacteroidales > Rikenellaceae > Alistipes. The sequence continues at coordinate 4,785 of JAGBTZ010000006.1, forward strand.
AAGATTGCAGGAGTCGTTGTACTCCTTCTGTTGGCGGTGCTGATTGTGGTGCCCGCAGTGATGAAGCCTAAAATCGTGGAGGTCGTAAAGAGTGAGGCCAACAAGATGCTCAATGCTCGTTTGGACTTCGGTGATCTCGATTTGAGCCTGTTGCGTCACTTTCCGCACGCTTCGGTTGAGTTGACCGATCTATCGCTTGTCGGAGTTGATAAGTTCGAGGGCGATACGTTGGTGGCTGCCGACCGTATTTCGGTGGTGGTTAATCTGATGTCTATCTTCGGAGATGAGGGGTATGAGGTTACTAAAATTCTGCTCAAGCATCCTCAAATTCACGCACAATGCCTCGCAGACGGTGCTGTGAACTGGGATATAATGAAGTCTGATGGCGAGCCCGAGGAGGTGGAAGAGCCCGAAGAGGAGCAGAGTGATGAGCCCTCATCCTTTAAGTTGCAGGTGCGCGATTTCCGTATCACGGATGCTGCTCTATCGTATGTTGACGAGCAGGCGGGTATGAGTTTTGCAACCTCACCGCTCAATCTGCGCTTGCGTGGCGATATGTCGGCTGCGCAGACCGATCTCGATTTGACCCTCTCGCTCGGAGGTATGAACTTTACCACGGGCGGAGTTAAGATGCTCAATAATGCCGAGCTGGGATTGAGTGCAATCGTGGCTGCTGATCTCGAGAATATGCGCTTTACGCTGACCGAAACTGCACTTAACCTCAATGCTATTGCCTTGATGGCTGAGGGTTGGGTCGAACTTGGCGAGAAGATGGCTATAGATATCCGCCTCGATAGTTCGAAGGTGCAATTCAAGGATATTCTCTCGATGATTCCGGCATTCTATACCAAAGATTTCGAGGATTTGACTGCCGGAGGAACTCTCTCGCTCGGAGCATGGGCAAAGGGTGAATTGAGTGACGATAAGTTGCCTGCATTCGAACTTGCACTGAATGTCGCAGACGGGCGATTTAAGTATGCGGCACTGCCCGAGGCTGTGGAGCAAATCAACCTATCGGCGAAGGTGGCAAACGCGGGTGGTACGCTCGATGCGACTACCGTGGCTGTGCCTAATCTCTCACTCGCATTTGCCGATAATACGCTTGCCGTGTCGTTGAGTGCCAAGACCCCGATAAGCGACCTGCAATTCAAGGCTGCCGCAAAGGGTAAGGTCGATTTAGGTGCAGTGAAGAGAGTCTATCCTCTCGATGAGTCGATAAATTTGGGAGGTGTAGTTACTCTTGATATGGCGGCAGAGGGTCGTATGTCCGATATCGAAAAGGAGCGTTACGAGTCGATTAAGGCGACCGGAACGCTCACAATCGAAGATATGGTCGCTCGTCTGGAGGGTCTGCCCGATATAAACGTGAAACGTATGTCGGCAACGGTTACACCTTCGGCTCTCAAACTTTCGGAGTGTGGTGTGACCATTGGTGCAAGCGACCTATCGGCTACGGGCTCGTTGTCGAACTATATTGGATACTTCTTGCGCAATACGACCTTGAATGGCTCGCTTGCGCTGAAGTCTAATTTGTTGGATGCTAACGAACTGATGTCGATGATCTCTGACGAGGAGGAGGGCGAGCAGGCTGCAGAGCCCGCAGAAGAGGGTAACGACGAGCCGATGCAGGCTATCGAGGTGCCCAAGAATTTGAATCTCTCGTTGGCGGTCGATATGGAGAAGATTCTCTTCCAGAAGATGACCTTCGAAGAGTTTGTGGGTCGTGTGGCTCTGTCGAACGGTACGCTCGCAATCGAGAAACTATCACTCGATGCCTTTGGTGGCAAGGTTGCAGCTACGGGTAGCTATTCGACTGCCCAGAGTGCGAAGTCGCCCAAGTTGAAGCTCTCGCTCGACTTTGCGAATGCCAAGTATGCCGAGACATTCCGCCAGTTGGATTTTGTGAAGCAGATTGTCCCCATCTTCGAGAAGATGGGCGGTGACTACTCGATGAAGATGTCGCTCTCGACCGCACTGACCGAGAGTATGGGTGTCGATTTCGATACGCTCAATGCCTCGGGCGAGATTCGTTCGGAACATATCGAGGTGCAGAATATCAAGGCTTTGGATGCTCTGGCTAAGGCTCTTAATGATGACCGTCTGAGCAAGATTGAGGCCAAGGATGTGAAGATTGCCTTTGCAATTCGTGATGGTAGAGTCTATACCTCTCCATTCGATATCAAGATGGGTGGAGTTGTGATGAATCTCTCGGGCTCGACCGGTTTGGATACTTCGATTGACTATGTGGCCGATATCAAACTGCCGGCAAAGGCAACGGGAGGTGTTCTGTCGAATGTGAAAGCAAACATTGGTGGCACATTTACCTCGCCAAAAGTGTCGATTGATGTGAAGGAGGCTGCTCAAGAGGCGGTGACCAATGTAATCAACCAGCAATTGCAAAAGCATACCGGCAGTGCCAATCTGAACGAGGAGTTCGAGAAGCAGGCAGCAAAAATCCGTGAGGAGGCTGCCAAGGCTGGTGAGCGACTGGTTGCGGAGGCTAAGCAGCAACGCCAAAATATGGTAAATAAGGCTTCGGGTGCGATTGCTAAGATTGCTGCTGAGAAGAGTGGTGATGTGCTGGTGAAGGCGGCCGAGAAACAGGCGGCAAATTTGCAGGCAGAGGCCGAAAAGCAGATTGAGAAGCTTCGTGCCAAACTCAATGAGTAGTAGTTTGGTTGCAAAGTTTGTAAGATTGGTATAAAAATTGACTTTCTGCCCAAGAAAGTCAATTTTTTTATGCGCATACTCACTCTCTTTTTGGTGTTGGCGATGGTTACAGCGTGTGACTATATGCCCAATAAGCCGGTCAAACCTCGCGTTGTACGAGTTGAAACGGCCGAATACGCTCGTTATGTGAACAAAGATTTTGCTGGGCTCTCGACTGCCGATGATGCCACCAATCTTGCATTCAAGGTCGCAGGTCAGGTGCTTGCGGTGCCCGTTGCTAAGGGCGATAGTGTCGCAAAGGGGGCTCTGCTTGCGGTGCTCGACCCTCGTGATATCAAGTTGCAGGTCGAAGCCAACCGCTCGGCATACGAAGAGGCTCGCTCACGCCTCGAACGAGCCAAGCGTCTACGCGACCACGATGCTGTGTCGCAACAGGAGTATGAGTCGGCTCAAACGCTCTACTCGCAGGCTCGCTCGGCATATAATAATTCGGTCGATTTATTGAAGGATACTCGTTTGAGGGCACCCTTCTCGGGCGTTATCGAAAGGGTCTATGTCGATGCTTTTCAGCGTGTATCAGCCGGGCAGACCATTTTGCGATTGGTCAATCCGGTCAGTACTACCGTGGGTTTTACACTGCCCGAGAGCAGCCTCGGTAAGCTCTCCCGCAAAACTACCTCTTTTAGTGTCAAGTTCGCCAATATACCGAATGTTGAGTTCGCCGCTACGGTTAAGGATTATGCCCGTACTTCGTCTGATGCGTTGGGCTTTCCTGTTTCGTTGCGGTTGCTCGGTGTCGATACCGAACGCTATCATATCATTCCCGGAATGTCGTGTACGATAACGATGCGCACCAAGGACGAATTGCCCGAGGCTGTATCGTTACCCATTTCGGCTATCTATGCTCCGATGAGTTCCGGAGAGTATGTGTGGGTAGTCGATTCGATGGATGTGGTGTCGCAGCGCAAGGTGCGCCTGGGTGAGATTTTCGACCGTGATAGGGTGTTGATTGATAGCGGTGTGAAGCCTGGTGAGAGGGTGGTCATCGCCGGAGTCTATCGCCTTAATGAGGGCGAAAAAGTGCGTGTAATCCGATAAAGAGCCAACGCTATGAATGTGATTGAATACTCTCTGCGCAACTCGAAGGTTGTGTGGTTTTTTCTTATAGTGCTACTCGTGGGTGGAGTGTGGGGCTTTAAGCGCATGGGCAAAAAGGAGGACTCGACCTTTGTTATTAAGAGTGCTGTGATTACGGTGTCGTACCCGGGAGCCAACCCCTTCGAGGTCGAGCAACTTGTTACCGAGCCCATCGAGCGTGAGGTGCAATCGATGCGCTCGATAGATAAGATAACCTCCTCCTCGACCTTCGGCTCGGCTCGTATTGTGGTCGAACTCGAGCCGGCAACGCCTCCGCATGATATTCCGCAATTGTGGGATGAATTGCGCCGTAAGGTGCTCAATATCCGCCCAAAACTGCCGGATGGCGTGTCGGAAGTGACGGTAAGTGACGATTTTGGCGATGTTTATGGTATCTACTACGGTCTATCGGCCGATAGTGGTTATTCGTGGGACGAGATGCGCCAGACGGCTCAACATATCAAAACCCGTCTGCTGACAATCGAGGGGGTGCAGAAGGTAGTGCTCTATGGCGAGCAGTCGCCTGTGGTCAATGTCTATATCTCGGTAGGGACACTTGCCAATTTCGCTATACGTCCCGAGACTATCATCTCGACAATAAGCCAACAAAACCGCATTGTCAATACGGGCGAAAAGATGGCGGGTGTTATGGAAATTGAGATATTGGAGGGTAGCACTTACAAGAGCCTTGAGGATATCGAAAATCAAATTCTGACTGCTGTAGATGGTCGGCAGTATCGTCTGGGAGATGTCGCAAGAGTCGAATTGGAGTACCGTTCGCCTCCGGTGGCAGTGATGCATATTGACGGTGAGCGAGCCATCGGTATCGGTATCTCGACCGAGCCGGAGGTCGATGTTGTCAAGGTGGGCGATAGGGTGGATGCTCTGATGGGGCGTATCGAAAGCGATATGCCGGCCGGATTGTCGCTCACGGTGCTCTATCCCGAAAATCGTATTGCTCGCAAGGCCAACTACTCCTTCCTGCTCAATTTGGCCGAGTCGGTGGCTATTGTTGTGCTGGTTATTATGCTCGCCATGGGATTGAGAGCGGGTATTGTGGTCGGCTCGTCACTGCTCTTCTCGATAGGTGGCACGATGCTCTTTATGCAGATGTTGGGCGAAGGGCTCAATCGCACCTCGCTCGCAGGCTTTATTATCGCTATGGGTATGCTGGTCGATAACGCCATTGTCGTCACTGATAATGCTCGAAAAGCTATGTTGCAAGGCGTGGGGCGTGATGCTGCGGTGCTGGGCGGTGCCAATGCCTCGAAGTGGGGCCTGCTTGGGGCTACACTTATTGCTATATGCTCCTTCCTGCCGCTCTATTTAGCACCCTCGTCTGTGGCCGAGATAGTCAAGCCGCTATTTGTGGTTATCGCCGTGTCGCTTTTGCTGAGTTGGGTGTTGGCACTTACTCAAACACCTATGTTCGGTCGCTATATGTTGCGTGTGCCGACCCCGAAGCGAGGCTTGTCGATGCGGTTTGAAAGGATGTTTGATTACACTCTTGGCTCTATGTTGCGCCACCGTTGGCTGACGGTTTTGGCGGCTGTAATCCTGTTTGTGGCATCGTTGTTTGCGATGGGAAAGATGCCTCAAAACTTCTTCCCATCGCTCGATAAACCCTACTTTCGAGCTGATGTAATACTGCCCGAAGGTCACAATATCCGCCAGACCGAGCGCTTGATGCTCGAGATGTCGGCTTGGCTGCGTGAGCAACCCGAAGTGCGCCATGTATCGGCTACGGTGGGAGGTACGCCTCCTCGTTACTATCTGGCGAGTGGTAGCGTAGCCGGCCTTCCCAACTTCGGCAATCTGCTTGTGGAGCTCAACTCCGAGCGACAAACTGCCCGAGTCGAACATCGCTTCGAGGAGTATGTGGCCGAGAACTATCCCGATGTGTGGTTACGCTCATCTCTCTTTGCGCTTGCGCCGGTGCCCGATGCTACTATCGAGTTGGGATTTATAGGCGACAATATCGATACGCTTGTACGCCTGACCTCAGCGGTTGAGCAGATGATGAGGGCTAACCCGCAGTGTGATAATGTGCGCAATAGTTGGGGTAATCGCCGACCTGCATGGCTGCCCTCATACTCCCAAATGAAGGGCCAGCGTATAGGGGTGAGCCGAAGTCGAATGGCGCAAGGAATAACCATCGCAACCGAGGGCTATACGTTGGGCGAGTACCGCCGTGGCGACCAATTTATGCCCATCCTGCTCAAGGATGAGAATATCAACGACTACAATCTGACCAATCTGGAAGCCTTGCCCGTCTTCTCGGGTAGTGGTAATGTCTATTCGGTTGAGCAGACGGTCGACAAATTCGACTTCGGGTTTGATGTGGGCGTAATCAAGCGCTACAACCGCCGCCGCGTGATGAAGGCGCAGTGCGACCCGGCATACGGGGTCAATGCAACCGCACTCTTCGAGGAGTTGCAGTCTAAGGTGGCTCGCCAAATAACTCTTCCGGTGGATTACTCCTATAAGGTCTTTGGCGAGCAGGAAAATCAGGTCCAATCGAACGAAGCCTTGGCTAAATATATGCCATTGGCAATGTTGATTATATTTATGATTTTGCTCTTGCTCTTCCGCAACTATCGCGACCCGATTATCATTCTGGCGATGATTCCGTTGATATTTGTGGGGGTAGTTCTCGGGTTGGCTGTGTTTGGTAAGAGCTTCAACTTCTTTTCGTTGCTCGGATTGCTCGGATTGCTCGGAATGAATGTCAAGAATGCGGTGATTTTGGTCGATAAAATATCCGAGGAGCGCAGCCGCAAGGTGGGGAGTGATATGGATGCCGTTATGCGTGCGGTTAGGGGGCGTGTGGTGCCGGTTGTGTTGGCTTCGGGGACTACTATCCTCGGTATGCTACCGCTCTTATTCGACTCTATGTTTGGAGGTATGGCTGCAACCATTATGGGCGGATTGTTGATGGCTACATTCTTGACAATCTTTGTTTTGCCCGTGACGTATGCTCTGTTTTATGGAATAAAATCAAAAAAGGTGATATGAAACGATATATCTTGATTTTTGTGTTCGTGTCGATTAGCCTGAGCGTGAGGGCTCAGATTACACTCGAGGAGTACCGCACCAGCGTTATGGAGTATAGTTGGGTGCTCAAAACCCGCCACTCCCAAAGCGAGGAGGCTCGCGAAAATATGAATATAGCCAAGACCGGATTTCTGCCTTCGTTGGCGGCCAATGGCTCCTTCTCGGTGCAGTTCCGCGATAGAGAGGGTGTGCGCCGTTGGGATTTTGCGTTGCAACCGCAAATCATCCAGACCCTCTATGCCGGAGGTGCGGTGCGTGCTGCTTGGGCGGGGGCAAAACTCGACTATGATATTGCACTCTGCAACGAGGCGTTTGCGATGCTTGATGTGTGCTATGCGGCAGACCATACCTATTGGACACTGTCGGCTATGGAGCACTATCTCGAGTCGGTGCAACGCTATGTCGATATTATTCGTTCGCTCAAAAAGTTGGTCGATGCCCGCTTCGAGGAGGGGTATATCGCTAAGGGTGATGTCTTGCAGATTGACTCCCGATTGAGTGAGGCAGAGTATGAACTCTCGGTTGCCGAACAGAACTATTCCGTTGCGATGCACAACTTCAATATATTGCGTGGTGTGCAGTCGGAAGTGTCGGTACAACTCGCACAAACCATCAGTGATTCGATACCGCAGCCCGAAAGAGTCGCTTTTGAGAGTGTCGTGGCTTTGCGCCCCGACTTTGCGGCGGCCGACCTTTCGCGAATGCGTGCCGAGGTTGCTGTTCGTTCGGCTCGGGCTCCGTTCAACCCTCAGGTCAGTGTTGGTGTGGGTGGTGTATGGGCTCCACTCTCGCCCAACCGAACGGGTCAAACCCAAATCAACGGCTCACTGCTTGCGCAGGTTAGTGTCCCGATTTTCCATTGGGGCGAGCGTCATCGAGTGGTGGCTGCTGCCCGTGAGCGTAGTCGCCAGAGCGAACTTGCACAGGCTCAACTCTATGATGATATTCTGCGTGAGGAGATGAATGGATGGGTGACTCTGGTCGATAGCAATGCGCAGGTTGAAACCTCGATGCGCAGTATGCTTATCGCTCATGAAAACCTCGAAATCAGCACTTTCTCCTATAGTGAGGGAGTGACCACCATTCTCGATGTGTTGCAGGCGCAAATCAGTTGGTTGCAACTCTATACCAACACAATAACCGCACAGTATAACTATGCGGTTGCAGTGTCGAATTATCAGCGAATTACGGCTCGAACTCCTATGCGCTGACGGTCTCGTTGCTGACGATGGCAATCTCGTGCGATACGGGAGCGATTTTGCGCATCATCTGCAATGTTCCGCAATAGGTGTCGTTTGCAAGTCGTATTGCGTGGCTAACCTTGCTCTGCTCCTCCAAGTGGCAACACTCTGCATTGTAGGAGATATGGAATGAGTTATAGACACTTTTGGCAGTCACCTTATCGGAGTCGAGTTCGCCACTCATCGTGATTTCGAGGCTTTTGGGCTTTACTCGCTCTTTGGCAAGAATGCTCATAATGGTTATGCCGGCACACTCGGTGGTGGCATAGAGGAGCATCTCTTTGGGGTTTAGCGACTCGCACTTCGCATCGTTTGCAAGGCGAAATGTGGTGTCGTGACACCACTCGATTTTGACTTCTACTCTCATAATCTGTAATAGTTTTTTTGTGAATAATCTCACAAATCGGGGCAATAATCGTTCCCGATTGGGGATTTTGGTGCAAGATATTATGTGTTAAGAGTTTTTTTTGTGCTTAATATGCCGAGATAAAGACTTTTTCTCGGTAAAAATCGTTATATTTGCACAATATATTTTGGAATACTATGCGTAAAACTCTTATAGTGCTGATAACACTTGTGTTATCAATCTCGTGGATGGCTCATGCGAGCCATCGGGAGTCTTCTGCTTCTATCACCCGTGGAGTCGAACTCTTCGATATGGGTCGTTGGAGCGATGCTCGTCACCAATTTGTCAGAGTTCGAGAGACGTTGCCCTCGACGGCGATAGCCGAGCGACAGATGGCGGACTACTATCTGGTGATGTGCGCTATGCAGTTGGGCGAGGTGGATGCCGAGCGTCAGATGATTGACTTTATGAAACGTCATAAGGGCTCGACCTACAATAACAATATCAGCTATGCACTTGCGCTGCACTACTGCACCCGCAACGATTATGCGAAGGCTCGCGAAATCTTTGCGAAGGTGAATTATAAAATCCTCACGAGGGATGAGCGCGAGAAGTATGATGTTCGTATGGGTTACATCGAATTTGTGGACAAAAACTACGATGCCGCTTACGACTACTTTGACCGAATTGGCGTGGGTAGCGAATTTGCCGACCATGCGACATACTATAAAGCCTACATCGGATATGTGCGCGGTGACTATGCCTCTTCGAAGAGGATGTTCTCACTGCTCAAGTCGAGTGAGGCGTATGGTGAATTGGTGCCCTACTATCTGCTCCAAATCGAGTATAAGGAGGGTAATTATCCCTATGTGGTCAAGGAGGGTGAGGCTCTTCTGCCAAAATCGTCAAAGGAGCAGGCTCGTGACCTCCAACGAGTAATGTCGGAGTCGTGGTTCCGTATGAATAACTTCCGCAAGGCGGCCGATTTTATCCGTGCATTCTCGAAGTCGGGAGGCGAAATGGGGCGTAACGAGAACTATATCCTCGGCTATTCGCTCTATCGTACTGCCAATTATCATCAGGCTCAACCCGTGTTGCAGAAGGTGTGCGGTGCGGACGATGCTCTGACTCAAAACGCCTCGTACCACTTGGCTGATTGCTACCTTAAGAATGGCGATAAACGAATGGCGAGCAGTGCATTTGCAATGGCATCGAACGATAAGTTTGATGCGACTATTGCCGAGGATGCGCTCTTCAACTACGGAAAGTTGCAATACGAATTGGGTGGAGGTACTTTCAATGCAGCAGTCAATATCCTGACTCGTTATATCGATAAGTATCCCAACTCTAATCGCTTGCAACAGGCTCGAGAGCTGTTGATTGCGGCCTATTTTAACTCGAGCAACTACGAGAATGCCTACAACGCTATCAAGGCATTGCCAAATCCCGATGGCAGCATCCGTGCTGCGCTGCAGAAGATTACATACTTCAATGCTTTGGAGATGTATATGCAGGGGGATGATCAGGGGGCGGAAAAGATGCTCGAAGAGTCGGTCGCTATCGGTGTGAGCCCGAAGTATGGTGCTCTCGGTGCCTTTTGGCTTGGTGAGATTGCTTATGGTCGTGGCGATTATAGCAAGGCTGTCGAGAAGTATCGCTACTACCTCGACCGTGCTCCGCAGAGTGAACGCGAATATAAGATGGCACTCTATAACTTGGGATACGCTTACTTCTCGATGGGTAATATGTCCAATGCCAAGCGTTCGTTCTCGACCTTTGTCGATTCGTATCGCAAGGCCGATAGTTATCGTGCTGATGCGTGGAATCGTTATGGTGATGCCCTCTACTCTATGCGTGAGTTCAAATCGGCTGTTGGTTGTTACGAGAAGGCTGCAGCACTCGGAACTACCGAGGGGTATTATGCGCAGTATCAGCGTGCTATTGCATTGGGAATACTTGGCCGCACCTCGGGCAAAATCGATGCTCTGCGCGATATTGTGGATGCCGACCGAGGGGATTATGTCGATGATGCAACCTTCGAGTTGGGTCGCACCTACATAGCCCAAGAACAGTATCGCAACGGTGCCCAGATGCTCAAACTCTTTGTTGAGAACTATCCGAGTTCGGTTAATCATACGCAGGCGCTGCTTGATTTGGGCTTGGCTTACTTCAATCTGCACGATGCGCCCTCCTCGCTTAAGTACTACGATATGGTGATTGCCAAGGATCCACAGGCTGTTGAAGCAAAGGAAGCGCTGCGCAGTGTGCGTGAAATATATGTCACAACGGGCGATGTCGATAGCTACTTTACCTATGCCGAGAAGGCGGGTGTGGAGTGCGATTTGAGCCAGATGGCACGCGACTCACTCTCGTTTGAGGCTGCCCAGAAGATTTATGTGGCAGGTCGCCTCGAAGAGTCTGTGCAGCCACTCGAAAATTATGTGGCAACCTATCCTAAAGGCTACTACCTGAACGATGCCCTCTTCTACCTGAGTGATTGCTACTTGAAGTGTGAGCGTCAGGATGATGCGGTGAGAACAATGTTTGCTTTGGCCGAGCGACCGGTGAGTCAGTATACTCTGCGAGTGTTGGATAAGTTGTCGAAGTATACCTGGGAGCTGGGTCGATACGAAGAGTCGGCACGAGCATTCCGCCAACTCTATGATGTCGAGACCCAAGAGCCGTTGCGCAATGAGGCAATGGAGGGGTATGTGCGTGCGGTTAAGGCTTATGGCAATGACGAGCAATTGGTGGCTATGGCTGATGATGTTTTGAGCCAGGAGTTTGCCGGCGAAACGGCTGTTCGCGAGTCGAGATATGCGAAGGCAAAAGTGCTTCATGCGAGGGGCGATGCTGCTGCAATCGAACTGTTTAAAATTTTGAGCGCAGATGTGCGTCATGTGGAGGGAGCAGAGGCTGCATATCTGGTTGTTGAGCAGGAGTTTAAGAACGGCAATATGGATGAAGCCGAGAAGTTGGTTTATGCCTTTGCCGATAAGAATACGCCCCACTCCTATTGGTTGGGTAAAGCCTTTATCCTGTTGGGCGATATCTATCGCTCGAAGGGTGATGCCTTCCAGGCTCGTGCCACATACCAGAGCGTGGTCGATGGATATACTCCGACAGATGATGGTATTGTCGATGAGGCAAAAGCACGCATTTCGCAACTTAACTAAACCGGTGGAAAGATGATGAAAAGGATAATTACGATAGTTTTAGGTCTTGTGGCTGTGGCGTTGCCTGTGGCGACCGAAGCGCAAGTTGCCAAGCATGTGGAGGTGACCAAAGCATACGTTCCCGAGGTGGCGGATGCGGTTAAGTTGCCCATTGAGCCCAATATGGTCGATACGGTGAAGATGCGACCCGAGATTGATTACTCGATTGTGCCGACAATCTATTCGACATCGCTCTCGACCCATCGCTTCAAGCCGGCAACGGTGACCTATTGGGAGTTTAATCGCCCCAAGAATTTCTATATCAAGGCGGGTGTCGGTTATCCGCTCAACTCGGTGGGTGATGCCTATGCCTCTGTTCATCGCGCGAGAGTGGGTTACTTGTTGGCCTATGTAAATCACCACGGAGAGTACGACAAACGGCCCAACCATAATGGCAAACTAACCAAGGCTATGCAGATGCAGAACAGGGTGGGTGCTGCCGGTGGTGTCTATTGCGGTAAGCGTATCTTCGAGGGAGATTTTAATTATAACACAGAGAATTATCACCGTTTCGCGGGCGATGGCTCGGAGATTGACTATGAGGACGTGAACCTTAAGTTGCGCTTTGGCGATACCTTTACCGACCTATCGCGCACCAACTTTGATGTGGTGCTTTATGGCAACTACTTTAACGATAAGGCGGGTTGGCTTGATAAGAGCAATAAGCGCCGATTGCAGCAGACCCATGCCGGAGCTAAGGCCCGCGTGGCTCGAGAGTTTAAGCGGCACTACCTGGAGGCTATGGCTGGTTACGATGGGTATTGGGGCTTTAAGGATTTGACCAACTATACCGATAATATGGCGTATGGCGGTGTGAGGTATGGCTTTAGGTCGGAGTTGCTTTCGCTGTTGGTGGGTGTGGATTATTGCTACGACCGAGTGAAGGGTCGCGAGAAGGCTTCGCACTATGTGTTGCCAACTCTCAAAGCCTCGCTCAATGTAAGCCCTCGCGATATCGTGACCCCATTTATCGAGATTGAGTCTTCGGTCGAGAACAATAGCTTCCACTCGCTCATTCAGCGTAATCCCTATCTTGAGTTTACCAATCGCCAATTCTCGCTGCCCAATACGGTGAATTACGATATGCGTTTCGGTATCGAGGGCCGCTTTGCTAAGGATAAATTTGCATATCGCCTTCATGCCGGTATGTCGTTTATCGAGAACAGTATCTACTGGTATAACTACGACTTTATGTGGTTGCGCCCCGAGGCCGATCGCCGCAATGTGCTCTCGCTTAATCTTGAAATCGATTATAGGCCAATCCATAGCCTCGAACTCTCGGCCGGCGTTCATGGTTATATCTTCAACGACTTTGCTGATATCCACCTCGCCGGTACTAAATACTCCCTTGCGGGTGGCCGCTCGCCGTTTGAGGCCAATCTGAAGGTGCGCTACGACTTCGGTAAAGTGTCGGTCGGCGCTGCTGCGAACCTCTATGGTAAAGCGTTGTGGAGTAGCATCGAGCGCATAGACCCCGAGCAGGCTCCCGAGCCGGCAAATATGGAGATGCGTAAGTTTCAGACTCCGTTCTATGCCGATTTGAGCGTTGACCTCGATTGGGAGGTGGCTAAGAACTGCTCAATCTTTGTTGAGGGTCGCAATCTTGCCAATATGAAGATCTATCGCTGGGCCTATTATCGTGAAATGGGTGTCCACTTTACAGCAGGAGCAAGGGTTAATTTCTGATAAATTCCACGAAAATAACTGTAAATTGAGAGTTTTCGGATTTAAAAGACCGAAAATTCTCTTTTTTTATAAGGTTGTTTTTGTATCTCGAAAATTTTGTCTATCTTTGCGCACCCGCAAAGTGCGGGTAGGATTACAACAATTAACAGTATTAATTAAACGTAAAACACAGTGGATTCATTAAGCTACAAAACTATCTCGGTGAATGCAGCGACAGCCAACAAAGAGTGGGTTGTTATCGATGC
>JAGBTZ010000029.1 GCA_017631055.1 Alistipes sp.
TGGTCAATCCAAAAGACCGCATAGGTCTGGTCGGTAAGAACGGAGCGGGCAAAACAACGCTCCTGCGCTTGATTATCGGCGAACAACAGCCAACAGATGGTGCTATAACACGTAATGGCGACTGCACGGTGGGTTACCTTCCGCAGCAGATGAAGGTAGCCGACACTACATCGCTTATCGAGGAGACCGCCACGGCCTTTGCCGAGGTGCTGGCTTTGGAGGCGGAGATTGAGCACCTGACGGGCGAGATTGCTCTGCGTGAGGATTACGAGAGCGAGGAGTATGCTGCCCTGCTGCAACACCTTAATGAGGCTAACGACCACTACCATATCCTCGGTGGCGAAACACGCGATGCCGATATCGAGAAGACTCTGCTCGGCTTGGGCTTTAAGCGTGAGGATTTCCACCGCCCGACAAGCGAGTTCTCGGGAGGTTGGCGTATGCGTATCGAGTTGGCGAAACTGCTTCTGCGTCGACCTTCGGTATTCCTACTCGATGAGCCTACGAACCACCTCGATATCGAGTCTATCCAGTGGCTCGAGGAGTATTTGAAGAACTATAGCGGAGCGGTGCTTGTAATCTCGCACGATAGGGCTTTCCTGGATAATGTAACCAACCGCACCATCGAATTGTCGCTGGGCAAGATTTATGACTACAAGTTGCCCTACTCGAAATTTGTGGTGGCTCGTGCCGAAAGGCGAGCGCAACAGATGGCTGCATACCAAAACCAGCAACGTCTTATCGAGAAGAGCGAGGAGTTTATCGAGAAGTTCCGCTACAAGCCGACCAAATCTAACCAGGTGCAGTCGCGCATCAAGCAACTCGACAAGTTGGAGCGCATCGAGGTCGAGGAGGAGGATTTGGCAACGCTCAACATCAAGTTCCCGCCTGCGCCCCGTTCGGGTCAGATTGTGGCGGAGGTCAAGGAGGTGGGCAAGGCCTTTGGCGAGAAGAGAGTCTTCTCGGGTGCGGAGTTCACCATTACCAAGGGCGACAAGATTGCCTTGGTGGGTCGTAATGGCGAGGGTAAGACCACCTTCGCCCGTATGCTTATCGGCCAATTGGAGCCGACCGAGGGCTCAATCCGTATCGGTGCTAATGTGAGTGTGGGCTATTATGCGCAAAATCAAGACGACTTGATGAATGGCGAGTTTACGGTCTACGATACGCTCGATAGGGTTGCTGTGGGCGATATTCGTACTCGTCTGCGCGATATTTTGGGTGCATTTTTGTTCCGTGGCGAGGATGTCGACAAGAAGGTCAAGGTGCTCTCGGGTGGTGAGCGTTCGCGCTTGGCTATGGCGCGTATGATGCTCGAACCGCACAACCTATTGGTGCTCGATGAGCCTACCAACCATATGGATATGCGCTCGAAGGATATCCTCAAGAGTGCCATCCAGAAGTTTGACGGCACGGTGGTCGTTGTGTCGCACGACCGCGAGTTTCTGGACGGTATGGTCGATAAGGTCTACGAGTTCCGCGATGGCGGTGTGAGGGAGTATCTGGGCGGTATCTACTACTTCCTCGAGAAGCGCAAACTCGAGTCGTTGCAGGAGTTGGAACGCAAGGCGGTCGAGGTGCCTACAGCCGAGAGGGAGGCCTCGTCAGGAAAACTCACCTATGAGCAGAAGAAGGAGCAGGAGAGGCTTCTGCGTAAACTGCGCAAGGCTGTTGAGGAGATTGAGTCGGAGTTGGCAGGTGTTGAGGCCGAAATCGCATCCTATGATGCGAAATTCGCTGTGGCTACGGAATTTAACTCCGATGATTACAAAGCCTATGATGAACTGAAAAAGAGATACGACCACCTGATGCACGAGTGGGAGAAGGCCTCCTACGAGGTTGAGATTACAGAGAATAATTAAAGCAAGAAAAATATGGAAAACATTGTATTCGGAATACGCCCCGTAGTGGAGGCTATCGAGTCACACAAGCAGATTGAAAAACTCTACATCAAGCGCGGTGCCGAGGGTCAGTTGATGAACGAACTGAAGGACCTCTGTATGCGCCACCATCTGCGTTGGCAGGATGTGCCTATCGAGAAACTTAACCGTATGACCCGAGGAAATCACCAGGGAGTGGTGGCTCAAATGGCTGCTATCGACTACGTTACGGTTGAGGATATCTTGGCTCGAGTGCCCGAGGATGAGACTCCGCTCGTTGTGGTCTTTGACGGAGTGACCGACATCCGCAACTTCGGAGGTATTGCTCGCTCGGCAGAGTGTGCCGGTGCGCACGGACTTATCGCTCCGCTCAAGAACTCGGCACCGGTAAATGCCGATGCAATCAAGACCTCGGCGGGTGCACTGAATGTGATTCCGGTGGCTCGTGTGGGCTCTATTCGCAATACGCTGAAGGCTCTGCAGTTGGAGGGCTTCCAGATTGTAGCAGCTACCGAGAAGAGTCGTAAGTTACTCTACGATGCGGACTTCCGCAAGCCGACGGCTATTGTTATGGGTGCCGAGGATGTCGGTATCTCGAAGGAGGTACTCAAACTCTGTGACGAGCAGTTGGCAATTCCGCTTATCGGCCATATCGAGTCGCTCAACGTCTCGGCTGCGGCAGCGATTATGCTCTTTGAGGTGGTGCGCCAGCGTATAGAGTAGCCATTGACCATTAGCCATTAGCCGTTGGCTTATGTTCGGAAGGGGGAAATCAGCAGAAAAGAGTATTTACCACCACCCGTTGTTAGGCGAGGTTGCGTTGGTGCGCTCGTGGCGGGCAAGGCGAGTGACTCTGTCGGTACGCCCATCGGGCGAGGTACGCCTGACCTATCCGCGCTTTGTGGCGAAGTCCAGAGCATTGGAGTTCCTCGAAAGTAGGGTGGAGTGGGTCGAGCAGTCACGCCAACGCCTTGCTCAGAGGGGCTTGACCAAGAGAGAGTTCTCCCCCGAGCAAATCGAGCAGATGCGCCGCGAAGCCAAGAGGGTGTTGCCCGAGCGTGTGGCATTTTGGGCTCAAAAGTTCGGCTTTAGTTATGGGCGTGTAACAATCCGTGCAGCGAGGAGCAAGTGGGGCTCCTGCTCGGGCGAGAATAATATATCACTATCACTCTTTATGATGACCCTGCCCGAACATCTTAGGGATTATATCATCATCCATGAACTCTGCCATACGGTGCACCATAACCATTCGGCAGCATTTCACTCGCTTGTCGATAGATGTGTGGAGGGCAAAGAAAAATATCTGCGCAGCGAACTACGCAACATCGGGTGATAATTGAAATTAAGGTGTTTTTTATTTATAATTTATAATTTTGAATTCTGAATTTTGAATTTTGAATTCTTGATTTACCCCTCCTGCCTGTACTCTCCCGGGGTAAGACCTGTGTGGCGTTTGAAGTAGGTGCCAAAGAATGAGGGTGTCGGGAAGTGGAGCGAGTAGGCCACCTGCTGGATGCTCATATCCGAGAAGCGCAGCAGCGACTTCGCCTCCATTATCAGACAATAGTCAATCCAATCCGATGCGCTGCGACCCGAGGTCTGCTTGATGAGCAACGAGAGATACTTGGGCGTAAGACATAACTTGTCGGCATAAAATCCAATCTGATGCTCCGAACGGAAATTCTCGGTCAACAGATGCATAAACTCCTCGAATAGGTGCATATTGCGGTTGCTGATACGCTCGTTTTTCGAGGCTTTGCCACTTCCTGCCTCGTGCTCCATAACCTCGTGAATGAAAGCCATAAGCGAACGAGCTATTCCCAAAAGCAGCTCTGCACTGTGGTTATCCTCTCGGCTCGACACTAATCTGATCATCTCGAGATAGTGGTTGTAGATGTTGATATCTCGCTCCGAAAGGTGGAAACAGGGGTTGTGGAACATATGCATACCAATCGGTACGACCTGTTTGAGGTCGACATGGGTCTCTTTGAGTAACTCCTTGGACATCACAAACAGCGAGCCTTGCGAAGGCACCGAGTAGACATTGACACTGTATGTGCAGTTGGGCAAGATGAGGGCTGCCATTCCGGCGGTCAAATCAAACTCCTGGGCGTTGATATTTATCGATATACGACCTTTTAGACATACCACAATGCCGATTGCATCGATACGGCTGGGTGTGTTGGCTTTCGACAACACATCGCTCTCGACATTGAAGTCGTAAATCATCACGTTGTCGTTCAGACCATCTTCGATATCCATTTGACGCTTGACGTCAGCCAATGAGAAGTAGTTTATGTTTTCGTTCATCTTCTGTCTACAAATTAAACACTCTCTATACGATAAAGGTACTGTTTTTAGTATGCTCTTATCCGATTTTTGCCCAAATAAAACATTAAATCAGAGAAAATAGATAATAGTATCGGATGGAGCGGGGAGTGGTGACCCGAGTTTGTGGGATAAAGGCTGTGGTTAGAGCTTCTCAGCCTCTATCTCAACTCCGTTTTTGTCAATCTGTTTGCGGATGCCATCCTTGACTACTATGGCACGTCCGCCACGGAACGATTTAGCAGAGTCGTATTGCGGACAACTGATGACTATAACTCCTTGCTGGTTGATGTAGTGGCACTTTGTGCCGATGCGGACTGCCGCCAATCCCTCTCGGAAATCAAAACCGCAATCGTATACCGGTGCAATGACAAACTCCTCTTCGCGGCGGTAGCCCCAAAACCCCTTGTAATTGTCGAGCAGTGGAGCTTCGTTTTCGTTCATACCCATTGTAACTACTGGGCGTGTGGCATACTCCAATAGTCTTGGTAAACTGAATATCCTTGGTACGCCCCAATCCAACAACTTCGCAATGCGGTACGAAACAGCCTTGCCTCGCTCCGCAAAGAGGGGTATAATCTCGTTCAACGCTTTGGACTTGTGGCTAACAATCTCTTTGGGATGCATCAATAGCATATCGGTAACATCATAGCGCTCGGCAAGCGTGGGGTCGAGAGCCAATGCGTGTAGTGCGGTCGAAATCAGCGCTATGGGAAAGTCATCTATCGATTTGTTGAAGAAATCCGAGTTTCGTGACGGATGTTGGAATGCTGCCGTGCCAATCTCGTCGCTCTGCTCGCCATTGAATTCGGGGCGAAACATAGCATCGAAGTCGATGAGGTGCAATTCGCCATCGGGTGAAACTATGATATTCTCGGGCTTCAGGTCGCCGTGAGCCCACTCCTCGGATAGTAGCTTCAGCGCCATTTTGTCGAACTTATCGGCTAAATCCTGCATCACCGATGGATTGCCGAGGTTGTCGAGAATTACCTGATGAAGATTTTTGCCTTCAATCCAGTCACACAAGACCACATCCACCCACTCGCCATGCAGATAGTCGGAGTGAACGAACAACTCCTCGCGCAGACACTGCGAACCATATATGCGGCGCATATTCTGTTTGCCACGAGTGTAGCACTTGAGCATCTTGCATTCTCCCTTGTGGCGTATGCGGAAGATTACCGAGTTGTTGCCAACGATAAACCAAATGCTCCCATCGGGCTTGGTGTAAAAGTCAATGACACCTAAGGTCTTGGTCAGACCAAAGGTGTCACTTATTGCAGATATATATTGCGGAATGGTCTTAAACACGCCACAAATAATTCGTGTGGTTTAATTTTAGTGGCAGTGGCCGCAATCACAACCCTCCGAGTGCTCGCCACACTCCTCGCCACAGTTGCAGTCGCCACAGTTGCAACCGCCCTTCGACATCAAATCCTCGGGGGTTACATCGCGTACCGATGCAACCTCAACCTCGAAGTTGAGGGTCTTGCCGGCCATCGGGTGGTTGAAGTCCATCATCACGCTCTCCTCCTTAACCTCGCTGATGACGCCAATCATGCGATTGCCATTAGCATCGCTCATGGGCACCTGCGAACCTACGAAGAGAATCTCCTCGGCAACCTTGCCATCAATCATAAATACGGTCTTGGGCAACTCAACGATAGCCTCGGGCATCACCTCACCATAGCCATCCTTCGGCTCAAGAGTGAATGCAACCTTCTCACCCGGCTCTTTACCCATAATAGCCTCCTCGAATTTAGGCAGAAGCATACCCATACCGCAAATGAATTCGAGCGGTGCTTCGGGATTAGACTGATCGGCAACTGCGCCATCTACGGTAAGTTTGTAATGTACCGCAACCATTTTGTTCTGTTCAACTTTCATTATTCTTGTATTTTAGTTTGTTACTATAAATCGTTTGGAAGCACAAAGGTAATACTTTTTTTCAAATTCCTTACATCTCGTTTCGGCAAACCAAATTTCTATCACCGTATCCGTTATCAATCTTGGTAACATATGGGAAGAACTTTGCTTCGCGTATCCACTCCAACGGGAATGCAGCCTGCTCGCGGGTGTAGGGGTGCGACCACTCGCCTGCCAACTCCGATGCGGTGTGAGGTGCATTGACAACGAGGTTGTCGGCCTGGCCACCGATAGCCTCGCACTCGCGCTTGATGGCTACCAACGCCTCGATAAAGCGATCCATCTCAGCTTTAGGCTCCGACTCGGTCGGCTCGACCATCAGCGTTTCGTGTACGGGGAACGAGAGGGTCGGTGCGTGGAAGCCGTAGTCCATCAATCGGTGAGCGATATCGCCACAATCCACTCCGTAATCCTTCTTGAAGTTACGCAAGTCGAGAATCATCTCGTGGCCGACTCTGCCATTCTCGCCCGTGTAGAGAGTACTGTATTCGTTTGCCAAGGCTGCAGCCATATAGTTTGCATTGACGATAGCCATCTCAGTAGCGTGGCGCAGACCACTCTCACCGAGCATCTTGATATAACCGTAAGTGATAGGCAGCAACATCGCCGAGCCCCAAGGTGCTGATGATACGGCAGTGATTCCCTCCTCGCCACCGGTCGAAACCACAGGGTGCGTGGGCAGGAACTTACGCAGGTGCTCTGCAACGCAGATAGGACCGACGCCCGGTCCACCGCCACCGTGAGGCATCGCGAAGGTCTTGTGGAGGTTGAGGTGGCAGACATCAGCTCCGATATATCCCGGATTGGTCAGTCCGACCTGTGCATTCATATTTGCACCATCCATATAGACCAAACCTCCTGCATCGTGTACGGCATCGACAATATCGCGTATGCGCGACTCGAAGATTCCGTGGGTTGAGGGGTAGGTAATCATCACTCCGCACAACTCCGAAGTGTGCTCCTCAGCTCTCTTTACGAGGTCATCTACATCGATATTTCCCTCCGCATCACACGCCACGGTTACGATCTTCATTCCTGCCATCGCTGCCGAAGCGGGGTTTGTACCGTGAGCCGAGGCGGGAATAAGCATAATGTTGCGATAGCCCTGACCGCGCGATTGGTGATAGGCGCGGATAACCATCAAACCGGCATACTCGCCTGCTGCTCCCGAGTTGGGTTGCAACGAGCAGGCTGCAAAGCCTGTAATCTTCGCCAGGTCGCTCTCCAACTCTTTAATCATCTCGGAGTAGCCCTCTCTCTGGTCTTCGGGTGCAAAGGGGTGGATATTCTGGAAACCGGCAAGCGAGAGGGGTTGCATTGTGACAGCCGGATTGAGTTTCATTGTACACGAGCCGAGCGAAATCATCGAGTTTGCCAGCGAAATATCGCGCAACTCCAAACGCTTGATGTAGCGCATCAGGTCGCTCTCCGAACGATAGCGGTTGAATACCGGCTCGGTTAGGATTGCCGATGTACGGCGCAGTGCCGGTGCTATTGCGGGCTCTGTTGCCATCTTTACGCTCTTGGGTTTGCGACCCATAGCCTCGGCAAAAATTTCGACTACGGTTGTCACCTCCTCGGGGGTTGTGACCTCGTCAAATGAGAGTCGCACGCTCTCGTCGGTGGGGTAGTAGAAGTTTATCTCGCGCTCGAGGGCTATCGACTGCACAACCGCAGCCTCTGCCTCGACCTCGATTGTATCAAAGTAGCTCTTATTCTTGAGCTTGTAGCCCAGAGCCTCGAGAGCCTTGCCTGCGGTCACTGCTGCAAGGTGAGCCGTCATTGCTGCACGATGCAGACCTTCGGCTCCGTTGTATACACAGTAGAAACCTACCATCGAAGCCATCAGTGCCGATGCGGTACAGATGTTCGAGGTGGCGCGCTCGCGCTTGATGTGCTGCTCACGCATCTGGAGTGACATTCGCAAAGCCTTATTGCCAAGGCGGTCAATCGAAACTCCGATGATACGACCCGGCATATTGCGCTTGAAGGCATCCTTTGTTGCCATATATCCTGCGCTTGGACCACCGAATCCCATCGGGCAACCTAAGCGCTGAGTGCCTCCGACTGCAATATCTGCGCCCCACTCTGCGGGTGATTTCAGTAATGCTAACGAGAGAAGATCTGCCACAGCCGTAACCATAATTCCGTGAGCGTGTGCCGCTGCTGCAAAATCCTCGTAGTCGTTGACAGCGCCGTCTGCGGCGGGATACTGCACGATTGCGCCAAACTCCTGACCCGAGAATGTATACTCTGCGAAGTTGTCCACAATAAGTTCGATGCCGAATGGCTCACTGCGCGTGAGCAGCAGATCGAGTGTTTGGGGGAAGATATTGCTGTCGACGAAGAGCTGGTTGCGACCAGCCTTAACTGCCTCGCGCGAGCGCAAGGCGAACATCATCAACATAGCCTCTGCCGTGGCGGTCGATTCGTCAAGCAGCGAGCAATTGCTTATCTCCATTCCGGTCAGCGATGTGATAGCGGTCTGGAAGTTGAGCAACGCCTCCAATCGACCCTGCGAAATCTCGGCCTGATAGGGAGTGTAGGAGGTGTACCACGCTGGGTTTTCGAATACGTTGCGCGACACCGCTGCCGGCACTGCCGTAGGATAAAATCCCATGCCTATAAACGAACGGAATTGGCGATTGCGCTCGGCCAGCGAACGGATATGTGCTGCAAACTCATACTCGCTCATTCCCTCCGTAGGAAGCGCAATGGGCTTTTTGAGTCGAATGGATGCAGGGATGACCTGCGAAATAAGTTCTTCAACCGACTTTACGCCGATGGTTTCGAGCATTGCGCTCAACTCTGTTGGGTTGCTTACGCCGATATGTCTTTCGGCAAATTTATCAAACATAATATATTGGTGTTTTAGTTATTGTCTAATACTTAAAGGAACTGCCCCCGATAAACTCTCTCAAGATTGAGGTGGGAGGTATCTCATCGGGCTTGATGACCGTGAAGTTGTCGAGGAACTTGAGCATACGCACCGCCTCGGCATATTCGGGCACCGTGTCGGGTACCTCTCGCAACATCGGCTCTACGAATGGGCGCAGTACCGCAATCTCGTAGAAGAGCGAGGTGTTGAACATTACATCCGCATTCTCCTGATAGGGGAAGATGTGTCGCTCCTCGCCACGGCGTACACTACCCCAACGCGCTAACGTGGATTGGGCATTGTTGCCACGGTTGTAGTAGTCGCGCGTGATGCGGCGCAGCATACGATTATCGCTGGTCGGTATGCGTGATAGGTTGTCCATCGCTACCGAAGTGAAGCACGAGATGTAGATTTTGAATTTAGCCTCATCCGGAATGCTGGGCGTGAGGTTGGGGTTTAGGGCGTGTATGCCCTCCATGATTAAGACCGAACGCTCGTCAAGCGTAAGCGGGTTTTCGTGCCACTGACGCTTGCCGGTGATGAAATCGTAGCGAGGAATGGCGACACTCTCGCCTGCCGACAAACGGCGCAGATGGTCGTTGAGCTGGGCGAGGTCTATCGCCTCCAATGCCTCATAGTCATACTCTCCGTTCTCGTCACGCGGGGTCTTCTCGCGCTCCACGAAGTAGTCATCGAGCGAGATAAGTACGGGGTTGAGTCCCAAAACTTGCAACTGCACGCCAAGTCGTTTGGCGGTGGTGGTCTTGCCGCTCGACGAAGGACCCGAAATCATAACAAATTGAGCTCCACGGGTTGCATTTGCCTCGTGTATGGCGTCGGCTATCAGCGATAGTTTGCGCTCGTGGAATGCCTCGGCAATCTTGATGAGCTCGCTCGAATCGCCTCCGAGCACCTTCTTGTTTAGCGAGCCGACAGTCGGTACACCCATAATGCGTACCCACTCCTGATACTCGTGGAAGACATCGAACATCTTGTCGCGATTGACCTCGAGTTGGATGTTGTCGGGATTGGAACGCTGTGGCAGGGCGAGATAGAAGCCATTATAATAAGGTGCCAATGCAAACAGAGTGGCATATCTGCTCGAGGGTGCCAACGCTCCATAAAAATAGCCGACCATATCATCCATATGGCAGATGTGGCTATAGAGGCGTGGGCGAGTGGTGATGAGTTCGACCTTATCGGTGTAGCCCCTCTGCTCGTAGATTTGCAATACATCGCTTGTCAATTCGCACGAGCGAGTGATGGGGTGGTCTTGCTCGGCAATACGCCTCATCGCCGCAGCGATTTTGTCGCAATCCGATTGCGAGAACTCTCTCTTGCCGTCAATCTCGCAGTAGAAACCATCACCCAACGAGTGACGGATGTGGAATGCTTGCTCGGGGTAGAGTTCATACACCGCCTTTTGTGCAACGAACGATACTGTGCGTTGGTAGACCCTATAACCGACCGGGTGTGTTATGTCGACAAAACGTATCGTTACCGGAGTGTAGATTTTGTAGCCCAACTCCTTGATGCGGTTATTGACGTATGCCGCCAAAATCGGATATTTGCACTCTACGCCTAACTGCGTGCAGAGTTCCTGTAGCGTTGTTCCCATTGCCACTTCGACCTGCGAAGAGGTATTCTCGCAAACGATTTTTATCTTATCCACAGCGAAAGTTTTAATTAACTTTGTAAAGATAAGGATAATTTCCTTAACTTTGACACTTCGAAATAAGTTTATTGCTATGAAACGAACACTTTATACACTTTGTTTGATATTGATGCTCGCTCCGGCGGGTTTGGCTCTCTACAACCGCCACCTTGCACAGCGCGAATTTGTGATTCTCTCGACCAACGATATGCATGCGAGTATCAAGAACTTCCCGCGACTGGCTACGGCTGTCAAGGAGTGTCGCGATACGGTTGCGACTCTGATTGTGGATGCCGGTGACCGTTGGACCGGTAATGCCTTTGTCGATTTGGCCCCCGAGCCGCGTAAGCCCATTATCGACCTGATGAACGAACTTGGATATGATGTGGTGACCTTCGGCAATCACGAGTTTGATGGCGGTAGCAACTTCCTGCGAGATATGCTCTCGAAGCAGAAGTTCGCAACGGTTTGTGCCAATATCGAAGTTTTCGAGGGCGACTTTCCGCAAGTGCCCCCTTATGTGGTCGTTGAGGCTGATGGGGCGCGTGTCGGCATTGCCGGTGCCGTCACCAACTATGCGAATGGTTATCCCGATGGTAAGGCCGAGAGTTTTGTCGGTCTGCGTTTCCCCGATCCGCAGCAGCGTGCCGGTGAGGTGGCTGCCGAACTTAAGGGTAAGTGTGATGCGGCAGTGCTCCTTTCGCACATGGGCTGGGTCAAGGATATGGAGTTTGCAGCCGAGAACGATGGCTACGATTTGATTATCAGTGGTCATACTCACGTCTTGGCCGATACGTTAGTCAATCGCACCGTGATAGGTCAGACCCGCAAAAATCTTATTGCCGTGGGTGCTACGACAATCCGTATGAAGGGTCGCAAAATCGAGAGTATCAACTATCGCAACCATATGCTTACCGAGTTTGAGCCCGACTCGCTCTTTGCTGCTCGCGTGGCCGAGATTGTGGCAGACCCGCATCTGAACGAGGCTGTGGGCGAGAATGCCGAGCGATTGGACCACATTGGTTTGGGCAAGATGCAGGCCTCGATTGTGCGTGATGCTGTGGGTGCCGAGATTGGATTTTATCACTTTGGCGGTGTGCGCCTTGCGGAGTTGCCTGCGGGCTCGGTGAGCCGTGCAACACTCTTCGATTTGGAGCCATTCTTCTCGACCGTAGCATCGATGACTATGACTCCGGCCGATATGCGTAAGATGATTATCTCGAAGTTCAACGATACAGGCAATGTTAAGGAGTCGCACCGAGTCGATTTGTATTCGACCGTGCCCTACGATATCATTACCGACAAGCGAGGCGAGGCTGTGAATGTTCTCTTCCCGACGCTGAGGGAGGGTCGTCGCTATAAGGTCGGAATGTGTAACTACATTGCCGAAACGTATAAGGATATTGATGCGGAGAATAAGATTATCCACACGGATAACCTCGTCTTGGATAGATGTATCGACTTCTTTGCCAAGAATTCACCTGTGAAGTTGTCGAATAAACCGCTGCAGAGAATAGTGAAATAGAGAGTAGGGTAACACTTACTCTTACCTTGCCCCCGGCAAATAAAAACGGACAAATCTCGCGATTTGTCCGTTAAAGTAGCTCCACCGCGACTCGAACGCGAATTTAAGGTTTAGGAAACCTTCGTTCTATCCCTTGAACTATAGAGCCATTCGGAGCGCAAATATACAAAAAAATCAAAACAGTTTCTTATATTTGCGCCTTGACTTGAATAAAAATAGGTTGATAGATGCCAAAATTGAGAAAAAATAGGACATTTCGCCAGCCGGCAGCATGGGTGTCGGCAATACCAATGGTGGTGTTGGTCGTGATGTTGGCGCTTGTCATCAAGTGCTTTGGCAGCGATGCCATTATGGGTGGTAGTCAGGTGGCTCTGCTCTCGGCTGCATCGGTCTGTGTGATGATTGCAATCGGTCTGTATGGTTGCAGTTGGAGTCGCCTCGAAGAGGCCATACTCGATAATATCCACACCTCGGCCTCGAGCATCATCATCCTTCTTCTGATTGGTGCTATCGCCGGAACGTGGATGGTCAGCGGAGTGGTGCCGACCTTGATTTATTATGGGCTCAAGGTGTTGCATCCTTCTATATTCCTGGTGGCGACCTGTGCAATATGTGCCTTGGTGTCGCTAATCACGGGAAGTTCGTGGACAACTATCGCAACCATCGGTGTTGCGCTGATGGGTATCGGTAATGCCCTCGGTTTTGAGGAGGGGTGGATTGCCGGTGCGATAATCTCGGGCGCATACTTTGGCGATAAGGTGTCGATGCTCTCCGATACTACCGTGCTGGCATCCTCGACCGTTAAGGTGCCTATTTTTACCCATATCAACTATATGCTACAGACCACCATACCTTCGTTTGTGGTTGCGCTGGTGGTCTTTGCTGTTGCGGGAGTGCTCACTCCTCACACCGATACAAGCCACGCAATGGCGGTCGCCGAAACCCTTGCCGAAACTTTCAATATCTCGGCATGGTTGCTGTTGGTGCCACTTTTTACGGGTGTCCTTATTGCCCGCAAACTGCCGGCAATTGTTACCCTCTTCCTGTCGTGTGTTATGGCGTGTATAGCCTTGGTTGTGGCACAACCGGCTATTTTGGCAGAGATTGCAGGAGTCGCTTCGCTCGATTTTGTGTCGGGTTTTAAGGGGGTGCTGACAAGTTGCTACGGAGCCACATCAATCAATACAGGTAGTGCCGAACTCAATGACTTGGTTGCAACGCGCGGAATGGCCGGTATGCTCGAGACTATCTGGCTTATCGTTTGTGCGATGTGCTTCGGTGGCGTTATGACCGGTAGCGGAATGCTCGCCTCGATTACCGATATCTTCCTGCGCCTGGTGCGTAGAGCCTCCTCGGCAGTGGCTTCAACCGTGGGTGCGGGCTTGTTCTTCAATATCTGCACCGCCGACCAATACATCTCGATAATTCTCACCGGAAACCTCTTCCGCGACCTCTATCGTAAGCGAGGCTTCGAGCCTCGATTGTTGAGTCGCTCGGTCGAGGATTCGGCAACGGTCTGCTCGGTGCTGGTGCCTTGGAATTCGTGCGGTATGACTCAAGCAACAGTGCTCGGTGTTGCGACCTTCACCTATCTGCCTTACTGCATCTTCAATCTGGTCAGCCCACTGATGTCGATACTTATCACCTCGCTGTTTTATAAGACAAAACAGGTCGGGGCTCAGCAGTAGAGCTTGATATCCTCTGCCGTAATCTCCTCACCACTCAGGACAATCAGTCGCTCGATAGCGTTGCGTAGTTCGCGGATGTTGCCACTCCAGCGCATCTTTTTGAGTGAGTCCAATGCCTCTTGTGATATTAGCTTTGGAGGGGTGGAGTACTCCTCGCAAATTTTGGATATAAAGTGTTCGACCAACAGCGGAATATCCTCAGTGCGGTCACGCAGAGCCGGCACTTTGATTACGATAACTCCTATGCGGTGGTAGAGATCTTCGCGAAAGTTGCCTTTGGCAATCTCCTCGCGCAGATTTTTGTTGGTGGCGGCTATAACTCGTACATTTACATCAATATCCTTGTCGCTGCCCACACGACTGATGCGACTCTCCTGCAAGGCTCTCAAAACCTTTGCTTGAGCCGAGAGCGACATGTCGCCAATCTCGTCCATGAAGAGCGTTCCGCCATCCGCCTGCTCGAATTTGCCGTGGCGTTGCTTGATGGCTGAAGTGAAGGCTCCCTTCTAGTGTCCGAAGAGTTCACTCTCGATGAGTTCCGATGGTATGGCTGCGCAATTGACCTCGACGAAAGGTGCTCCGTTGCGACTGCTCTTCTCGTGTAACCAGCGGGCGACCAGCTCCTTGCCCGTGCCATTCTCGCCGGTGATTAGCACTCGGGCTTCGGAACGTGCAACTTTGTCGATAAGTTGTCGAACGTGCTCTATTGCTGCCGATTTGCCGATGATTGGCTCGATGCAGCCGGCACAGGTGCGGCGGCGAGTGCGTGGAGCCGATTTCGAACGAGTATCGGTGTGCGAATTGGTTGTAGTACTGCGCAGAGAGTGTAACAGGCGATTCATGTCTATCGGCTTGGTCAAAAAGTCGTGAGCACCGCTACGCAGAGCCTTGACAGCCGAGTCGATGTTGTTGTCTGACGATAATATAATAAAAGGTATGCCCACATCCGGTATATGCATCGAACTGTCGGAGATGATGACATCGAAAGGAATCTTACGACACATCTGCGCTGCGAGGATTTCGTCATCGACAGCCTCAGTCGAGAAGCCTTCAAATTCGAGTCTTTCGCGCAGTGTGTTTCGCATACTTTTTGATTGGTCTAAAATTAAAACCTTTGTCATATTGCAACTAAAATAAAAATTATTACTTTTGCATCAAAGTTAGCGACTTTTTGGCGAGAGTGGCAAATTCTTGCGGTTGAGCCCGGGCTCGCGATTGTTGCTTTGATGCACTTCGAAAATGCCTATCGAACAAGTCTTTTAAGCCATATTGTTCACCCGAACAGAGCAGTGGCGTAAGGCATGCTTGGAGAGTTTTTTTTGATAAAACTTTATGAGAAAAAATTACAATTACACACGTCCGAAACTTTACCTCCCCGAGTATGGTCGTCATATTCAGGAGATGGTCGAATCGCTGATTGAAATCGAGGATCGCGAGGAGCGTACCCGCCAAGCAAAGGCGGTTATTGCCGTTATGGGTAACCTCAATCCGCTGTTGCGTGATACAGCCGATTTTGCCCACAAATTATGGGACCACCTGATAATTATGTCCGATTTCAGGCTGGATGTCGATTCGCCATACCCGTTGCCGTCACGTCAGGACTTGATGGTCAAACCTCGCCATTTGGAGTATCCTCAAAGCTACATTTCGCATAAGCACTACGGCAAGTATGTGGGCCGTATTTTGCGTGCGCTCTCCGATGAGAAGCGCCCCGAGGTGGTCGCTGATACGGTCGATAATATCGCGCGATATATGCGTACCAAGAGCTTTGAATACAATCAGGAGCACCCCAATAATGAGGTGATCATAAAAGACATCCGCAGAATGTCTGCAGATGCTATCGAACTCGATGAAGTTGCTCTGAATAATCTCCGAAGTGACTATAAACAGCACTTTTCGGCACGTCAGCAAAATGGCCGAAACGGGGCAAAACAGGGTGCTCGCAAGGGTGCTCAGGCGCGTGGCGGCAAGAATCAAAACCGCAATGCGCACGGGCAACGCCAACAGAAAAATGGAGCTAAACACAATTAGTTGCCGATTTGTGCCGTTTTTTGGATTGGATTAAGTATATTTGCATAACGACAAAATTATTGATATGAAGAAAACTCTTTTGATACTTGCTCTGGGATTGATTATGTGCGGTTGCCGTTCGGCTTCGGTGAAGATTTCCGGCCGCCTGCTCGGCTTGGGTAGCAAGGTTGTATATTTGGAAAAGGTCTCGGGCGGAGCCGTTAAGCTCCTCGACTCGATGGTGCTTGAATCTACGGGTGACTACCATTTCGAGATTGACGATGCGGGCAAGACTCCGCTGCTTTATAATTTGGTCTACAACGGCGAGCGCATTCCGCTGTTGCTTACTGCCGGTGAGCGTGTGACGGTCAACACTGTCGGCTCTCCGTTGCGCAACTATACTGTCGAGGGCTCTCGTGAGTCGGAACTTTTGCGTGAATTCAACCGCTTCTATGTCGAGGGTATGGGCAATATGGCATCAATTCTCGAGAGCTACTCGGGCGATAATTTCTCCGACCAGGATAAGATTACCTTGATGCAGGAGTATACCCACGCATATCGCTCAATCAAGCGTGAGCAGTTGCGCTTTATCATCGAGAATAAGTCAAACATTGCAGCAATATATGCTCTCTATCAGCGATTGCCTAACGAGAAGTTCCTCTTCAGCAATCGTGACGATATAATCTACTATCGCACCGTTGCCGATGCCATCGAGGAGAGTTATCCCGAATCGCCATTCCTGCCAACTCTGCGTACCGATATTGCACGTTTGGAGGCTCACAAAGCACTCGTGTCGCAAATCAAGGAGGCGGGTTATCCCGATTTTGAGTTGCCCAATATGTATGACGAGCAGATTCGTCTTTCGTCACTTGCCGGTGAGGTTATTCTGCTCTCGTTTTGGTCGGCAGAGTCGGGTCGTATGAATAATATCAATGCCGAACTCAAGGATGTCTACGAGCGTTTCGAAGAGCGTGGTTTTGAGATTTACCAAGTGGCAATCGACACCTCGAAGGCTTTGTGGATAAATGCTGTGCAGGAGCAGCAACTGCCGTGGATTTCGGTTGGCGATATGCGCGGTGATCGCTCGCCGGTGTTGGGTATGTACAACGTGCGCAGTCTGCCGGCTAACTTCCTTATCGATAGGGAGGGTAATATCGTGGCAAAGAATATCTACGGCAAGGATTTGGAACTCCAACTCGAAAAACTTACTCTCTAAATGTATTACTTCGCATCGGATATACACCTTGGCTCCGGCTCAAAGCACTCCTCTCGCAATGTGGAGAGCCGTTTTGTGGCGTGGTTGGATGAGGTTGGCAAGGATGCCGAAGCGATATTCCTGCTGGGTGATATTTTCGATTTTTGGTTTGAGTATCACCGTGTTGTGCCGAAGGGCTTTGTGCGGACATTGGCTAAATTTGCGGAACTCACCTCTCGAGGTGTCAGGATTGTGTTTCTTACGGGCAACCACGATATGTGGGTCTACGACTACCTGACCGAGGAGTGCGGAGTGGAGGTCTACACCAAGCCAATCTTCGAAGTTGTTGCCGGCAAACGCCTCTTCTTGGCTCATGGCGATAATATGAAAATCAATGGGCAGCCGCTCTTGCGCCTGATGAACGCCGTTTTCCGTTCGAAGATTGCGAGAGTGCTCTTCTCGTGGATTGTGCACCCCGATTTGGCTCTGAAGTTCGGCCATTGGTGGAGCGGTAAGTCGCGTAAGTCGCATGGCGAGTATGCCCCCGATGGCGTGAATGAGCCTTTGGTCGAGTATGTGTCAGAGTCGCTTGTCGGCAAGGGGGTCGATGTGGCAATCTTCGGCCATACCCACAACGCTGAGCAGAGGGACGTGCAAGGCATTTGCTCGATATTCCTCGGGGAGTGGGAGAGTCGCCCCGCTTATGCCGTTATGGATGCCGAGGGGAGTGTCAGCCTTAAATTTTTGAACGAATAATCTACCTTAAATATGAAACAATATCTCGATCTGCTGCGCAGAATCAAGAATGAAGGAGTTGTCAAGAGCGACCGCACCGGAACGGGCACAAAGAGTGTGTTCGGCCATCAGATGCGCTTCGATTTGAGCGAGGGATTTCCTCTGCTCACGACCAAGAAGGTCTTTCTGAAGGGAGTTATCCACGAATTGTTGTGGTTCCTTTCGGGCGACACCAATATCAAATATCTGGTCGAGAACGGTGTGCACATTTGGGATAATGATGCTTATCGTTACTACAACGAACTCTGCATTCGTCACGGCGTTTTGCCTGTGAGCCGAGAGGATTTCCTCGCTGCGGCAGGTGTCGAGTCGCCTATTGAGGGGTACCGTTTTGGCGACTTGAACCACGTCTACGGCTACCAGTGGCGCCATTGGGATAAGTCGGTGGAGGGGTCGTTTGTCGACCAGATTGCGCAGGTGGTCGAGACTATCAAGCGCAATCCCGATTCGCGCCGTATGATTGTCTCGGCGTGGAATGTTGCCGAGGTCGAGGATATGGCTCTGCCTCCATGCCATGTTCTGTTCCAATTCTATGTGGCTGATGGTCGCCTCTCGTGCCAGCTCTATCAGCGTAGTGCCGACACCTTCCTCGGTGTGCCCTTCAATATCGCTTCGTATGCTCTGCTGACGATGATGATTGCGCAGGTTTGCGGTTTGGAGGCGGGCGAGTTTGTCCACACTTTGGGCGATACTCACCTCTATCTCAACCACCTGGAGCAGGTCGATGAGCAACTCTCGCGCGAGCCTCGTTCACTGCCCACGATGAAGCTCAACCCCGATGTGCAGTCGGTATTCGATTTCCGATACGAAGACTTTACGCTTGAGGGGTATGACCCTCATCCCGCAATCAAGGCACCTATGTCGTTCTAAATCCGAGAGGAGGAGTTGAGTATGGTTAGTGTTATTGTAGCCGTTGCCGAGAATGGCGTGATTGGCGATAAGAACTCGTTGCTGTGGCATATTTCGGAGGATTTGCGCAACTTTAAGCGTGTAACTTCGGGTCATCCCGTGATTATGGGTCGCAAGACCTTCGAGTCGCTGGGTCGCCCTCTGCCCAATCGTAAGAATGTTGTCATCACACGTCAGGATATTACGATTGAGGGTTGTGAGGTTGTGCACTCGCTCGATGAGGCTCTCGGACTATTTTCGGCCGAGGAGGAGGTATTTGTGATTGGTGGAGCGCAGATTTACCGTGAGGCTATGCCGCTTGCCGACCGCTTCTATCTGACCCGTGTGCACCACTCCTACCAGGGCGATACCTCTTTTCCCGAGTGGAGCGAGGCGGATTGGATTTTGACCGAAAGCGAGCACTTCGAGCGTGGCGAGAAGTATGAATATCCATTTACTATCGAGGTTTATAATAGGAGATAACCCCCTGGCGATAAGTAAATAAGCAGACGGATAGTGATTACTGCCGTCTGCTTTTGTTTTGTGCTTTGGGGAGTAGCCGAGGGAACATCTTGCGGAAGCGTACAAGTGTCGAGGTGATGCTTCCGCCCGCCACAATAATAGTTACGGAGGTGATAATCATCACCACTCCGACCCAATCGCGAGGCGTGACCACCTCATCAAAGATTGTGACACCGAATAGCAATGCTGTCACCGGCTCCAAGGCTCCGAGAATAGCCGTTGGTGTGGCGCCAATCAACTTTATGGCAGAGGTGGTGCAGAGTAACGATACGGCAGTCGGCAACAATGCCAGCATCAGCAGATAAAACCACATATACCACCTGCTCGGCAGATGGAATCCTCCGCTGACGAGCGAACTTATTGCGATTACCGCCCAACCAAAGAGCAGAACGTAGAACGAGACCTTGATTGTGGCCATCTCCTTGAGTCGGCAGTTGTTGACCCCGACAATATATATAGCGTAGCAGAGTGCCGATGCCATAACCAGCAGCGTTCCCTTGAGCGAGAGAGTATGCCCGTCGTTTCCTTCGAAGAGCATGGCGATACCTCCGAGTGCCATTACGATACAGAGCAGCGTTTGTGCCGTGATTTTCTCGCTAAAGAATAGGAACATAATCACCGCCACCATAATAGGGTAGACGAATAGTAGTGTCGAGGCGATGCCTGCATTCATATATGTATAACTGCGGAATAGCGCCAGTGACGACAATGCGAAGAGCAGCCCGAAGATGGCGAGGGGAGTGATGTCGGCACTCTCGATGCGGAAGTTGCGGCCTCGGGCGCGAATCATTATTGCGAGTATCGGGATGGCAAAGAGATAACGGAAGAATAGCACCGCATCGGGGCTCAGCCCCTCTTTGTAGAGTGGAAGCGCAAAGAGCGGATTCATTCCGTAGGTGGCAGCAGCAATAGCCCCGAGCAGGTATCCTTTGATTTTATCGTTCATATCTTGCCAATTTTGTGGCAAATATAGTGCAAAATAATTTTGATTTTTCTCTTTTGATTTTTAGTTTTTTTCACTATATTTGTATAAACAACCACTTAAAACTTCAAATATAGTTATGAATGTTAAGAATTTAATGGCAGAACTCGAGCGCCGTCATCCTGGCGAGAACGAGTACCTGCAAGCAGTGCGCGAGGTGCTGACCACCGTTGAGGAGGCCTACAATCAGCACCCCGAATTTGAGGCAAACCGCATCGCCGAGCGCATCGTTGAGCCCGACCGCCAATTCACTTTCAAGGTCGTGTGGGTCGATGATAAGGGTGATGTTCAGGTCAATACCGGCTATCGCATTCAGTTCAATAATGCCATTGGCCCTTATAAGGGAGGTCTGCGTTTCCATCCTTCGGTCAATCCTTCGATTCTCAAGTTCCTCGGTTTTGAGCAGATTTTCAAGAACGCTCTGACTACGCTGCCGATGGGCGGTGCTAAGGGTGGCTCGGACTTCAATCCCAAGGGTAAGTCCGATCGTGAGGTTATGCGCTTCTGCCAAGCCTTTATGACCGAGTTGTGGCGCCATATCGGCCCCGAGACCGATGTCCCTGCGGGTGATATTGGTGTCGGAGCACGCGAGATTGGCTACCTCTATGGTATGTATCGCAAGTTGGCACTCGAGAATACGGGTGTGCTGACCGGCAAGGGTATGACCTTCGGTGGCTCGCTTATTCGCCCCGAGGCTACTGGCTTTGGTGCGGTCTATTTCCTCTGCCACATGCTCGAGAAGGAGGGTATGTCGATTGAGGGTCAGCGCATCGCAATCTCGGGTTTCGGCAACGTGGCCTGGGGTGCAGCCAAGAAGGCTACCGAGCTCGGTGCGAAGGTCGTAACCATCTCGGGTCCCGATGGATATATCTACGACGAGGCGGGCTTGGACGACGAGAAGATTGCCTATATGCTCGAACTGCGAGCTTCGAACAACGATGTTGTCGAGCCCTATGCTACGAAGTTCCCGGGCGCTGAGTTCCACGCAGGTCGCAAGCCGTGGGAGGTTAAGGTCGATATCGCGATGCCGTGTGCTACCCAGAACGAACTCTCGGGCGAGGATGCCGCACAACTCGTTGCTAATGGCGTGAAGATTGTTGCCGAGGTTTCGAATATGGGTTGCCGCCCCGAGGCTATCGAGTGCTTCCTCGAGGCTAAGATTCCTTACGGCCCGGGCAAGGCTGTGAATGCCGGTGGTGTAGCCACTTCGGGCTTGGAGATGACCCAGAACTCGCAGAAACTCAACTGGACAGCCGAGGAGGTTGATGCCAAGTTGCACCAGATTATGGGCTCTATCCATAAGGCTTGTATCGAGTATGGCACCGAGCCGAGTGGTTATATCAACTATATGAAGGGCGCCAATGTGGCAGGCTTTATGAAGGT
The DNA here is from genome assembly GCA_017631055.1 of Alistipes sp. GTDB lineage: Bacteria > Bacteroidota > Bacteroidia > Bacteroidales > Rikenellaceae > Alistipes. The sequence continues at coordinate 21,655 of JAGBTZ010000029.1, forward strand.
TGCCAAGAGTATGGTCGAGCAGGGTGTGATTTAATCCGCAGCGACTTTTGACTCAGATAGGTGAGCACCGAGCAATCGGTGCTCACTTTTTTTGCCATTAGCCATTAGCTATTGGTAAAAAACTCCTCCCCTGTCTTAGGGGAGGTGGCTGAAAGCCGGAGGGGTTTGTTGGGTAAGTGTGGCAGTTAATGGCAAGCGGGCTGCGCCCTGAATGACAAGCGGGCGTTCCGCCCTGAATGGCATGCGCAGTCTGCGACTGCTGAATGACAAAACA
>JAGBTZ010000030.1 GCA_017631055.1 Alistipes sp.
CAATCTACAACCTCTCGGCATTTATGGATGGCGACATTCAGGACTGCATCGACCACCTTATCGTAGCCGAGAACGCAGAGCGCTTGAAGGAGCAAGAACTTGGATAGTTGAGAGTTGAGAGATTTTTAATTCTGCATTTTGCATTCTGCATTTTGCATTTTGTGTCTGCCACAGCGCAGACACAAACTCCGCTCTACATCGTAAATGGTGTGGAGATGGAGAGTGTGCGGCATATCCCCGAGGAGAATATCGAGCATATAGACCACCTCGTGGCCGATGAGGCTACCGTGGCGAAGTATGGCGAGAGAGCCAACAATGGTGTTATCATCGTCACGCTTCGCTACGACAAGGAGGCTGAGTTCTCGGGTGGAGCGTCGCTTTCGGACTATATCGAGGAGCGAGTGAAGTGGGACGACAGTTGGGGCGTAGCACGATTTGTTGCACGCTACACAATAGGTGCAGATGGCTCGTTCCGACTCGGTGCAGAGCTCGAATCGACCGACCGACAACTCCGCAAGCGCGTGCTGAAGGCGCTGCAAGATATGCCACGATGGCAACCAGCAACCAAGCAGGGCAAGGCGGTCGAGAGCGACTATGTCCTCTCGGTGCAACTCCCACGAGGAAAGGCGATGCCGAGGGAGCCATATATCGTGATACGATAATTGAGAGTTGAGAATTCAGGATTAGGAATGAAAAAACCTTGCGTGTATATCATTTCAAATCATTCGCATTCTACTATATATGTGGGAGTTACATCCGATATAGTACAGCGAATGACACAACATCGCAATCACCAATTCGGAGGTTTTTCTGCAAGATACAACCTCACTCATTTATTGCATTTTGAGGAGTTTGGAAGTATGGCTGAAGCCATTGCAAGAGAAAAGCAGATTAAAAGTTGGTCACGCAAGCGTAAAGATGATTTGATAAGTGACAACAATCCGTCTTGGAAAGACTTGATGGAAGAGATATAGATGTCATTGCGAGGCTTGGGACAAGCCGTGGCAATCTCCCGCTGTTAGTTTAATAAAATATGAGGGAGATTCCCACAGTCGCTTCGCTCCTTCGGAATGACGATTTAATAAAAAAATGCAAACACAAGTTCAGCACATCACTCTGGCGCAGCTGCAGGGGCGAATCTCTATCGCTCTGGCAGAGGCTTTGCCTTTACCGGTATGGGTTTGTGCGGAGGTTGCTGACCTGAAAATTAACGCTTCGGGCCATTGCTACATCGAACTTATCGAGAAGAACGAGAAGACGGGGGCTACCGAGGCGCAAGCAAGGGCTACGATATGGCGCTCGCAGGTGATGAGCACCGTGGGTCGCTTCGAGCACGAAACAGGACAACGCCTAACGAAGGGTATGAAAATTCTCTTCCGCGCCACCGTGCAGCACCACGCCGTCTATGGAATGTCGTTGCAGATTCAGCAGATAGACCCACTGCATACCATAGGCGATATGGAGCGTCGCAAGCAACTCTGCATCGAGCAACTCCAAAAGGAGGGCGTATGGGACTTGAACCGCACGCAGCAGATGCCGTTGGTGGCGCAACGTGTGGCGGTGATTTCGAGTGCCACGGCGGCGGGCTATCAAGACTTTATGAAGGAGTTGGACAGGAGTGCCTACCGCATAGAAACCGAGCTCTTCGAGGCGACGATGCAGGGCGAGAGGTGCGACGAGAGCATCGTGGCGGCACTATACGCCATAGCCGACCGCTCGGAGAAGTTCGATGCCGTGGCGATAATTCGTGGCGGAGGCTCGACAAGCGACTTGGAGTGCTACAACTCCTACCATCTCGCCTTTGCCATAACGCAGATGCCACTGCCGATATTGACGGGTATAGGCCACGACAAGGATACAAGCGTCGCCGATATGGTGGCGCACACTATGCTCAAGACCCCGACTGCAGTGGCGGCGTGGTTGAATCAGCGAGCCGCCGACTTCGACGGAGCATTGGAGTATTGCGCTATTTCGTTGCGCGATATTTGCCGACAATCGACCCACACGGCAGCACTCCGCTTGGAGAACTTCTCGGCCGAGGTGCGTCACTTGGCAGAGCGAGCGTTGCAGAGCGAAAATCAAAAGCTCGACGGCATAGCGACCTTGGTGGCTAATTTTGCACCCGAACGCATCTTCCGCCTTGGCTACGCCATAGCACGCAAGGAGGGTAAAGCGTTGAAAAGTGTTGAAAATGTAGGCATTGGAGATAATATCGAAGTCGCTTTGGCAGACGGAGTCATCAATGCTAAAGTCATTGAAAAATTGACAATTGAAAATTGATAATTGACAATTAAAGGTATTCTATTTATAACTTTTAACTAAAAAAAGCTAATGGCAAATGGCTAATAGCTAATAGCTAAAAATATGACTTACAAAGAGGCGATAGCCGAAATCGAGGCGATTTTGAAGTCGCTCAGGGAGGAGCAAAATAGCATAGACACTCTCTCGGAGCGAGTGGCACGAGCAACCGAGTTGATTGCCCTCTGCCGTGAAAAACTGCGCAAAGCAGAGAACGATGTAAACAAGGTGCTCGAAGAGTAGATTGCGCAATTTGATAACGGCCAGTAAGGGCTATTAAGGGCCAGTAAGGGTGTGCGCCTTCTTTACTAGCCGTTACTAGCCGTTAATTACCCTTAATCATGTTGCGCCGTGATAAGGGTAGGAGTTCAGAAAACAATTAAAAAAAAGATATGGGTGTAATTCAGAAAATAGTCAAGTGGACTCTGAACCACATTCCGCGACCAATATTGCAGAGGGTTGCGGGTTGGGGTGTGCCGATGCTTGGCGTGTGGTATGCCGGCAAGGGGCGCAAGTGCCCGATTTGTGGCAAGCAGGTGCGCGAGTTTCTGCCCTACGGCTATGGCGTGTCGCGCAGAGATGCGTTGTGTCCGCGCTGCTTGGCGTTGGAGCGTCACCGCTTGTTGTGGCTCTACATCGAGCGCGAAACCGACCTTCTGAAAGGCTACCCTACACTACTTCACATCGCTCCCGAGGTCGCCTTAAAACGCCAATTCGAGCGACACTACGGCAAGGAGCACGCCGAGAGCTACCTCACAGCCGATTTGGAGAGTCCGCTCGCGAAGATGCACTTCGACGTACAGGATATTCCGCTCGAGGATGAGAGCATCGACATAGTGATTTGCAACCATATCCTCGAACACGTAGAGGATGACCGCAAAGCCTTGCGCGAGTTGCACCGCATACTCCGTCCAGGGGGTTGGGGCGTGGTGCTTGTGCCGCAAGATTACGAGCGCGAAACAACCTTCGAGGATGACTCTATAACCTCGCCCGAGGAGCGAGCAAGGGTGTTTGGACAGTATGACCACCGCCGAATCTACGGCAGAGATTATGCCGAGCGTGTGCGAGAGTGCGGATTCGAGGTGGAGGAGATTGAGTATGAAAAGCGACTTTCCGAAGAGGAGGTGAAACAATACTCAACAGGAAAAGAGCGTTTATATATTATAAAAAGGCCAGTAGGGGCTGGTAAGGGCCAATAAGGGCCAGTAAGGAGGGTATTATGGGTTTATTTGAGAGATATAGTAAGTTGAGAGAGGCTGTTGCAAAGCAGTTCTCGACCACAACACAGGATTTGGTGGATAAAGCTCTTGTCTTCGCCGAGGAGCGAATGGGTGACCTTGTGCGCTATGACGGAACGCCGATGCTCGACCACGCAGTGGAGGTGGCGCACATTGTTGCTACCGAGGTGGGACTTGGTCGCAACTCGACCGTGTCGGCAATAGTGCACGATGTGGTGCGCATAGTGGCACAGAGCGACAACGAAGAGGCTTTAGAGGAGTTGCTTACAACCATCCGCAAGGAGTTTGGCGAACAGGTTGCAGGCATTGTATTGGGTCTTGCCAACATCTCCGACCTCAAACTCAACACCCACTCCGACCAGGCGTCGAACTTCCGCGATATGATTGTATCGTACTCGGAAGATCCGCGTGTGATATTGATTAAACTTGCCGACCGACTCGAGGTGATGCGCTCGATAGAGATGTTCCCAGAGGCAAAGCGACTCAAGAAGTCGTGGGAGTCGATGAACCTCTATGCGCAGATTGCTCACAAGCTCGGTCTATACAACATAAAGAGCGAGCTGGAGGATCTCTCGTTGGCACAACTCGAGCCCGCAGACCATCGACACATCACCGCGAAGTTGCGCGAAGGCGAGAAGGAGCGATTGGACTTTATCGAGCGATTTGTAGAGCCCATTCGCAAGGGACTTGATGCCGCAGGTATAAAGTATCACATCAAGAGTCGCACCAAGTCGGTATACTCCATCTGGAACAAGATGCGCAAGCAGAAGGTTGCATTCGAAGGTGTCTACGACATCTTTGCCATTCGTATCATCATCGATTGC
>JAGBTZ010000031.1 GCA_017631055.1 Alistipes sp.
AGCTAACCCCTTTACCTTTAATTTACCTATAATCGCTATGAAGAGGCTACTACTTCTTCTTATGACGATTCTTACGGAGACGCTTCTTGCGCTTGTGAGTCGCCATCTTATGGCGCTTGTGCTTCTTTCCGTTAGGCATAATTTAAAAGTTTTTGAGTTAGAAATTACTTAATCTTTGCAGTAAAGCTCTTTGCAGGCTTGAATGCAGGGATATTGTGAGCGGGGATAGTAATAGTCGTATTCTTCGAGATATTACGAGCCACCTTCTGCGCACGCTGCTTGATAATGAAACTACCGAAACCACGGAGGTATACGTTCTCGTTCTCTGCCAAAGAACCCTTAATGCTCTCCATGAATGCCTCTACGATTGCCTGTACCTGAACCTTCTCGGCACCGGTCTGCTTAGCGATTTCGCTAACGATATCTGCTTTTGTCATAACTTGGTGTAAATTTATAAAGTTTGTAACTACTTCTTTTCCACTCTTTCACGGCATATACCGCAAAAGGTCTGCAAATATACGCTTTATTTTATTATCAACCAACAACAAAACATTTTTTTCTCTCTTTTTTTCAAAAAAAGTGTTTTCTATCTCACAAAAAAGAGTAAAATCACAACATTTAACCCCGAAAAACCAATACCGCAAAGACCTTTCCATTCTTGAGACTATTAGCGATTAGCCATTATTAGCCGGGGGAGAGGAGTTAGATGGGGGGGGTATTAAGGGTTGTTACGAAAATCTTCAACAACCCTTATAAACCTCTATTTCAAATACTTGTCCAACCAACCAAAGAACTCTCTATTCCAAACCAGCGAATTCTGCGGTTTGAAGACCTGATGTGCCTCATTCTCGAACGACACCAAGCGAGCATCCAATCCTCGCGCCTTAGCAGCCGTAAATGCCTGCAACGATTGAGTATAGGGGATGCGAAAATCGTACTCACCCGTAATAATAAGAATAGGAGTATCCCACTTATCGACAAATTTATGGGGCGAGTTGGCATACGAGCGTTGCGCTGTGCGGTTTGCCTTATCCCAATATGGGCCGCCGTAGTCATTATTGATAAAGAACAACTCCTCGGTCTCGCCATACATCGACTCAAAGTTGAAGATTCCGCAGTGAGCGATAAAGGCCTTAAATCGCTTTTGGTGGCAGCCCGCAAGGAAGAATGTCGAGTAGCCTCCGTAAGATGCACCCACACATCCAAGGCGCTGCTCATCGCACCATGGCTCACGAGCCACATCATCAATAGCCGAGAGGTAATCGCGGATATTCTGACCCGAGTAGTCGCCCGAAATCTGGTCGAGCCACTCCTGACCAAACGAGGGCAGACCTCGGCGGTTTGGCGCAACCACAACATAGCCCTGTGCCGCCATCAGCTGGAAGTTCCAACGATAGCTCCAGAACTGCGAAACCACACTTTGGGGGCCTCCCTGGCAGTATAGCAACGTAGGATACTTCTTCGCGGGGTCGAAATCGGGCGGCAGGATAACCCACACGAGCATTCGCTTGCCATCGGTGGTCTTAACCCAGCGTTTCTCGACCTTGCCCATAGGGATATTGTCGTAAATCTCCTGATTAACATTCGAGATTTGAGCCAACGCCCCACTCTCGGAACAAACCTCAAAGAGTTCGGTGGCGTGGGTAATCTTCTGCATTGCCACGACCTTGCGACCGCCGGCAATCGTTGCCGAGACGATATCATGGTCACCCGAGGTGAGCACCTCAACCTCTCCATCAAGAGTCACGCGGCAGAGTTGGTGCGTAGCCTCGATGGGAGCCACAAACCACAGAGCCTCATTGCCATCCCAGATAAGATTTGTAGCGTTATAGTCGAAATTGGCCGTCAAATCACGCATCTCGCCCGTAGCGGAGTTCCACACAAAAAGGCGCTCCTTGTCGGATTCGTTGCCGGCACGGCGTTGCGAACGGAAGGCTACCATCGTTCCATCAGGCGAGAAAGAGGGATACTTGTCATATCCGGGCATCTGCGGCACGCGGCGGCGGTCGGTATTAAACTCCACACCATTCGGCATAGCCTTACAGATATTAAGGCTCTCGCCAGTGGCTACATCATATATAAATATGTCGGAATCGGTCGAGATAGCATACTCATAGCCGGTCAGTGGCTTGCAAGTATAGGCCAACTTCTTACCATCGGCACTCCACGCAATCTCCTCGGCATCGAAGTAGGGAGCAAGCGGAGCATCCCACGCACTCTCGACACCGATAATATCGACACCTTCCGAAGCCTTACCCTCGGTCGAGATGTCGCCAACGAAGATATGGAGGTAAGAGCCCTCATCCCAATAATCCCAGTGGCGTGCCATCAAGTCGTCATAAATTCGAGCCTTCGATTTGGGCAAATCTTTATGAACATCTGCCGACTTACGGTCGCATACATGCACTCGCTGAACATAGAAGAGCTTATCGCCACAAGGCGAGATGCCATACGCCTCGACATCCTTCTCGAATGCCGACACCTGCGCCAAAGCCTCGCCCTGAGGAGTCATCGACCAAATCTGACTCGAGCCACTACGATCCGAAAGGAAGTAAATCTGCTCGCCCGAAGCGCTCCACTTAGGGTCGTGATTATTGGATGCGTGGTCGGTGAGTTGCTTAACCTCGCCCGAAGCCATATCGCGCAGATAGATTGCCGTAACGCCACGATTCTCCTCCATATTATAATAGGTAACCGTATAGAGCAACTGAGAACCATCGGGCGAGAGGGTTGCCGCCCCGATGCGACCCATCTTCCACATTACCTCAGGGGTAAATTTAGCCGCTGCAATCTCCTCAGCAGTCAGCGCATTGTTGATTTCGAGAGGTTGCGGGCGCTGCTCACAACCCGTAAGGCAAGATAACAAAGCCATAAATAAGAGTAATTTTTTCATACTGGTTATCGGTTTTTTTTCTAAATTTGCGGTATAAAACTACAAATAACATAAACAATGTACCCAACTGTCTATTTTCTCGACAAAAGCACAACCTTCATCGACCATACGGCCGATACCTCCTCATTCGACAAGGTGATAGAGGCCAGCGAGGGTATTTCCCGAGCGAAGGTAATACAAATTCTCGAGAATCACAACAACATAGCCATTATCTCGGAGAATATCGACCAGTGTTTCGCCTCATTTGCCGAGGAGTTTAAGTTTGTAGTGGCAGCCGGAGGCGTTGTTCTCGACAATGACGGCAAGACGCTGATGATTTCGCGCCGTGGCCGTTGGGATCTCCCGAAGGGGCATTGGGAGCCGGGCGAGAGTATCGAGGAGTGTGCTCTGCGCGAGGTTGCCGAGGAGACAGGCGTTGTCGCATCGCAAATTCTCAAGCCTATATGCAATACATTCCACACCTACAACGTTTACGGAGTGTGGGAGTTGAAGTGTACACACTGGTTCCTGATGCGTGGTAGCAGCGGCGAGACTGCTCCCCAACAAGAGGAGGGCATTGTGGCAGCCGAGTGGCTTGCGCCCGAGAAGGTTTGCGAGGTTTTGCGAGAGTCGTACCCCACAATTCGCAAAGTTTTTGCATCGCTGTAATCAGCCCCAAGACGAGGCGTATAACAAATTAAAACGACAACAACGTGGTAAAGATACTTTGGGTAGATGACGAGATTGAGTTGCTCAAGCCGCACATACTCTTTCTGAAGAGTAAGGGTTACGAGGTGGAGAGTTGTAACAATGGCTACGATGCTATAGACATGGCATCCGAGACGGCATACGATCTGATAATCCTCGACGAGATGATGCCCGGCATGACCGGACTCGAGACACTGCCCCTAATCAAAGATGTCCGCCCCTCGACTCCGGTAATCATGGTCACCAAGAGTGAGGAGGAGAATATCATGGATAAGGCCATAGGCTCGAAGATTGCCGACTACCTTATCAAGCCGGTAAATCCCAACCAGGTGCTACTCTCGATAAAGAAACACGTTCATTCGCGCCAACTCGAGAGCGAGCAGGCCACTGCCGACTACCGTGCCGAGTTTGGCCGCATCAGCACTCTCTACCAGAGCGCTTCGACCTTCTCGGATTGGTGCAATATCTACCGCAAACTCACCGCCTGGGATATCGAACTCTCGGCTTCGAGCGACCAGAGCATACAGGAGGTACTGCTCTACCAGAAGAACGAGGCCAATCAGGAGTTCTGCAAGTTCGTGCGCCAAAACTACAAGGATTGGATTAACCGCCGTGACGAGTCGACTCCCGTGATGTCGCATACCTTGATGCGCAACCGGGTATTCCCCGTAGTCGAGCAGAAGGGCAAGACTACCCTGCTGCTTATCGACAACTTCCGTTACGACCAGTGGCGTTCGATCAGCGCGATGCTCAACGGCTGGTTCGATGTCGAGGTTGACGACTTCTACTGCGCCATTCTGCCCACGGCAACGCAGTATGCACGCAATGCGATTTTTGCGGGATTGATGCCGTTGGCTATCGACAAAATTATGCCCAACCGCTGGCTCAACGACAACGAGGAGGGTGGCAAAAATCAATACGAGGAGGAGTTCCTGCGCCGACAGCTCGCCTCATCGGGTCGCTCGTGGAAGACCACCTTCGACAAACTCATCCGCCCCGAGGCGGGTCGCAAGCTTATCGACAACTTCCGCCGAGTGTTGGATGCCGACTTCTCGGTCATCGTCTACAACTTCCTCGACATCCTCTCGCATGCCCGCACCGAGACCGACATCATCCGCGACCTCACCGAGAACGATGCTTCGTTCCGTTCGCTCACACGCTCTTGGTTCGAACATTCGGAACTCTTCACAATACTCAAACTCCTCTCGGAGAGTGGCAATACGGTCATCATCACCTCCGACCACGGCACGGTGCGTGTGGATAACCCCATCCGCATCACGGGCGACAAGGCGACCTCCTCCAACCTGCGCTACAAGACGGGGCGCAACCTCGCCTACAACCACCGTGAGGTCTTCGAGATTACCAAGCCCGAAGAGATACAACTCCCCTCGGGTAACCTCTCGTCAAGTTATATTTTCGCCTACAATCACGACTTTATCGTCTACCACAACGATGCCAACAAGTATATCCGCTACTATCGCGACACGTTCCAGCACGGAGGTATCTCGATGGAGGAGATGATTGTACCCTACATTGTACTTAAACCCAAAAAATAACCATCCGATATGCAAACTATTACGATAGACTCCCAGAGCGAACTGCGCCTCGTGGCGGATGCCATACTCCAGAGCCTCGAAGGTCGCTCCATCGTGGCATTTTACGGCCAGATGGGAGCCGGCAAGACCACCCTTATTCGCGAAATAGTCGCACTGCTCGGCTCAACGGATGTGGTCACAAGCCCCACATTTGCGCTCGTCAACCAATACTCCACAGCCGAGGGCGAGGCGGTCTACCACTTCGATTTCTACCGCATCAATCGCTTGGAGGAGGCCTTCGACCTTGGTTATGAGGAGTATTTCTACTCGGGCGACTTGTGCCTTATCGAGTGGTCCGAGAAGATTGGCGAACTGCTACCCGAGGATGTGATGACCGTAACCATTCACGTCAACTCCGAGAGTTCGCGCACATTCGAGATTGATTGTTAGGAGTTAATTTTCGCAAATACAATATACTTCCGACCAAATTTTCACAATTTCGGATGGGGTGACCGGGGAATCCGGGAAAAAGACAATGGCATTGAATGGCAACGAATGGCAGGATTTATTATTAGAGAGATTAGAGAATTTAAGGAGTTTAAGGAATTTGATTAAACTCACTAAATTCACTAAATTCCTTAACCGCCCTTAACAACCTTTTTCAAAAAAAACTCCCCATCTAACCCATCTAACGGCCAATGGCTAATGGCTAATGGCTAACGGCTAATGGCCGACAAAACACAGACCCCTCCGGTCTACGACCACCTCCCCTAACACAGGGGAGGAGTTTTTTTTTGTCAATGGCTAACAGCTAACGGCTAATGTCTAATGG
>JAGBTZ010000032.1 GCA_017631055.1 Alistipes sp.
AAGAGTAGCCCATCGGCCGTATCTTGCCAAATATAGAGGTTTTCGGTGTTCTCGAGCGTGTGGCGCCACTCCTCCGAGAAGCGAGCCTTGTCGCATTGTGCTCGGGGGCTCCACATCGCTGCTCCCTTCGAGCGGTTGAGCATACGGAACTGGATGGTCGAAAGGTCGGTAATGCGGCCCATCTGGCCACCCAGAGCATCAATCTCGCGCACAATCTGACCCTTGGCAACGCCACCGACTGCAGGGTTGCACGACATGGCTGCAAACTTGGTCATATCCATCGTCAGCAGCAGTGTGCGTGAGCCGAGGTTGGCAGCCGCAGCCGCAGCCTCACACCCCGCATGTCCGCCTCCGACAACAATTATATCGTAGTGAAGATTCATCTTATGCAATCCTTATTCTTGAAACATCGACTTGTAGAGAGCGAGGTATTTATCCTCCTTGCGGTGCATCTGCTTCTCGGCTCGAGGGCTCTTGTCCTTCTGGCCGCAGAGGTGGAGCAATCCGTGAACGACCACTCGCAACATCTCCTCGCGGCCGGTTGCGCCGTAGAGGCGGGCATTGTCGGCCACCGTCTCGATATCGATAAAGATATCTCCCGCAACGAAACCCTCTTTAAGTTCGCTGTAGTCGAAGGTGATGATATCGGTGAAGTAGTCGTGCCCGAGGAACTCGATATTCATCGCGCGATGTCTTTCGGCCGAGCAGAATATGTAGTTAATATCCTCGATACGATAGCCCTCCTCTTGGGCTACAGCGTGGAGCCATGCTCGCACATTTCGCTTGGCCTTAAGTCGGTAATTACACTCCTCGGTATGATATTTTATTGCCATTGTACTCTATTTTTTGAAACATTGTGAAGCCTGCATCACCTCGTTCGGGTTGGGTGAGTAGATGCCGAAGACCATCTTGTACTCCATCTCCATTGTGGTCAGGTTGACCGAGGAGCCGATGGTGCCTATGCGTTGATTTTTGGCCACTTTGGCGCCCTTTTCGACACTCACCTCCGAGAGGTTGGCGTAGGTCGAGATATATTCGCCATGCGCCACATAGACATCATATTTGTTGGTTATACGGTTACGCTTGATGTCGAGGACCTTGCCGGCATAGATAGAGATTACACCGGCATTTTGACGGCCGACAATCTCGGCCATATTCCCCTTATACTTGCGTACCGTACCGCCCTGCACCGGAAGGTTGAGATTGGAGGTCATCTTCGAGAACGAAGCACCCTCCTTGTTGCCCTTGGTCAGGCGGCGCAGTTCGTTGATTGCCACCTCGAGCTGCTCCTCGCGAGCAAGCTTGTTTTGCAGAGCCTGCTTCTCCTGCTTGGTGAGTTTCTTGACGGTGGTGCGGGCTGCATTGGCTTCCTTTTGCAACTTCTGCTTCTGGGAGTTGAGATTGCGGCGGGTGGCATCGAGTGCCGTCTTGCGCTGGGCGAGGGTGTCGCGATGGCGGGCTACCTCATAACTCAGGCTGTCAATCTCCTTAATCTTTTCGCTGCGCATAACAGCCACATTGCGCAGTATGGATATGCGGCGCACAGCATCTGCGAACGACTCCGAAGAGAATATGTACGAAAGGTAGTTGTTGTGACGATAGTTGCGGTACGACTCGCGAACAAGTTCGGCATATTGAGCCTTGGTGCGCTCGAGCTGAGCCGATAGCGAGCGAGCAGTGCTATCGGTGCGGTTTATGTCGCGATTGAGCAGATTTATCTGCTTGCGATTGGCATTGAGCAGCTGGTTGCGCGACTCGATTTGGCGGGTCAGCAAGTTGACCTTTTTTTGAGTCGAGGATTTCGAATTTTTGAGGTTCTTGATTTTGCGCTCATCCTCCGCAATACGCTTCTCGAGATTGGCAATCACACGTTGTTGCTCGGCAATCTTCTTGCTGTTTTGCGCCACGGAGTGTGGGGCGACAAGCACGATTGCCACCAAGACGAGCACTGTTCGGGTTATCTGTTTTATCCAAGTCATTCGAGTCGGTTATTGCTTCTGTTTTAGGCTATTCAATCGCTCCTCTATGCTTGCTTTGTCGTAGCCGTTGTCGAGAGCTTTGCGCCAGTAGACCTCGGCCATAAACTTCTCACCCAACGCTGCCAAAATATCTCCGTAGTGGAGTTGCAGGTCGGCGCTATTGGTCGCATCGAGCGATATGGCTTGCCGCATGAGGCGCTTGGCCTCATCGTTGCGACCGAGTTTGTGGAGTATCCACGCTTGCGTGTCGAGGAATGTGGGGTTGTTGGTTGTCAGCGAGTTGGCTCGCTCCGACATCTCAAGGGCTCGCTCCAAATCACGCTCCTCGAGCGAGAGGAAGTATGCATAGTTGTTCAGCACACCCGAATTTTCGGGATTGAGCGCCAGAGCCTTGTCGTAACACTCATAACAGAGCTTCATCTGCTTGCGCTCGGTGCGATTGGCGGAGCGAGTGCCGAATGCCCCCTCGGTTACGGTCTCGTTGCCTTCGGTCGCTTTTTGGTGGCAGAGGTCGCCCAAATAGCCCCAAATGGTGCTGCGCAGAGTGTCATTGTCGGCATATCTCATAGCCTTGACATACCCCTTGAATGCCTCATCAAAATTCTTGTTTATGAGGTGCAGCAGCCCCTGTCTGACGTACAACTCCGCATCATTTGGGAAGTGCTCGAGAGCCCGATTGAGGTAGAGTGTCACCGAGTCGGCATGGCCGAGGTAACTCTCAATCTCCATTACGGTCGTGAACGAATCTCGGTCGGCATCCTTCGCCCTTGTCTGCGCCTTGAAGAGCGCGAGTGCCTCATCTATCTTGCCCGAACTTATCAGGTGGTCGGCAAACATCTGTGTCACCTCCTTATGGTCGGGGTGGGCATTGTGAAGCGTTGTCGCCAAGATGTCGATTTGGGGGTAGTTGTCGCGATAGAAGCGGCGGTTGGCCGTCAGTTGACGCAACATACTCAGCTTCTCGCTGACGGGGATGTCGCTGAGTTTGAAGAGCTTATAGGTGGTATTGAGATAGGCTTTAGTGTCGCCACGGCGATTGTAGTGCTCGCCCAAAGCAGCCCAAGCCATTGCACTCTCGGGGTCAATCTCCACCGCTTTGCGGAATGCCGCTTCGGCCAACGAATCGCTCTGCATCAAGGCGTAAACCTCGCCCAAAGCAATATGGTTTGCCGGCTCGTAGGGTATGCTTTCAACCACCTTTTGAGCCTCCTCGAGTGCTCGGTCGTACTGGTGGGTCGAGAGCAGCAATTGGCGCTTCATCTCGCCCAGATAGGGATTGATACCGAACTGGCGCTCGGCCGAATCGAGGATTGCGATTGCCGAGAATGGGCGGCGATCGTAATCATAGAGCAGAGCGAGGAGCCGATAGTGGTCGGGGTTGCGCTCGGTGCGCACCAAATGCTCGAAGACCGGCAGAGCCTCTGCGTATCGTTTACCAACGATTAAGGTCTGGCCGTAAAGTTGTCTATACCAGCGATTTGTGGAGTCGAGTTCAGCGGCACTGCGGGCGTGACGGATAGCCTGCTCCGAATCGTTATAGAGCAGTATGCCCGCCAACTCGTAGTGTGCCGGAGCGTAAGTCGAATCTTGCTCGAGAGCCTTTGCGAAGAGTTGTTGTGCCTGCACCGTATCGCCATAAATCAGATTGCGCTTGATTCCCTCGGTGTAGAGAAACAGGCATCGTGACGAATCGGGGCTCTCGATGGTCGTAACCGACTGTTGCGGGGCCTTGACGAATCCGCACAAGAAAAAAAGGCTCAGTAACAGTAAGGTGACGACTTTTCGCATATCTTTAAGGTAGAGAGTGTATTACAAAACACTGTCGAATTGGTGGAGGAAGCGCACATCGTTCTCGAAGTAGAGGCGCAGGTCCTTAACACCAAACTTCAGCATAGCAATACGCTCAACTCCCATACCAAAGGCGAATCCGGAGTACTTTTTGGAGTCGATACCACTCGCCTCGAGGACATTGGGGTCAACCATTCCGCAACCCATAATCTCCAACCAGCCGGTACCCTTGCAGACGGGGCAACCCTTGCCACCGCAGAGGTTACACGACACATCCACCTCTGCCGAAGGCTCGGTGAAGGGGAAGTACGAGGGGCGCATACGGATCGTAGCACTCTCGCCGAAGAGCTCCTTGGCGAAGTAGAGAATCGACTGCTTCATATCGGCAAACGAAACTCCCTCGTCAATGTAAAGACCCTCGATTTGGTGGAAGATGCAGTGTGCGCGGTACGAAATAGCCTCATTGCGGAATACACGACCCGGGCAGACTACGCGGATGGGGGGCTTTTGGCGCTCCATGGTGCGCACCTGAATCGAAGATGTGTGGGTACGCAACAGTACATCGGGGTTCTTCTCGATGAAGAAGGTGTCCTGCATATCGCGAGCCGGATGCTCGGGCGGGAAGTTCAGTGCCGAGAAGACGTGCCAATCATCCTCAATCTCGGGGCCATCGGCAATAGTGTAGCCCAAACGAGAGAAGATATCGCAAATCTCGTTCTTCACGAGTGAAATCGGGTGGCGAGAGCCGAGCTCCTCTTTGCTTCCCGGGCGGGTCATATCACCGATAGCCGAGGTGGGTGTTGCCGCAGCGGCAAACTCCTCCTTCAGGGTGTTAACTCGCTCCAAAGCGCGATTTTTGAGTTGGTTGATCTTCTGACCAAACTCACGCTTGAGTTCGGGTGCAACGCTCTTGAACTCCTCGAGCAGTGCATTCATCTCTCCCTTCTTTCCGAGGATTTTAATTCGGAACTCCTCAACTTCGGCAGCCGACTTGGGAGTGAACTCCTCGACACGGCGCAACAGGTCGTTAATTTTGTTGTTCATATTTTGTGGTTTTTATTCAAATTCACTCAGCTTATGGCTCCAGATGCGTCTGTTTTGGCTTCCGACCTACACAGAATCGCAAAATTTGGCCTCTCTTTGCTTAAGCAAAGGGGACAATCCCCAATATAACGCACAAAGTTATAAAATTTTTGGTATATGTTTCGAAAAACAGTCGCTTTTCTTGTGATAACACCTCGGCTGCGACAATGTGAGGTGCCCAAAGTTGAAGAAGAGTCCCTCTCTTCATCAACCTTGTTTTGCGCATCCTCTCGCCAATGGGGCTTCGTAGCTAAAACAGATGGATGCCCCAAGAGGTAATCAGAATAGCTCCAACTGCCCTATTTCGTGGTTGAAAGTGACTCGGTGATAGGGCGAAAGACCATACTCCCTTACAGCCAGGCGGTGCTCCTTTGTGGGGTAGCCCTTGTTCTTTGCCCAGCCATACATCGGATACTCCTCGGCCAATCGCATCATATACTCGTCACGATGGGTCTTGGCCAGCACCGAAGCTGCTGCAATGTCGGCATACTTGCCATCACCCTTCACAACACAGGTGTAGGGGATGTTGAGCTTTGTGCGGAAACGATTGCCGTCAATGGCGAGAAATTGGGGTTGGGGGTTGAGCTGTGCCACCGCCAACGACATACCCTCGAACGAGGCGTTGAGGATATTTATCTCGTCGATGCGTGCGGCTGTGATCTCTTGCACAGCCCATGCCACAGCCTCGCGCTCGATAATTTCGCGCAGCGTGTTGCGATTGCGCTCGGTCATCTGTTTCGAGTCATTGAGTAGCGGGTGGTGAAAGTCGGGCGGAAGGATTACGGCTGCAGCAAAGACGCTTCCCGCCAAACAACCACGACCGGCCTCGTCACACCCCGCCTCCAAGAGCTCTGTTTGGTAAAAATTCTCTAACATAGCGTAAAGGTAGTACAAATTTTTGGGATTTTTGGGGCTCTTGGCTCCAAAAATGGAGTTTGGTAGGTGGTAAATCCCAAAAATTCGTATATTTGCGTTATGCAAGTATCTCTAATCAGACAGACCCCTGTGGCATCCATCCTCTTGATGCTAATGTTGGTTGTGGCGGCTTTTGTGCGTTTTGCCACAGCTCCCTATGGGGATGAACTCCTGGCCGGAGGTGCCACGCTGCCCGGGATGTGGGTCGATGCCTTCCACTCCAAATACCCGGCCTGGGGCACTGTTTTGTCGGCTGTGGTGGTTATGTTTGTCGGCGTGGGTGTGGGGCGAAATGTAACCTCGCTCGGGCTCTACCAAGCCCGGACTACGGTGTCGATACCTCTCTATGCTATATTGTCGTGTGGTATATTCATCGCTTCGGATTCGTTGGCAGTGGCTCTGTCGTCATATTTTGTGTTGCAGATGTTGCGCTATTTGTGCGGTGGATATGTGCGAGGTACCGACTTTAATTTCGCCTTTTTTGCCGGATTTTATGCCGCCCTTGCGCCGATGTTCTACTCTCCGGCATTGCTGTTTGTGCTGCTGCTACCCGTTGCGGTGCTGATGTTCGGACTCTCGTGGCGAGAGATTGTGGTGATGATTGCGGGTCTGCTCTTGCCGTTTGCCTCAATTAGTTATATCCACTGGCTCTGCGGAGGCGATTTTGCAATGCCGATGGTGGCCTTGTTTGAGAATTTTGTCAGCCATAACGGCTATACCCTCTGGGGCTCGGAGTCGGTTGTGGCGCTGACGATGATGGGTCTTTCGTTGTTTGTGGTAATATGTGCGATTTTGTCGTTTTTCGGCGATAAACGCACGGTTGCCCTCCGCCAACGAACGATACTTGCGTTCTATATTGTTGTCTTTGTTGTTGCCTGCGCAGCATTTGCGCTTCCCTCGGCCACAACAGGAGTTTTTATGCTTGTGGCGTTGCCGGCTTCGGTGCTGATGCCGGTGGTGTTGTTGCGCCTGAGCGATGCTGTGAGCAATCTGGTTATCGTACTCTTTGTGGTGTTGATGATTCTCCACTTTTTTGTGGCCTAAATGGTCTAAATAGGTATAAGTTCGATAGATTTGGTATAAACCCCGATGAATACAATAAAAAATTGTATGTTTTAACAATTGTTTTTATAATTTTGTCACTCCTAAAGTGCGGATAATTTATAAAGATAATGTTTATGTCAACCAACCATCTCAACCAACAGGCACAGCCTCAAATCGTTAAATTTGTTGATTCTTCATCGTCTAACATAGGCTCTATCTCGTTGTCGCGTTACGCCATAGGTTACGTTTTGCACGGAACCAAGAGCATCTATTATGGCGACAAGCGCTACACGGTGAATAGAGGAGAGATATTTTATATGGGTATCGGTCATCATCACATCGAGAATATCGGTGCGGAGGATGCGCCCTTCGAGGAGATTGTGTTTTACTATACGCCCTCGAGTTTGCAACACATAATCTCGCACTTGAGCATAACCTATGGCGTGAAGTTTGCCAACAACCACACCTGCGATTGGTGTCGAATGAGCAATCACGTCTCGATGCCGGCCTGGAATGCGGTCAAGAGTTTCTTTGTGAATGCAAACAGTTATCTGCGTGAGGAGCTGTTCCGCCATGATGAGACCGCCGAGAATATCAAACTTACCGAGTTGATATATCTACTTATCTCGCATGGGGATTGTTGTTTGAAGAGCAAGCTGTTGCGCAATATGGATGTTGCAAGCGGGGCTTTCGAGCAGATTGTCTACAACCACATGTTCAAGGATGTCTCCATAGAGCAACTCTCGGAGATATGCAACCGCTCGCTAACCTCGTTCAAAAAGGAGTTTAAGCGCCACTTCGAGATGCCTCCCCACAAGTGGTATATACGCCAACGCCTGATGCACTCTCGTCTGCTGCTTATCTCGACCACAAAGTCGGTGTCGGAGATTGGTCATGAGTGCGCCTTTCCCAATACGTCACACTTTATTAAACTCTTCAAGAAGGAGTACGCGATAACCCCTTCAGCATATCGCAGTCGTCACCTACAAGCCATACAACACGGAGACGAGGTGCGTGCGGAGATGCTCGGCGACCGTGTCGGAGAGCCGATAGGGTGTGATTGTGCTCCGATGGCGGTCAATAATTAGATAAGCCGTTAGGTGTAAAGAGAGCTGATGGGAGAGCGTTTGATGCTTTCTTAAAATTTTAAGAATTGGCACCAGTTATTAAAAATTTTAATTATAAATTTTAACCAAAATCGTCTATTTTGATAAAATTTCAAATAAAAATTTGTTTTTTAATAAAAAACGCTTACTTTTGTAATACAAACATGGGGTTCTCCCATTTCTCATTAACCTAACTAACCTAACCCGGGCTTGAGTGTCGTGAGACACCTCAAGCCCTCTCTTTATATAGTGATGGGGGTAGTTGGGGTAACTGGGGGCAATTCAAAATTCAAAATTATAAAAACACCTTAATTATCCATTGTCAATTTAGCCTTTGGCTAAATATATAAATCTCGTCATCTCGAGTATTTGTATCTTGAGATGGTTGGGAGCGCTGATTGTACCCAAGCAAATACGAGGAGATCTACCTTTTTTGAAAATAGTTCTCCGCAACGTACTATTCGCAGCGGAAGATTCTCTCAGGGTTGTTTGGGTGGGTGTTTCGCTCCACGCCGTCAGCACAAACAACCCCTCGGAATGACGTGTTTTATTTTTAGCCAATGGCATTGAATGGCATAATTTATTGTTAGGGAGTTTAGGGAGTTTAGAGAGTTTAGAGAATTTAGAGAATTTAAGGAGTTTAAGGAAATCCCTAAATTCCCTAAATTCCTTAACTTCCCTTAACAACCCTTAATCCCCTTACCACCTTTAACAACCTTTTCCTCCCCAACCAACCCATCCACCCATCTCACTCATCTAACCCATCCACCACTCCCCGCATCAAAGCAACAAGGGCTGTCGCAACCGTGTAGTTGGACAGCCCTTTGTTCGCTTTACAGCTCCGGATTACTCGATACCCTTCAACTTCTTGTAGATGGGGTTGTACTTGTTGTACTTATCCATAAATCCATCCTCATCACGCAGACGGAAGCAGATTGACTTGAGGCAATCCACGGTGTCGAGGTGGTTGGGGTTGATTTCGTGAGCCTTCTCAAACCAAGGCACTGCCTTGCGGTAGGGCTCGTATGCTACCTGAATTGCAGCATCCAACTCCTTCTGGCTCTTGTAATCAATCTTTGCAGCCTCCTTGTAGAGCTCGTTACCCTGTGCCATGTAGAACACTGCCAGGTAGTAGTTGCCATCGAAATCATCGGGCTTAATCTCTACAACCTTGTGGAATGAGTTGATACACTCGTCATAGTTGTTGAGTTTGTAGTAAACACGGCCACGACCAAACCACAAATCGGCATTCTTCGGGTCGTTCTGCAGCGCCTTCTCGATAAGAGCCACGAGATCCTCGGGGTTACCCATACCCTCCTCGATGGTGTAGAGCTGCATAAGGCTGTTGAGAATCTTCTCGTTCTTGGGGAACTTGTCGATACCCTGCAACAGAACCTCCTTTGCCTTGAGCAACTTCGACTTATCTGCATCCTTCTGGCCATAGCAGCAGTGGAACAGATAGTAGTAGATGTCGCCGGCCTCGTCAGTATAACCCTTCTCGAGAGCAGTGGTCAGCAACTCCTCGCCACGGGGGAATGCTGATGCCGAGTTAGCACCGAGGTATGCAGCCAACTGACCTGCCAGGTAGTAGGTTGCGTAGTCGGGTGCGCCATACACAGGGTGAGCCTCTGCCTTGATAACCATCTCGTAAGCCACCTGCTGCAAGTCGTAACGCTTGATGCGGTTGCTGCACTCAGCCATCTGTACATAGAAGTTGATAATCTCATCGAGCTGCTCCTTAACCTTCGGTGCGAGCTTCACATCAAGCTCGTGGGCCTTGGTCAGAGCTTCGATAGCTACATCACAAGCCTTCTCGTCAATAAATCGGGTCTGCTCCCAAGCCTTAACCTTGGTACCGTTGAAGTAGACCTTAACCCAAGGATACTCCCAGCAATCTGCTGTTTTGCTCTTAGGCTCACCGCCCATATTGGTCGGCAACATAGCCTGGTCCAAGAGGTCCATAAAGAGGTTCTTGGTCGGAGCCTGCATCGACTCGAAGTAGACCTTTGCGCGGTTCAACCACGTTGCAGCCTTTGCACTCTTCTTGGGGTTTGCAATATCTGCATCGCTCTTCTCGAGCTTTGCACGGATTGCAGCCTCGTTAACCGATTGAGCATTTGCCGCCGGCGCGAGCAGAAGAACTGCTGCCATCGCCACTAATAATACTCGTTTCATAATCTTAAAATTTTAGAGTTTAAGTTATTGTTAATGTTAAAAATTATTCGTTATTCTCTGGGGTTTCTGCGGTTGCACCCTCTGCAACAGTCGTTGCCTCGCCCTCAACCATCGGGGTCTCGGTTGCGATAGCATCCTCCTCCTTATCCTCGTTGGCAGGCACTGCCGTAACCGAAGCGATAGCATCTCCCTCGCGCAGGTTGATGATGCGTACTCCCTGCGTAGCACGACCAGCCAGGTGGATTTGCGATACCGCTGTGCGGATGGTCAGACCCGAACGGTTGATAATCATCAGGTCGTTGTCGTCTGTTACAGCCTGAATCGAAATCAACTTACCGGTCTTCTCGGTGACGTTGATGGTCTTCACACCCTTACCACCACGGTTGGTAATGCGGTACTCGTCAAGGTCGGTACGCTTACCGTAACCGTTCTCGCTCAATACCAGCACATCCTGACCGCTCTCGGGCTCGATGCAGATCATACCTACAACCTCGTCGTTATCCTCAATCGAGATACCACGCACACCGGCACCAACACGGCCAATCGGGCGTACAGTCTCCTCATTGAAGCGGATAGCCTTACCCTCGCGTGCTGCAACCATCACCTCAGCCTTGCCGCTGGTGAGCTTTGCATCGATGAGCTGGTCGCCCTCGCGGATTACGATTGCATTCACACCATTCTGGCGCGGACGAGAGTATGCCTCGAGTTTGGTCTTCTTGATGGTACCGTTCTTGGTACACATGATAATATAGTTCTCGTTCACATACTCGGCATCGTTCAGTCGCTTGCAGTTGATGTATGCACGAACCTTATCATCCGGCTCAATCTGGATGACGTTCTGGATTGCTCGTCCCTTAGAAGAACGTGAACCCTCGGGAATTTCGTATACCTTGAGCCAGTAGCAACGTCCCTTCTCGGTGAAGAAGAGCATTGTGTTGTGCATCGAGGCAACGTAGATATGCTCGATGAAGTCCTCATCGCGTGTTGCGCTACCCTTAGCTCCAACTCCACCACGATTCTGCGTGCGGTACTCGGCAAGCGAGGTGCGCTTGATGTAGCCCATGTGCGAAATGGTGATAACCATATCATCATCCGCATAGAAGTCCTCGGGGTTGAACTCCTCCGAAGCGTAGATAATCTCCGAACGGCGCTCGTCGCCATACTTCTCCTTCATTTCGAGCAGCTCGTCTTTCACAATCTGCAACTGCATCGACACGTTTGCCAACACATCGTTGAAGTATGCAATCTGGCGCTCCAACTCGTCGTGCTCGTTCTCCAGCTTCTCGCGCTCCAGGCCTGTCAACTGGCGCAGACGCATCTCGACAATCGCTGTTGCCTGAATCTCGCTCAAGCCGAAACGCTCCTGCAGAGTCTGCTTCGCAATGTCGGTATTGCGCGAAGATTTGATAATCTGGATAATCTCGTCGATGTTGTCCTGAGCGATAAGCAAGCCCTTAACGATGTGCATACGCTCCTCGGCCTTGCGCAGGTCGTAGCGTGTACGGCGTACAACCACATCGTGACGGTGGTCGATAAAGTGACGGATAAGATCTTTCAAGTTGAGCAACTGCGGGCGACCATTCACCAATGCGATGTTGTTCACCGCAAACGAGGTCTGCAACGGAGTGTTCTTGTAGAGCGTGTTGAGCACTACGCTCGCCACAGCATCCTGCTTGAGGATGATAACGATACGCATACCGCTGCGGTCAGACTCGTCGTTGATGTAAGAGATGCCCTCGATCTTCTTCTCGTTAATCAGGTCGGCAATCTTCTTAATCATCTCAGCCTTGTTGACCATATAAGGAATCTCGGTCACAACGATACATTCACGACCCGTAGCTGTGTGCCCAATCTCGGTCTTGGCACGCATAATCACGCGGCC
>JAGBTZ010000033.1 GCA_017631055.1 Alistipes sp.
CAAAAAAACGCTCTCCGCAGCGTACTATTCACAGCGGTAGATTCTCTCGGGGTTGTTTGAGAGGGTATTTCACTCCCTACCCTTGTCACAAACAACCCCTCGGAATGACGTTTTTTATTTTTTTTATTAGCAAAGACACAACTCCTCCCCTGTCTTAGGGGAGGTGGTCGTAGACCGGAGGGGTCTGTTGGTTTTGTCGGCTATTAGCTATTAGCCATTAGCCATTAGCTAAATTGATAATTGATAATTGATAATTGATAATTAAGGTATTTTTATAAGTTTGAATTTTGGCACACCAAAACTCATCTAACCCATCTAACCCAGCCCCCCCCTCAAAAAAATCGCACTCCGCAACCCACTACAAAAAGCGGTAGATTCTCTCGGGGTTGTTTGGCAGGGCAATTCACACCCAACCCTCAACACAAACAACCCCTCGGAATGACGAGGTTGATTTTTTGCCAATGGTAACGAATGGCAGAATTGATTATTAGAGAGATTAAGGAGATTAGGGAAATTAAGGAAAATCCCCCAGACTCCCCAGACTCCCCAGACTCCCTAAATTCCCTAAACAACTTTTTTGAAAAATCTCTTAGGGATACTGGGACGACTGGGGCGACTGGGGTGACTGGGGTGACTGGGGCAACCCACATCCTCTCCATAATCCCCATAAGCAGTCGCAGACTGCACCCCATTCTCCCCATCTAACGGCTAATGGCTAATAGCTAATAGCTAATAGCCAATAAAACCGACAGACCCCTCCGGCTTTCAGCCACCTCCCCTAAGACAGGGGAGGAGTTTTGAACAACCCATCTAACCCGGCCAACCCAGCCAATGGCTAATAGCTAATAGCTAATAGCTAAAAAACGACAGACCCCTCCGGCTTTCAGCCACCTCCCCTAACTTAGGGGAGGAATTAGAGGTACTGCCCCTAAGTTAGGGGAGAAAATAGAGGTACTGCAATTGTCCCCCTAAGTTGGAGGAGGAAATAGAATTACAATAAATTGTCCCCCTAAGTTAGGGGGACGAGCGAAGCGGAGGGGGTCTGTAGAAAGCCAATGGCTAATGGCTAATGGCCAATGGCTAAAAGCAGACAAAACCAACAGACCCCTCCGCCCTCCGGGCACCTCCCCTAACTTAGGGGAGGAGTTTTGTTGCCAATAGCCAACTCATCTAACCCATCTAACTCACCCTCCCACCCCTCAAAAAAAATTCAGCCCGACCTCGCAAAAGGTCGGGCTGAATCGTAAAATCGTTTATCTAATTACGCGATTACCATCTGTAATTTACGGTAAATTGACGCATAGAAATATAATTGTTGGCGAGATTATTATGAACGGAATGCTCATCTGTAATACAGAATCTATACGCATTTCCAGCCGGCAATACTGCATTATGTGTACAAGCTGTAAAATCTTGATCAAGTGGTATGCCAAGACTGTAAATACGCTTTATTGACTTCGAATTAGTTTTAGCAAGTGTAGTTCCGGTGGTTACGCCGCTATATATGGTTTTTGAATTGTTGGCATTACTTCCTGATGTAAAATAAGCCACCATTGCTATGTATTGAACATTGATATCACCAGGTGCATAGAATGTCGGAGAAAAGAACTCTCCAAACTCTTTCCTGGGAGTTATAGAACTACCATACCAAAATGCCATTCTCCAACCATACTCATTAGCCACAGTTCCGGTTGTAGTCCAACCCGCATCACCATACTTAACATTCTTGCAATTTACCGTATAGGGCAGACCGGTGATATAGTGAGTCTGCTCGGCTGACTTGTAAACGGTGCCGTCAACGGTCTTGATGTATGCATACACTTTGTAAGTACCCTGACCCTTGCCGGTCTGGTTGGCGATAGAGAACTTCTTGTTCGAAGCGGTAGCGGTAATGTTCGAGCCGTTGATATTCACACCACACTCCTTAACCAAAGTGCTTGAGATGCCCGCAAACGAGCAGTCGCCATTGAAGGTAATAGTGTTAGTCAACGAGGTGTTGTTAGCCTCCGAGTTACCACGCTTGTAAAGAGTATAGGTAGTGTAAACATCGCAGAGATTTACTGCCACACCCTCAAACGAAGCAATCGAGAGCGGAGTAACCTCGCCGGCCACAAACTTCTTCTCCTTGCCGTAGTTTACGGTCTTAATCATCTGTGCGCTACCCTTGGTAATGGTCACCTTATAACCCTTTGCCAGAGTCACCTCGGGCATATAGATATAGTGTGTACCCGCAGCGAACGAGTTGAGTGTGATGCTCTTGTTGCCTGTGGGCTGAGTGAGTGAGCCATCAGCGCAGTTGTAGAGCAGTACGCCCGACAACGACTCGCCATTGACGCTCTCGATAACAATCTTGTCAGCTGCAAAGCCGAGCGACAACTCCAGCAGTGCAGTCACGGGGCGGAATGCGAACTCTACATGATAACGCTCAGCGTTCTCGTGCGAAGCAACGAGGTAAGGCTCGCTTGCGCCAACACCATTGTACTCGTGGGGCAGAACGAAGTTTACGTTTGTACCATTGACACCTGTGGTTGCAGGATAGTAAGCGTAGTAGCTATCAACTGCTTCAGGCTTATATATCTCTGCGCGGAAACGTGCGGTCTGCGCATCGCTGCTGAGCTCCTTAACCGAGAAGTGTGCGGTCTCACCGGTGCTTGCAATGTGAACGCCAATATGGTCGTCAGCCTCCCAAATCATATCGGTAATACCGCCATTGAATGCCACACGCGAGAGTTCGCCTGCATCCTTAACAGCCGAAACGGTCATCTCTACTCGATTACCACCAAACTGGTTGTCGAGCTCTTTATTCTCGGCACAACCCACCATTGCGAGGATTGATGCCATAAGGATTGTAATCTTTTTCATCTTAATCATGGTTTAGTCGTCCAACGAATCTGCTCCGGTCTTTGTGTAGTCGATAATGGTGGTATCCATCGACTCTGCAAAACCTCTCTCGATATTCACCGAGATAACCTCCACTGCGGGCGAAACATAATTTTTCTTCATAATCTTTTGATATTTTTTGTTTTACTAATTCTCAAAACCTTTAAGGAAAGGCGTAAATCGGAGCAAAAGTATAATTTTAGCAACTGACAACGAAACAAAAAAGATTTTTTTCAACGAACACCCCCTTTTCTCCCACGAATCGGAACACAACAACAACCCCAACCCGACTTTTAGGGTCGGGTCGAGGTGTTGGCTTATATATCAACTATGTGATTTGCCGATTAGAAGGCGTAGTGCATAGTGAATGCCCGCATACTTATTCCGTTCCACGCCACATTGCCCGATTTGCTATGCTCATCGGCGATGTAGATACGATGCTGATTGCCTGCGGGGAGCGTTGTCGTGTGGGGATAGTCCGTGAAGGAACTATCGCCAGGAGTCCAGTTAGAGGTCTTGCGCGACATCGTATCCGAGAAGGTCTTGGCAGGGGTAGTGCCTGTAGTCACTCCGCTATACAACTTCTTCGAATTACCGCCCAATCCCGAAGTGTAGTAGCAAACTGATGCGGTGTACTTGATATTGATATTCTCAGGTGCGTAGAACGTGGGTGAGTAGAGTTCACCGAACTTTGTATCACTGCCCACAATGTACCAATAGGCAAACTGCCAACCGTAGTAGTCGCTCACCGTACCCGTTTTGCTCCAGCCCGCAGCACTATTGATAGACACATCCTTGCAGTTAATCGAGTAGGGCAAGCCTGTGATATGGAGTGTCTGCGTTGCCGACCTATACTCGGTGCCGTCTACGGTCTTGATGTAGGCATAGACCTGATATGAGCCTTGACCCAAGCCTGTGCGGTTGTCAATCTTAAAACTCTTGCCATTGGCTGTGGCTACGACCTTAGCCGAGCCATCATATACACCACACTCCTTAACCAGTGTGCTCGAGATGCCCGCATAGGAGCAGCCGCCATCGAAGTAAATTGTACCAGCATCCTTCGAGTTGGCTGCCGAGTCGCCACGCTTGTAGAGAGTGTATGAGGTGTAGGCATTGCACGACACCGTCACCGCCTCAAACGAGGGGATTGCAAGGGTCGTAACCTCGCCCGCCACAAATCGCTTCTCCTTGCCGTAGCCCACGCTCTTAATCATCTGCTGACCGCCCTTCTCGACAATAACCTTATAGCCATTCGCAAGGGTTATCTCGGGCATATAGAGATAGTGTACGCCCTTAGTAGCCGAGGTGAGCGTGACACTTGTCGAGCCCATAGGCTGCTGCATAGTGTTCGAGCCAAAATTGTAGGCATAGACACCCGCCAACGACTCGCCGTTATTGCTCTCGACCACAACCTTGTCGGCATCAAAACCGAGGGTCAGTTCCAAGAGTGCCGTCATGGGTTTGAACGTAAAGCTCACCTCATGGCGAGATGCGCCTTCGCACGATGCCACAAGCATCGGAGTTGTTGCTCCCGAGGTCTCGTTGGGCAGAACAAACGAAGCGATAGAGCCATTAAAGGGAGTGGTGGCCGGATAGAATGCATAGTAGTCATCTGTAGCCTCAGGCTCATAAATCTCTCCACGGAAGCGAGCCGATTTGCGCTCATCGCCCAACTCCTTAACCCCAAAGTTGGCCTTCTCGCCTGTGCTGGCAATGTAGACTCCAATCTGGTCGTCAGCCTCCCAGCGCATATCGTATACGCTGCCATTAAATTCGATGCGGGTATCATCCGCAACCGCATGCGCCTTGGTAGCCGCCACCGTCATCTCAATACGCTGGCGCAAAGGTGTGTTATCAAACTCTCTCTCGGTACAACCTACAGTTGCGAGGAGCGAAAGCATAAGGATAATGTTCTTTCTCATAGTCGTCAATCTCATTTAATTATCCATAGAATCATTCTCTCCCGGAACATAATCCGAAAGGTCACCCCCAAGTGATTGAGCAAAGCCTCGCTCCATCGTAACTTTGTAAATCTCCAACGTGGGAGAAGAGTAGGTTTTCATTCTCTTTATACGCATATATTTCACTTTTATATTATATTTCTCGTTGCGCAGAACCGCCGAGTGAAGGCAACATATCACCATCCCATGGGCTCTTTCTCTCAATTTCACCCACAAAAGTACAGAATCACTAATCTATTTGAAAATAAATTCAATGAACACGGAAGGAGCATCAACCAACGGGCTATTTTTATCAACAAACCCCGAAAAGCCTATTGGCGATTTTGGCTTGAATACGACGACTGTAGGCTATTTATGGCAAGGAGTCGTAATGCGCTGCGAGTGGCTGTTCGAGGGTAAAAATGATATTTTTTTAAGAAAAACGGCTTTGATTTTGCAAATTAGATAAATGTTTGTATATTTGCACTCCGAAACAGCGAGTTCTGTGGAAATGGTCCGATGGATGAGTGGTTTAGTCACCGGTCTGCAAAACCGTCTACAGCGGTTCGAATCCGCTTCGGACCTCAAAAGCCCCTTCTATACGATAGTATGGAGGGGATTTTTATTTTTTACGCCTAAATTTACGCCTAAAATGAGACATAGTTTAGACCTCAAAGGTATATAATCCCCTTCACTTTTGCAACGATCTACGCTTTGTTTCGCTGCATGAATTTTTCTATATCCGACTT
Source organism: Alistipes sp. (assembly GCA_017631055.1). Lineage (GTDB taxonomy): Bacteria > Bacteroidota > Bacteroidia > Bacteroidales > Rikenellaceae > Alistipes. Next base: position 5,570 of record JAGBTZ010000033.1, read on the forward strand.
CTTGAACCATATCTTTCTACCCCTCTGCGAACAGGGAATCTCTTTATTGTTTTTGATTTCTTGTGCTATTGTTTCACCGATGCCAAGATAACGAGCCAACCCATCAATACCACTAACATAAGGAGAAACCTCCTGCTCTCTCAATTTCTCCATCTTCTGAATAACCGCTTCAATAACTCTTGAAGTAATAGTGTTAATCACTGCATCATCACAAATTCTGTTGTAATCGTAAAATTCCATATATTTTTTTATAAACTATATGGTTTCACTATTAAAAAGTCAAGAGGAATGGTAAAAAAATCTACTTTTCGAGATAAAAATCCCCCTCAACAAGCAAAGTCTATTTTCAAAAATGCGTTGTCCCCTACCTGTTATATAGGACTGCCTGTCAATTAATTACTTCATCGTTTCCCGCCTCTAAATTCACCCGTAAATGGTAGGTATAATAAGCATTACCCTGTTTGCTAAACTAATTTTAAGTAAAGATTTTTTGAAAAAAAATCTACTACACTTGACTTTTTTACCACTATTACCATATTTATATATAGTAGGACACAAAAATCCCTACATTAAATATGGAACATAAAAGAAAATACAGAGAACTTGATGATAGGATAAAGCAATCTATTGGTCAAGCTTTACGAGGTAAACCCAAGTCAGAATCTCACAAACAACATTTATCCCAAGCTCTCCAAGATTATTGGAAAACCGTGCCATCACGGGGAAATAATGAAGTGAAATCCTCTAATACCGATGACGAATGATAGACTTGGTAGAACAATCATTGACAAATTGACTCTCTGTTACAAAGCAGGGAGTCCTTTGCTCTCATTTTTACGAGAAGTAAACGCTCGTACAGAGTTTGATAAATTTCAATTTTATAGAACTATTCATGAGAAATATGCACACCATTTTGATGTAATGCTGAATGGTGAAAAGGTGATGACCGCATGCTTTGAAAAACACACCAACAGAGACGAACCGTATTTGTGGATAACCTTAGAGAATTATGTATTTTATAACAGGGAGATAATGGTTGAGGTGTTAGAAATATCTGAATTACTCGACTTAGACTTTAATAATATCACCCATTTGGAATTAGCACGAGATTTCAAGTATAACATATCCGAGCGCATCAGGACATTAATGAGAAATCCGAAATTAAAAACCATTATTAACGGTAAAAAAGTTAAGGATAGGAAAGAAGCATTAGTTGGTTTACATCGCACATGTGAAATGAGTCTTGATAAAGACTTCCCTAAATCATTAACAGTAAAACAAGCAAAAACCATTAATAACAAGTATAATGGGACAATGTTAGACTCTTACAATAAGCACAATGAGATAATGCACAAATCAAACAAGTATTACATCTTGGACTACTACGGTAACCCTTCAAAACTTTATAGACTTGAAGTAAGATTAAATAATGCAGATATTAGGAAACTATCAAAGATGTGTAAAATAGAACTCTCAGAAGATATAATCTTTGATGAACATAGACTTGATAAACTGTATTTACGAGCACTTCATTCCTTGTTGAGGTTTACACGTAGTCGTAAAAAACTTGATTGGCAGATATTGTTTGAGTGCAATGTGAGGTATAAATAACAATACCCCCTGACAGTGCATCTATTTTATGATTATCAGATTGAAAATAAAAAAGATAAAACAAGAAATATGATGCAAATATATTTCATTAAAAAACTAATATAAAAAATACATATAGTGTAATATAATTTATTACATTTGTAAAAAATAGAAATATCAATATGTCAGAATTAAGAGTAAAAGAGATTATCAACCAACGAGGAATATCGGTTGCTGAATTTGCTAAGATGATAGGTGTTACCCGTGAGTATTGTTATTCATTGGTTAATGGTAAACACGCAAGTCAAAAGCAAATTGAGAAGATGGCAAATGCTCTTAATCTGCCTATTCGAGATTTGTACACCGTTCCATCTCAAATTGAATCAGCATACAATCCTTATGACATAGTTTTTGGTAGAACAGAGCAATATCAGGCAAATGATATTGTAACTTTTGGTAAACTAAATGGAGAGTACGGTGCTTTTAGCAATATGAGTACGGAGTATCCTGTTGAATGCTGCGGATATACATTCAAGACATCAGAACACTTATTCATAGCATTAAGATTTAGCGGTTATCCTGAATTACAAAAGGATATTATGAACTATCCTAATTCAATGTACTGCAAGAAGATATTTGTAAATGGTAATGATTATAAAAAATATCATCACCCTAATTGGCATGACAACTATTTTGATGTTGAGGTTATGAAGTATGTTGTATCCCTCAAATATGCCCAAAATGCAGGGTTTAGGAAGTTATTAAACAAGAGCAAGGGCAAAGTTATAGTTGAGGATACAACGCAACAGAATACATCTAACAGTGTGTTAAGGTGGGGTTGTCAGGATTTGCAGAAAAAGGATTTGGTTAAGTCTGTTAGAAGTGTTGCAAAGAAGCATATTAATACTCTGATAAAAGAGGTAGAGCAAAAAACATTATCTCTTAAAAAACCTCGTTCAGAATCTGCTCAACAAAAAGTTGATGACAAATTGAAAGCACAAATTAAGGCAATGGAGGAGATGGCAGCACTGTGCGAACAGACAATTTTGGAGCATTGTCATTACACCCTCGTGGGAGAGAATGCAATGGGTAAGATATTGACAGTTTTAAGAGATAATAATGGCAAAATAGACTATGATATTAAATATCCTTTATTCCTATTTGAGCATGAGATAAAGTAGTTAATAATTATCAAATGATATAAAACAAAAATCCTGCATTCGCTTTTATGGAGAATGCAGGGTTATATTTGTATGTTAGAGGAGATTTTTTAGGCATTACTTCAACTCCTTCGCCTTGCTCAATGCCTTCTCCAAGTCTGCCACCGAAGATACCTCAACCACCTCTGTTCCTAACTTTACAAAACCGCTGATGGTCGGTCTATCCTCTCTCTCAAACAACTCCACAAAATCCACCTCCAAGACATTTGCAATCTTCTCCAATGTTGCGATGGTCGGATTTCCGTTGAGGGTGGTGCTTAAATTCACAGGGTGAACATCGAGCATCTCGGCAACTTTCGCCAATGTCAAACCTCTCTGCTTTACAATCTCCTTTACTCTCAATTTTGCCATAGTAGTCTAATTTTAATGGCAAAGATAGGAAATAAATGTCAAAATACTAATTATTTCCATATAAATTAAAAGAAAATACTAAAATAATTTGGATTATTAGTAATAAAACACTATCTTTGTCATAGAAAAATAAAGGATATAACACTAATTCAATATGGCACGAGAGAGAAAATATAAGATTGGTTGCTCAGGCAGTGGTTGGGGCGTATGGGAGATTGCAACGGGCAATAAGGTGGCAAGTTGCGGATTGAGTCGATACAATGCTCTCGACAAGTGGTATGAATTGGAGGGTTGGACTAAACCTTCAACTTGGTATTAAGAATTAAAATTTTAACTAACTGTAATAAAAAATCTTACACTATGAACGCATTGGTTATCACAGACACAACATCAGTACGAATGAATGTAATCGCTCAGCGCACTCAAAATCTCCTCATTGCAGGGGCAAAGGCGATGATGATTGAGAATTTGAAGCATAAACTCCGTACAGGCGTAGCACACTTCATCTTCCAAAAGAAGAACGGAGAGTTGAGGGAGATGTTTGCCACTACTAATCCATCATTGGTAAAACGCCACATCAACGGCAGAGGCGAGAGCAGAGAGTTGTATGCCACCACAGCGGTATTTGATTGTGAACTTGGCGAGTGGCGTTCGTTCCGATGGGAGTCGATTGTGAAGGTGTTTTAACCTTCACTTTTTGTATTATTTAGAGCGATACTTCACAGAGTGCTATTCAAAAAGTTTCTCTAATAGAGAACATTGAAACAAAAAATGCTTATATTTGTGATGTCAAGTGGCATAAAAAACCACAAGACGGACATATTGAAAGTGTTTTTTGCAGTCCTAATCTGAAAATCTGACAGTTTTTACGACAACGGGGCAACGAATAGCACTCATTTCTTGTATATGTATGGTTGGGAGCATTCTGCAACCCCATTCTGCATATTACAGGTGTGGGGTATCGCATCGTTTATTGTTGTCAAGGTTTTGTCAGAGCCATCAGATTGATAGACGAACAGTGTTCTCCACACTTTCTTTTTGTCATAACAGCGCAAACATTATAAACTTAATTTTAATACTTTACTGTTATGAAGAAACTATTTTTATTAGTTGTGATTGTGGCAATGATGTTGCCAAGTTGCAAAAAGTTTGAAGAGGCGATTGAGAATATCAATGGGCGTCTTGACGAGATTGAAAACACTCAAATTGCCACGCTCCAAGAACAGGTAAATGCAATCAATGCTACTTTGCCCGAATTGAAAAAGACGGATAAGGAGTTGAAAGGGTTCATCGAGAATTTGCAGACTACCGCAAGCAATCTTCAAAAATCAATCGAACTGACAAACAAAGAGATTGAAAGTATTGAGAAGGAGTTAAAAAACAACATTTCAACTGCAAAATCTGATGTGTTGGCACAACTTGCATCTGTAAAGTCGGAATTGGAGGGCGAGTTAGTGCAAATCAACAATGCTATTACCTCTTTGCAAAATAAGGATAAGGCATTGGAACAGAAGATAGAAGACTTGGAGGAGTATATAAACGACAATATGATTTCAAAGGAGTGGGTATCTCAAACCTTTGCAACTCTCGAAAAGCACAATGAATTGGCAGCAGAAGTCGCAAGCATCAAGACACAGATAGAGTCAATCAACAAGAGCCTTACCGCCCTTGAAACTCGCCTTAACACCAAAATTAAGGCGGATATTGAGGCGGCAGTATCAACCTTGAACAAGGATATCCAACAGAAGGTAACAGAGATTACCAAAGCATACACAGATGCTATATCGGCAGCGAAAGAGGAGGTTGAGGCAGCATATACACAAGCAATCAAAGATGCCATTTCCGCTTCGGAGACAAAGATGCAACAGTGGGTTAATAACCAACTCGCAGGTTACTACACTATGCAGGAGGTTAATCAGATGCTTGCCGATATTATGCAGGAGTTCAACAGCAAACTCGAAGCACAGAAGGCGTATCTTGAAAATCTTATCAGCGAACTCTCGGAGCAACTCACCAAGAACATCTCAGACAACAAGGAGTTGATAGATGCTTTGCGTGAGGATTTATCATCGGCACAGGGCGAGATTGCGGCAAATAAACTCGCCATTGCGGATAATGCAGAGCAGATTTCAAACAATGCCACCAAGATAACTGCCAATGCGCAAGCAATAGCAGAGAATAGCGAAGATATTGATGGCAACAGCCAAAAGATTGAGGAGAACAAATCTCTTATCGAGGCAAACGAGACTCTTATCAACAACAATAAGAATGCAATTACCTCTTTGCAATCAAATGTAGATACCAACACTCGCACCATTGCCAAGAATGCGGAGGAGATTGCCAAGAATGCTGCTCTTATTTCCGCCAACGCAACTGCCATTGGCAATAATGCACAGGCAATTTCTGAAAATACTGCCTCTATCGCACAATTGAGAAGTGACTTAAATAACACCGCTGCCGAGATTACCGAGGCATACAAGGAGGCAATCAAAACTGCCATCAACACCTTGAATGGACAACTCCGTGATGCTATCGCTACGGAAGTTACAACTATCAATACTCGTATCGACAATGAGGTGGCAACTATTAACGCTGCAATAGATGCTCTCGATGCTCGTGTTACAACTTTGGAACAAGAGGTTAAGACTATCAAACTCACTATTTACAATATGCAGGCAGATATTGCCGAGATGCAGGAGCAGATTGCTGCTCTTATCGAGCGTATTCAGTCGTTGAGTTTCGTTCCTGAGTTCTCGGATTGTAAGGCGACTATGTACTACACTGAGAGCAATGGCACAATCACCGCAGGTAGTGCAACCCTTAAATATGAGGTGCGCCCTGCTGCTGTTGCCGAGGAGTTGGTTGCAGTTTGGGAGGAGGCGTTGAGCGTGAAGGCAGTCTATGCTCAAACTCGTGCTACGGTAGGCGAATTTGTAAATCTCACCGTTGAAAGCGCATCGGCAAAAGATGGTATTTTGACAGTTGTTGCCAAGGGCGCAAACCTCGAAGAAGGATTCTTCCGCAACGAAATCTCCGCAAATGTGCGCTTGGAGGTGTCGAATGGTTACAACTGTTTGACTTCCGACTATGTAAATATGGTGCCTTGGACAACCAATACAGTCTATATTCCTGATGTAAATTTCAAGGCATATCTTGTCGAGAAGTTTGACACCGATTCAGATAGCGAAATTTCGTTAGCAGAGGCAGAGAACATTACCGAGATTGATATTATGGGACTTATGCCACAGGCGACTTCGCTTGCAGGTATCGAGTATTTCACCAACCTCGAAAAGTTGAACTGCTCGTTCAACCGCCTCACTTCGCTTGATCTATCGAATAATAAGAAACTCACCGATGTTAATGTAAGCAACAACCGCCTCACAGCCCTCGATGTTAGTGGTTGCACTGCTATTGTATCGTTTGATGCTTCAAACAATAAACTCACCGAGTTCGATTTGAGCGCAGCAAAGGGACTCACTACGCTGAATGTTGCTACCAACAAACTTGGCGCACTCAATGTATCGCAGAACAAGCAACTTGTTTCGCTCAACTGCACAGGCAATGAGATTACATCGCTCGACACTACCACAATTCTCGGACTTACGGAGTTGTATTGCGGTAAGAATAATATCTCTTTGCTCAATTTAACCAAAAATACAGCACTCACCACGCTCGAATGTTTTGAGAATCGCTTGACATCGCTTGACCTTACCAAAAATACCGCTCTTATCTCTCTTGATTGTGGCGAGAACGCATTGAAAACTATCTACCTCGGTAGCGATAAGATAACCACCCTTGATTGTGCTAACAACGCTTTGGAGAGCATCAACCTCGGTATGCTTACCAAGATGACAACCCTCGATTGCTCGCACAATGTACTCACGCAGTTGGATATTACAAAGTGTGCAGTTCTCGAAACACTGAACTGCTCTTACAATGCCCTCACCGCATTGGATATTAGCGCACGCCCTTCGCTCAAAACCCTCGACTGCTCGAACAACTCTTCGCTCGTTAAGTTGTGGGTTAAAGATGATGCGCAGCAGGGCGCAGTTGCCATCATCAAAGACGATGCAACAACCATATACTACAACAATGGCGGTCTGCATATCCCTGATGCAGCATTGAAGGCATACCTTTTGAACAACTACGATGATAATGGCGATGGCGAGATTTCGATTGCCGAGTCGGACAATATCACTATGGTAAACTGTTCGGGTAAGGGTGTAAGCGACCTTACAGGTTTGGAGTCTTGTACCAATCTCGTAACCCTCAATTGCTCAAATAACAACATCACCAAGATTGAGTTGCCAAACCTCTTGCAGTTGCGCACCCTCACTTGTAACGACAACCCTATCGAGCATCTTAACCTCGACAACTGTACAGCGTTGGAGTATCTCAATTTGCAGGGAGTAACCACCAATGCTATCAGCGACACCGCAATCAGTATTGATAACTACACACAGGCATCTTCGCTCTACTTTACTGTCAAGAATACAGCGTTCAAGTCATTTACATTTAAGAATGCTACCGCTTTGGCTACTTTGGAAATCTATGGCGAGTTTTCCGATGTTACCGTAACCAACAATACCGCACTGACATCGCTTGTATTCTATGCCCCTGTTGTCAATGCTACCTTGTCGGGCAATAGCGTATTGGAGGGTGTTGATGTATCTTCACTCTTGCAACTCGAAACACTCGATGTGCAGAAGTGTAAGTTGCAGTCGCTCGATGTTACCAAGAACTTGGCATTGACCTCGCTCGTATGTAATAACAACGAACTCACAACGCTCGATGTGTCAAATAACACTTCGCTTGTTAAGTTCTATTGCAACAACAATAAGTTGCCGAAAATAAATGTAACAGCAAACACTGCATTGAAGAAGTTTGTTATTGCAAATAACTTGCTTTCGGCTTTGAATGTTCGAAACAATACCGCCCTTACATATCTTAATGTAAACAATAATGCTGAACTTTCGATGGTTGATGTGAAGTATAACACAGAGTTACAGGAGTTGCATACAGAGGGATTAACAGCGATAACAGAAATGGATTTAATCCAAAATCCAAAACTGACAAAATATTCATTTACAAATTGTCCTAACCTTGTAAATATCAATGTTTGCGCAGACTTCACTATGGATAATTGTCTCTTTACTGGTGTGGGTAACAATCCAGGACTTTCTATAACTAATACAACAGGAATCGAGTTCTATTATGTGGGTCGTTTTTGTCCAAACATTAGCAAAGGAGGAGTCGTATTTACAATATCCAATGGAGGCAAGAATGGTACAATAGTATCTTTAGAAGAAGCAACATCCCTGAATTTCCATAGCGCTCGGACTTGGTGTTCTAATTATGGAACGGGGTGGAACTTGCCTTCGTCAAGTGAGTTGTTAGTGATTTACAATCAGAAGTCAGCCATCAACTCAATCCTCTCAGCAAATGGATATACAACCCTCGGCACAGGTTCTTATTGGTCTTCTACTGTGGTCGATAGCACCACTTATGGCCATGCATACGTAAGATATTTAGGTAGTGGTCAATCCTATAGCGAAAACAAGGTCAATTACTACTGTTGTGTGCGTGCTGTTTATGCTTTTTAATAATTTGAACCAACTCGGTTGGGAGGATTTCCACCCCTCCCAACCTTAAAAATCAATTTACTAACAATTAAAATTTACAACTATGAATAATAATGTTATCAAAAATTGTCTTCCTTACGAAGAATACCTGCAATTAGTATCTAAAATAGATAAACCTATCACGGATCTCAAACAAGCTGTAAAAGTACTTAATGAAATTTTTAAGATGACAGAATGTTTGCTAAATGTAGATATTAGAGACAGTATCAGATTTGACAGTATTTGCGAATGTACAGAAACACCATACCCCTATAATATGGAGTTGTCGGGGAATTTTATAGGAGAAAAGTATCATATACATTTGTTATTTTTAAGTCTTGAAAAAGTAGTTGTTAAAGAAATACCTTTCTTGGTAATTAAAGCGGGTGGTTTTTCTGAAAACAACGATGGTAATGGATTAAATTTATATATTCAATGTAATGATATAGTCGTTATTAACCCAACAAGACTTGATGTGTATACATCTATGTTAAACCATTTACAAAAGAACGAATAGTCCTATAATGATAATATATTTACAGGAGGCACACGCCTCCTTTTTTATTGGTGCAAAAATCAATTGTCTATTTAATACCATATACATAATAAATTTAACTTAATTCATATTATTATATTAATAAAATTTGTTTATTTAATAATATATCATTATTTTTGTCATACAAAATTAAACTATAACCAATATGACAAAGATTAAAAGCACATATCGTACATCGGATTATCTTGATTGGGATTCGATGATGAACCTTATCCGTAGATTGTATAGAGATGGTAACCACCGTATGAGTTTATTGTTGGGTTGTGGCAGTTTCTTTGGATTGCGAATTTCCGACCTGCTCACATTGAGTTGGGATATGCTACTTTATGAGGAGCAGTTTACCATACGAGAGAAAAAGACGGGAAAGCGTAGGGTGGTAAAAATAAACCACGAATTTCAACGACATATCAACAACTGCTACCGAGCATTAGGAATTAAAGACGATAGTGAAAAATGTTTTTTATCTCAGAAGGGTAGTGTATATTCAATCCAACGCATCAACAGCATCTTCAAAGACATCAAAAAGAACTACAATTTGAAAATTCAAAATTTCTCTACCCACACGATGAGAAAGACTTTCGGTAGAAAAGTTTTTGAGAGCGCAGGAGAGAATGCGAACTTGGCATTAGTGCGATTGTCTGAACTCTTCAACCACTCCAACATCGCAATCACCAAAATATATCTCGGCATCAGACAGGAAGAGTTGTTGGAAACCTACGACTTGTTGGATTTTTAGAGAAACATTCACTTATATACAGAAATGAACATTTTACAAAACAGCAACATTGTCTATATCAATACTTTACAAAAGTAAGATACGGACAATGTTCTTTTTTATATGAAAAACAGTGTTTTTGAAATAGGATTTGAGGTGATTAATCCACTAATCCAACAATGATATTGCAACCTTCTGTTGTTTATTCTTCATAGAGTTGTGATAACGGTGGAATGCTTTTGATCCAGGCGCATGACCACTCATCGTGCAGATGATATTATCCGTAACCCCTTTTCCAACGAGTGTGTCTATGAAGTTGCTTCTTGCAAATTTGCTCTTTGCTAACTCATATAAAGGTTTGAACTCCGCTTCATCGTAGGCGTTATATACCACAACCGTTCTATCCAACCCCGCCTTCTGAAATACCTTTTTAAGACTATCATTGTAAGTCTGAGCATGCTTTGGAAAATCAAATAATGACATTTTAGGGTGTCGCTCCTCGTCTTTATACTTACTAACAATCTCTAATGCTTTTTCTGTTAAAGGAATACGACACGCTATGGCGGTGGACTCTTTGGTTTTTGATGGCATATATCTAATACACCACTCGCCATCATCAAGCATTAGATTCTCTACCTTCAATTTGAAAAAATCACTAACTCTTGCACCGATACTACACTGAAAGTAGAACAAGTCACGGATAAACTCTAAGTTTTCATCTTCCATATCTGCTTCAAACATTCTCCTCTTCTCCTCTTGGGTTAATGTTACTGGGTCACCGTATTTTGCTGTTGGAACTTGAAAGTCTGCGATATTGCCCACCTCTGTAATACCATATCTTTTCCTACACCAAGTAAAGAAGAACTTAATGTTGGTTAGAATCTTAGAAATCGTATTTCGATTCTTCTTCCTTGAATAGTGCGCTTTACTACGATGTGTGTTGTCATTCTGCCCTTCATCTTGGATAAGATAGGTCATAAAATCAGACAGGAGTTGCATATTGCACCTATCAAAAGTAATGCTTCTCTTTCTATACCTTTCAAAGTTTTTGAAATGATTGATAGTGTTAAACCTTGTCTTGTTTCTACCTTTTGAAACGGTAGCGTCCATACAGAACAACTCACCCAACACCCACAATGGATTTTCACCACGCTTACACTGTACAGGATAATCTTCTTCTACAACAACTCTCTCCTTCTTGCCAATCTCCACATCCAAATACTCAATCAACTCCTCACGGGAGAGGTCATCATGCTCTTCTGCTAAAATTGCCAATATGCTTGCTATCAAATCCAATTTCTTGTTTACTTCTGAAAATAATACGGTTGAGGATTTGTGTTTGGCATAAGCGTTACGGTGTATGCCGTAAGTGCGATTACCATCTCCTTTGTTTGCTTCTGATGCGCTCCCAAACCATGCAGACTTTTGAGCAGTGTATCCCGTGTAATAGTGAATGGTTCTGCTCTTGTTAATCCTAATCAACGCACTAATCTGATAAAATGGTTCTGTGCTACGAACCTTCTTTGAAACATAGACATTCTTCTTAATGTCCAATCGAAATTTAATTGAATAAACCATAATGTTAAACTTTTTTTATTTAACACTATGTCTTCATTCTAAAAAGTAAATAGTAAAAAAGAAAATGGGCGTAAATTTTTATTTTTACGCTCACTTTTTCGTTTTTGAGGCGATGTTTGTTGAGGTTAAGCGATGTTAAAAATTGCATTGTGAGACTACTCAATACACTTTCCGATGCTTAATGAAGTTTAACAATCTCTAATCTTTTGCACGCTTCGGACCTCAATGTTTCAACCAACGACTGATGCAAATCAGTCGTTTTTTTGTTGTAGGGCGGTTAGTGTGCAAGCACCCAACTGCAGAATTAGATGAGGAGCAATTCACAATTCACAATTAAAAAACACCTTAATTATCAATTATCAATTGTCAATTATCAATTTAGCCAATGGCTAATGGCCAATGGCTAACAAACTCATCTCCACTCTCGGCGGAAGGAATGGATTTTATGGCGGACACGCAAAAGGTAGAGCACTGCCGCGCTACCCAAGCCAAACAAGTAGCCGAGGAACAATCCGCAGGGACCCATATCGAGTACAAAACCACAGAGATAGCCCACAGGGATATTCAGCACCAGATATGCCAGCAGCGATATCCACGAGATAATCTTCACATCCTGAAATCCGCGCATAATACCCACGCCCGCACACTGCAGAGCATCGAAAACCTGATAGAGCGAGACCATAATCAGCATTTGCGAGGCGAGTTCCACGATTTCGACATTGGTGGTAAAGAGCAGGGGTATCTGACGACTAAACACCACAAAGATTACGGCTGCAAACAGATCCCACAACAGCATCAGGTGCAATGCAGCCTTCGATGTAAGGCTCATATTGTCGGCATCGTGTGCTCCATAGCAGTGCGACACTCGAATTGTCACAGCCGTACCCACCGACAGCACTATCATAAAGGCGGCATTACCGAGTGTCATTGCAATCTGGTTGGCACCAATGGCTATGGCATCAAACCACCCCATCATCACACTCGTAATAACGAATGCCAGCGACTCGAGGAACATCTGCGCAGCAATCGGGGTCCCCATCTTAAACAATGAATAGAAATCTCTACTGCCAAAACGCACCGAAGGCATAAGCGATGTATAGGAGCGATAGCGGCGGCGCAGCACAAAGTAGCCAATACCGAGCAAGGGCATACATATTCTCGAGATGAGAGTGGCCAGACCTGCGCCCTCAACGCCCATCTCGGGCATACCCAAAGCACCATAGATAAATACCCAGTTAAGCACAATGTTCAGCAGATTGCAGAACATCATTATAATCATCGGGGTCACCGTATTGCCCACACCATCCAAGAAATTCTTGAAGGCACTGAACAACAACACCGGGAAGAGGCTGTAGGCCATCATTCGGTAGTATGGCAGAGCCGCATTAACAACCTCGACCGGTTGGCCCATACGATAGAGCAGTGGTTCTGCCCCGAGCTGAAGCGCAACGAAGACCATACCGAGTAGCGAAAAGAGCAGTATGGCGTGCTTGAGATACGAAGCCGAACGGAGCTTATCCTTCTGAGCGAAGAGCTCTCCGATAAGAGGTGTAAGTCCGAGCGTAAGTCCCTGACCCGTAACGAAGAAGATGAACGAAATCATCACTCCGAACGATACGGCAGCCAACGGCAGAGGGTCATCGCCACCATACTGCCCCACCATCACATTGTCGGCAAACTGCACCAAGACATGGCCCAATTGCGACACTACAATCGGCAGAGCCAACTTCAGCGTAGCAGCATAGTGTGTTTTATATTTCGCGAAACTGTACATCGGGGAGCAAAGGTACAAAAATAGTAGCAAACTCAAAAAAGGAGTGGCTACCTAACTTTTAGGTACAACACTTGTCTCAATCCGGCAATTGTAGTCAGTCGCCTATACCTCAACAACTTCAGCACAAACTCGAAGGCACTATTGTTACAAGGTTTGGCACTAAACGCTCCACACAACTCCTCGCTCAATCAATCTAACAAAGGTATAAAAAGAGGAATTATCCGATAGAAAATTTCATATTGTCGATTTTTTACTATTTTTGTAGAAAATTTGCAATAATGTTCGATTTTCAAAATAGAGATATCAAACCCGAGTTAGGTTGCGGTTGCGCTTTCAGCGAGTGCGATGGCGAGGCGTGTGCAACCCCTTGCGAGGGTTGCTACAAGCTCCACGAGACCGATTGGCTCGAGGATTACCCGGTAAACATCCCTACCGACATCGTAGAGGTGCGTTTCAAGAATACACGCCGCTCATACTACCAGAATGTCAATAACTTAGACCTGAAGCGCGGTGATATTGTCGCTGTCGAGGCTTCGCCGGGTCACGACATCGGCACCGTTTCGCTCACGGGCGATATGGTTGCCAAGCAGATGCGCCGTGTCGGCTTCAACCCCCACAACGGAGAGTTCAAGAAGATCTATCGCAAGGCTCGTCCCTACGACATCGAGCGTTGGCAGGAGGCAATCGCACTCGAGCACGAGACGATGATTCGTTCGCGCCAGATTGCTGCCGATATGGGGCTCGATATGAAGATTGGAGATGTTGAGTATCAGGGCGATAAAATCAAGGCTATCTTCTACTACATAGCCGAGGGCCGTGTCGATTTCCGCGAACTTATCAAGGTCTTTGCCGAGCAGTTCCACATCCGTATCGAGATGAAGCAGATTGGTGCTCGCCAGGAGGCAGGTCGCATCGGCGGTATCGGTGCTTGCGGTCGCGAGTTGTGTTGCGCATCGTGGATTTCGAGTTTCTCGAGTGTCACCACAGGTGCTGCCCGTGTGCAAGACATCTCGCCCAACCCCCAAAAGTTGGCCGGACAGTGTTCGAAGCTCAAGTGTTGCCTGGTCTACGAGTACGACACCTACGCTGATGCTCGTCGCAATATGCCCCGTGTTCGCGAGCCGCTGCAGACCCTTGACGGAGAGTTCTTCTTGGTCAAGAGCGATATTTTGGCGCACACGATGACCTTCAGCAGCAGCAAGGATTCGATGTCAAATCTCGTGACATTGCCCGTATCCCGAGTGCGTGAGATTTTGGCGGCAAATCGCGCAGGTCGCAAGGTCGAGCAACTCCAAGGCGAGGAGTATGTACCCGAGGTCGAGGAGCCGACATACCGCACCGAGGAGGATAGCATCACCCGCTTCGACAACAAGAAACGCAGCAAAAACCGCAATAAGAATCGCAACAAAAACCGTTCGAACAGTGCAAACGGCAGTGATAAGCGTGAGGCTTCGCCAGAGGCTGAAGCGCCCCAATCCGAGAAGAACGAGAGCAATGCTCCCGCCCAAAACCCGAACTCGGAGGGTCGCAATAACGACAACCGCCACCGCCGTTCGAAGAATCGCCACCGTGGCCATAACCACAAAAACGGAGGCAACCCCGGAGGCGAAAACAATGTTTAGAACTTTTAGACACAACAAACACCTATGACACAGAGAATTATATCACGCATAACAGCCATTTTGGCATTCGCCACACTGCTGGTCGGTTGCGCTCCGAAGGAGAAGAATGTATGCCATGTAAATCCCAACAACTGGGATAGGAGTGCCGACATTGTCTACGAAAACAACCAGCCCGGCACCTCTTATGTCGACATCTCGTTTTTCGTGAGATGCAATGCCGATTTAGATATAAATATGTTGCCGGTCGTTGTCCGCATCATTGCGCCCGACTCGGCAGAGTGCATCGAGCAGAGCATTTGGACCTTCGATCCCGAGAAGCCTACGGCTCCGGCCACTACGGTACAGAAAATAGCCTATCGCAGCACTTGCGCCATGAATCAAATAGGCAAGTACATCTTCTCGGTTACCCCGATGCAGTCGGTTCGAGGAGTGGAGGCAGTCGGAATAATTACGGAGAAAACTGATTTCTATAAGTTTTAATGGGAAAAGATAAATTACGCCGCTTTGCCGAAAATCTCACTTTCGGCTGCATGATACAACCCGAATTTGAGGAGATATTCAATCGTGACCACCCTCTCAAAGGGCGCTGGAACGAGGATTTCTTCCACAACGATAAACCCATAGTTCTCGAGTTGGGATGTGGCAAGGGCGAGTACACCATCGCTCTGGCTCAGCGCGACCCCGAGCGCAACTATATAGGTATCGACATCAAGGGTGCCCGCATGTGGCGAGGTGCGAAGACTGCCACCGAGAGCGGAATGACCAACGTGGCATTCGTGCGCACACGCATCGAGTTCATCAACTCCTTCTTCGGCGAGGGCGAGATTGCGGAGATATGGATTACATTCCCCGACCCGCAACTCAAGACACGCCGTGCGAAGAAACGCCTCACTGCGCCCCTCTTTCTGGAGCGATATGCGCAGATGCTTGCCCAAGACGGAGCAATCAATCTGAAGACCGACTCACAACATCTGTTTGCCTACACCTCGGCCGTTATCGACCACTTCTCGCTTCCGTGCGAGGTGGCCAATGACGACATCTACGGCTCGGGCTATGCAGACGAAGTCCTCTCGGTCAAGACCGCCTATGAGCAGATGTTCCTCGAGAGAGGTCTGCCCATCACCTACACCCGTTTTTCGCTCGGAGGCAAGCGGTCGTTCGAGTGGTTTGATTGGGAGGGTGACGATGTTCTCGAGAAGGACAACGAGGAGGCTCGACTTTAGTAAAATCGGACATTTCCAACATTTATCGTGGCGCCGATACAATATCCCGCCAGCGATTGCGTTTATCATACAAAACAAAGAGATTTTGCCTATGATATAAATCGACTCTCAACAAACAACTTTTATAAGATTATGACAAAGAGAGTATTTTCATTTTTAGGACTCGTAGCTATCTCGGCACTTGCCGGAGGGGCTGCGGCTTGGGGTGTTGCATCAATTAGCGAGAAGGGCTCACCCGTAGAGATTATAGACTCGGTAAATTATGGCAACGAGGCTCCGGGCTCCTCGCTCGGCACCCAGTTCACAGCCTTCCAGGCCGAACAATATCCCGACCTCACATACGCAGCCGAGAATGCCGTTAAGGCGGTCGTAAATATCGAGGCTGTTCAGGAGGTCGAGATGCGACAGAGGTCTTACGACCCCTTCCTTGAGTTTTTCGGATTCCCGCAGCAGCCACACGATGGACGTCCTCAAATCCAGGAGCGCAGAGCCGGTGGCTCGGGCGTAATCATCTCGGAGGATGGATTTATCGTCACCAACAACCACGTCATTGAGAACGCCACCAAACTGCGCGTGAAACTCTATGACGAGCGCGTGTTCGATGCCAAAGTTATCGGCACCGACCCCACCACCGACATCGCCCTTATCAAGATTGAGGAGCAGGGTCTGCCAACAATTCCGTTCGGAAGTTCAGACGGATTGCGCCTGGGTGAGTGGGTGTTGGCTATCGGCTCGCCATTCGATTTGCAATCGACCATCACGGCCGGTATTGTCAGCGCCAAGGCTCGCCGTTTGGATGTCATTCCCAACGAGTTCCGCATCGAGTCGTTCATCCAGACAGATGCAGCGGTCAATCCCGGAAACTCAGGTGGTGCTTTGGTCAACACTCGCGGAGAGTTGGTCGGCATCAACACCGTAATCAAGTCATCGACCGGCAGTTACATCGGTTACTCGTTTGCCGTACCCGAGACCATCGTGCGCAAGGTTGTGGTCGATTTGAAGGAGTATGGCGTGGTACAACGCGCACTGCTCGGCATTTCGTATCGACCTATCGACCAGCGATTTATCGACGAGATGGGCAAGGAGTTGGGCATCAGCGAGATTGGCGGAGCCTACGTCGCATCTGTGGGTGAGGGAGGAGCCGCATCCGAGGCCGGCATCCGCAAGGGCGATATTATCCTCTCGATTGATGGTGTAAAGATTGACCACACGACAACCATTACCGAGCAGATTGCCAAGCACCGTCCCAACGATAAGGTGAAAATATCGGTAAAAAGAGGCAATGATGTGAAACATTTTGACGTTCTTTTGCGTAATAAAGCCGGTAAACCCGAGCTACTGACCCGCGAAAGCGTTGATGTTGTGGAGGTTTTGGGTGGCAAGTTCGTTGATGCAAGTGCCAAGTTGTGCCGTCAGCTTAACATCAAGGGAGGTGTTCAGGTGGCAGGTCTCAAGGAGGGCGGATTGCTCGCAAGGGCGAGAGTCAGGAGTGGGTTTGTGATTACCCACATCAACGATAGACCCGTGTACGAAGTTGCCGACCTTAATCGTCTGACGGACAAGATTCAGTCGATTGACGGAATCTATCCTGACGGACGTGCCGCAAGTTATGTGATTGTGGAGTAATTGTCACGGTAGCACACGATTCAATGACTGTTACGAAGCATCACGCTTGGTAACAGTCATTTTTTTGTGAAATGTCAGGTATGAAAGAGATATCGAGCAAGCAGACTTGTCCTATATGCGGAGGAAATGTTGTTCCGATTGTGTATGGTGATCCTATGGAAGAGATTTGGGAGATGTCCAAGCGCGGTGAGGTCGTACTTGGAGGTTGCTGTATCGAGGTTGATAAAGAGGGAAATAGTTTAATGCCTGAGTGGGCTTGCACTAATTGTGATTACAGAAAATAGCTAAAAGATAATTTTATATGCGTCAATTAAAGATTACAAAATCGATTACCAATCGCGAGAGTGCATCTCTCGACAAGTATCTGCAAGAGATTGGTAAGGAGGAACTTATCACCGTAGAGGAGGAGGTAGAACTCGCCCAGCGAATTAAGAAGGGCGACCAGGAGGCTCTCGAGAAGTTGACCAAAGCCAACCTGCGTTTCGTAGTCTCGGTGGCAAAGCAGTACCAAAATCAGGGTTTGAGCCTTCCCGACCTTATCAACGAGGGTAACCTTGGATTGATTAAGGCTGCCGAGAAGTTCGATGAGACCCGAGGTTTCAAGTTCATTTCGTATGCCGTATGGTGGATTCGCCAGTCGATTTTGCAGGCTTTGGCAGAGCAGTCGCGTATCGTTCGTCTGCCGCTCAATCAGGTAGGCTCGCTCAATAAAATCAACAAGGCCTTTGCTCGTTTCGAGCAGGAGCATGAGCGCACTCCCTCGCCCGAGGAGTTGGCTACCGAATTGGAGTTGCCCAAGGAGAAGGTCACTGACACTCTTCGTGTTGCAGGTCGTCATATCTCGGTGGATGCGCCCTTTGCGGATGGCGAGGATAACTCGCTGCTCGACGTATTGGTAAACCACGATTCGCCCAACGCCGACCGTGGCCTTATCAACGAATCGCTCGCTACGGAGGTTGACCGCGCATTGGAGACCCTCACCGAGCGTGAGCGCGATATCATCAAGTACTTCTTCGGTATCGGTTGTTCGGAGATGACCCTCGAGGAGATTGGCGAGAAGTTCGATTTGACTCGTGAGCGTGTCCGTCAGATTAAGGAGAAGGCTATCCGCCGTCTGCGCCACTCTTCACGCAGCAAACTGCTCAAATCGTACCTGGGCTAAAATTTCAAGAAAATATCACAAAAAGAGTGTCCGTTTTTTTAGGCGGATGCTCTTTTTTTGTTATATTTGCAATAAATTGCAAGGGGTGTGCAAATATACGACTTGGCAAACCCCGTAACGCAGCAGAAATAGAGCAGAAAATTAAGTATTAAACCTAAAATAACAGACAAAATGAAAAAGTTTCTTTTGATGGTTGCCCTCGTAGCAACATCCTTGAGCTGCATCGCAGCAAAGCCCGCAAAGAAGGCTGAGAACCTCACTCGCGCACAGCGAATTTATGCAGAGTTGCACAACCCCTCTTCGAAGTATGTGCTGGTGGCTGCTCACCGTGCCGACTGGCGCAACTTCCCCGAAAACTCGTTGGAGGCTATCGAGAGCGCAATCCAGATGGGCGTGGATATCATCGAGCTCGATATCAAGATGACCAAGGATGGTCACCTTATCCTGATGCACGACAAGAAGGTCGACCGCACCACCAACCACAAGGGTTTGGTTAGCGACTACACACTGGCCGAGATGAAGGATATGGTACTGCGTGCCGGCCAGGGCGTTAAGACTCGCTACAAGGTTCCTACCCTCGAGGAGGCTCTCATTCTCTGCAAGGACCGCGCAGTTATCAACGTAGACCACGGTTATCAGTTCTACGATGAGGTTATGGTTCTGCTCGACAAGCACAATATGCACGACCAGGTGCTTATCAAGGGTAAGGAGGAACCGGCAGTCGTTCAGAATAAGTTGGCCGGCTACAAGAAGAATATGATGTATATGCCTATCGTTGATCTCCACAAGGAGGGTAAGATGGAGTATTTGCAGGCTCACCTCGACTCGTTCCCCTGCATCGCTTACGAGCTCTGCTGGAAGCCCGGTTATGCAGACAAATTCGAGAAGGCAGCAAAGAGTATCATCAAGGCTAATTCGAAGGTTTGGGTCAATACCCTTTGGGCATCGCTCTGCGGCGGCTTGGATGACGACTTCGCAGCCGAGAGCCCCGAAAATGTAGAGAAGGCCTACGGTTATATGGTTAAGCATGGCGTAACGCTTATTCAGACCGACCGCATCGAGTTGCTTATCAACTACCTGCGCAGCAAGGGTCTCCACGACTAATCTCAACGACTCACGCAATGAAATCAATGTATATTTCGACTCTGGCGGCTATTTTATTGCTGGTTGGCAACAACTTCGCGAGCGCAGCTCCCTCGAAGTTGTACACCAATAGCGAGCATACTGTAGCCGTCACGGAGTATGGCGTAAAGGCTGGCATCTCGGATATCGTGGTTTCGTTCGAGTACTGCCGCCCTGCCAAGACTAACCTCATCTTCAGCATCAGCGATGCGGGCGTTATCCGTTCGTTCTCGATTGACGGAGTGGAGCGTGCGCTCAATGACCGCAACTATCCCTACGAGGATTCGCTCGTGGAGCGCTTGTGGCTCGAGAACGGAGCAGCCGTACCCGGTGAGGGCGATTGGTGGCACAAGGCGACAATCACCATCAGCGGAGCCACCCAGAAGAGCGTTATGCACTGGGAGGCACAGCACTACGCAACTCGAGAACTCAAAAACTTCGGATTGCGCAACGTGGAGCTCAAGGTTGTCGAGCACCTCGACCGCAGCCAATTCCTGCGTGTGATGGATTACAATATCCAGAACGGAATGTGGGCTGATCAAGGCAACAACTACGACAACTTCGTGGAGTGGATGCGCCGTGCCGACACAGATGTTGTAATCTTCTGCGAGGCGCAGTCGAACTACATTACCGGCATTGACAAGCGTCTGCCCGAGCCTATCGCAGAGCGCTATCTGCCCGCCAAGTGGGGCGAGTTCGCAGCTCGTTGGGGTCACAAATACTGGGTTATCGGAGCTCATCAGGACAACCATCCTGTGGTCGTCACCTCGCGCTATCCGCTCACGCTCGTTCAGGCACTTGGAGGCAAGGAGCTCTCGCACGGAGGCGTTCACGCTCAGGTGGAGGTCAATGGCGAGAAGATCGATTTGGTAGGCTTCCACACCTACCCACACGCTTACGAGCGCGGATTGACCGACAAGGCCGAGCAGATTGCCAGCCGCCGCCGTTATGATGGCGAGAAGATGCGCACCGAGGAGATGAAGATCTTTATGGAGCGCACCATCCTCAACAAGAAGTTCCGCAAGCAGAAGAATTGGCTCATTATGGGTGATACGAACTGTCTTTCGCCACTCGATGACCGCTTCTTCGGTCACGGTATCGGCAGCCCGCTCTATTGGGGTCACCAATACATTCTCGACAATACGCCCTGCACCGACATCGTGAAGGCGTACTGCTGCCCCCAGCAGCGAGATGTGCTGATTCCCTCGATTCAGTGGGAGCGCCGTATCGACATCATCTATGCATCGCCCTCGATGATGGAGCGAGTGGTGAAGGTCGAGACTCCGAAGGATGAGTTTACAACCTCAATCAAGGAGCCCGGTCTGCGCCATCACAAGCGTTCTTCGGACCATCTTCCGGTGATTGTCGACTTCCGTATGAAATAATCAAACAACCAATAAACCTACTTTAAGATGAAAAAACTATTTATGACACTGCTTGCAGTTGCCGCAGTCGGCATTGCAGGCTCTGCGAAGGCTCAAGAGCAGCCCGAACTCGGCTCTACCGAGGCAACAGTAGAGAACTCCAAGGATGGAGTTGTAACTTGGAGCGCAGGTGCAGCCGAGAGCGCACTGCATCGAGGCGTGAAGACCCAACCTCTCTCGATGCTCGAAGGTATCAACGAGGTAGAGGTTTCGTTCACCATCATTCCCAAGGACAAATGGCACTCGTTTGTAGAGTTCCAGGCGTTCGATGCCGGTGTAGTTAAGGAGTTGTGGATTAACGGCATTAAGCGCTCGCTTAATAAGGAGATTTACCCTTATGAGGATTCGATGGTCGAGAAGGTGAGATTGATTGCCGACAATGAAATCCTCCGCTACTCGGGTAAAATCGAGGATATGCAGACTTGGAACACCGTTCGTATGATTGTCAGCGGTGTAACTCCCAAAACCTCGTTCGCTTGGGTAGCAAATCCCGAATCGGACAAGGCTAAGCACGGTTTTGCAATCGACAATATCGAGATGAAGGTCATCTCGACCGTTACTCGCGAGAATACCCTCCGCATTATGACCTACAACGTGCAGAACGGTATCTGGGGTGATGAGCAGAACAACTACGACAACTTTGTGAAGTGGATGCAGGAGCAGGATCCCGATATCTGTATCTTCTGCGAGTCGCAGACCATCTACAAGACCCAGACTCACGAGAAGTGTGACGTAACCGAGCGTTACCTCCCCTACGGCAAGGGCCATAGCTGGGAGCGTGGCACCGAGCCCTACTTCGAGCCTAAGGGTTGGATTGAGCTTGGCACACGCTGGGGCCACACCTACGCAAAGATTGGTGCTCACATCGACAACCACCCCGTAACCGTAACATCGAAGTATCCCGTGACTCTCGTTCAGAAGCTTGGCGACAAGAATCCCCACGAGATTTGGCACGGAGGTATCCACGCACAGGTTGTGGTTGATGGCAAGACCATCAATATCGTTGGTTACCATACTTGGCCCTTCGGTATGTCGCGCGAGACTCGTGGCAAGGGCAAGGCTATCGAGGCCGAGAGCACAGCAGAACTCGGTGGTCACCTCTACCGCACCTACGAGACCGAGTTCTTTATCGAGAACACCGTGAACAATCCCAAGTTCGCAGACGAAAAGTATTGGATTATCACAGGCGATACCAACTGCCGTTCGTCGCTCGATGACGCATTCCTCGGCTATGGTCCCAAGAGCCCCCGTTATGGTAGCAACAACTACGTTCTCGACCACTCGGGTTGTAAGGATATCACCAAGACCTACAACTCGCCCGACCAGCGTGACGTGCTGATGAGTTCGACTCAGAAGCAGGCTCGTATCGACATTATGTATGGTAGCGACGAGATGATGAGCCGCGTAATCCGTGCCGAGATTCCGAAGGATGAGTTCACCGGTGCGCCCTACAATGCGAAGATGAAGTTCTACGACAAGTCGTCGGATCACCTCCCCGTAATCGTAGATTTCAAGTGGAGATAAGAGTACAAACTAATCAAAACTATAAGATATGAGAAAGTTATTTTTAGCAATAGTTGCTCTGGCCGTTGCCGTTTCAACCGCCACTGCACAGCAAGCACAAGTTGCTGCACTGAAGGTGGTAGCCGAGGCTGACGCTTCACTCGCAGCAATCAACCCCGAAATCACAACTTTCAAGAACGGTGACCAGATTACCGTTAATGGTCAAAAATACGCCCTCAAGGTGAACAAGAAGGGCAAGGCTTCGGTTACGGTTGATGCAAACTCGAAAGCCGACTATCGCGGTGCTTATCCGGCAGATTGCTCAAGCCTCGACAAGGGCAAGCATAGTAACTTCCGCCTGATGCCCGTTCAACTCTACAAGGAGGGCTCGTTCGACCGTGTCTATATGCCTATGCGTGCCGTTCAGGCAACCAACAACGTACTCACCTTCAAGCCTATGTGTGGTGTTCTTCGCCTGAAGATTGCAGGTGACGCAGCTATTAACTGTATCAAGGTTGTGGATAACAACGGCATCTACCTTTCAGGTTATTTCAACTGGGACGACAACCTTGGTGCACTCGTTCAGCGCCCCGCAACTGCAGCTGGCGTTGACTTCACATCGCTGGATTGTAGCAACAATGGTCAGGGTGTTGCTCTGACTGCCGAGGGCAAAGAGTTCTATATGGTACTTCCCGTAGGCGTTTATAGCAAAGGTTTGAAGGTGACGATCACCGACCGTTCGCACCACACAATGACCATCGACACCAAACCATTCGAGGTTAAAGTTAACGCCGTTGCCGACATTGATGCTATCGCCTATAAGCCCGCAGCAGACCAGCTCTTCGCGGAGAAGTTCGACAACTTCGTGTATGGCGGTAACCGTATGGGAGGCAAGAATTTCAAGGGTTACAGCCCCGCATCAGGCAAGAAGTTTATCAGCAACACTTCGACCGGTACCGAGCGCCCCATCTATTTGGTTACTCACGATGTAGCCGGCACCGGCTACCTCCAGACAGGCTACAAGCAGAGCCCCAAGGAGGAGGGTACAATGAGTTCGGCTTACCTGAACAACCGTAACATTGCCGATTGGAAATTGATGTTCCGCGCTCAGGAGTATCAGGGATATATCGGCGTAGGTGTTCACAACGACAATCGCGGTATCGTTCGAACTCCCGCAATGAAGGATATCAATGGCATTGCCGAGATTGAGGTATCGTTCAAGTACTGCCCCCAGGCTCGCGCCACTTCGCCCGTGCAGTTCACTGCTCACAATGTGGGCGTTATCAAGGAGATGTGGATTGATGGCGTTCGCCGCACATTGGACCGCGACAACTACCCCTTCATCAATAGTAATATCGATCGAGTGACTATTCCCAACTCGGCTGTTCGCATGTCGTACAACGATGCCGACAAGAAGTATTGGGCAGATGTTAAGTTTGTGATTAGCGGTGCGACTGCTGAGTCCGCATTCTCGTGGACATCGGAGCTCCCTCAGGCCAATAATGTCAACGGTTTCTACCTCGATGATGTTGAGGTTAAGTTGCTCTCGAGCGTTCCCCGCGAGCGTATCTTGCGAATTATGGACTACAACATCCAGAACGGTATGTGGGCAGACCAGCACAACAACTACGACAACTTCGTGAAGTGGATGAACGAGCAGGATATCGACATCGCTGTATTCTGCGAGGCTTCGACTATCTACATTGACCACACAGGCGACAAGCAGGTAAACGAGAAGCGTTACCTCCCCTACAAGGGCCAGTCGTATGAGCGCGGCAAGACCGAGCACCTCGTGCCGACCGGCTGGATTGAGTTGGCTGCACGCTTCGGTCACCCCTACGTTGCTGTTGGCGCTCACCAGGATAACTACCCCGTAGTTATCACCTCGAAGTACCCCATCAAATTTACTCAGCGCCTGGGCGGCGAGGGCATCTCGCACGGAGGCATCCACTCTCAGGTCGAGGTTGATGGCAAGGTGGTTAACCTCGTAGGTTTCCACACCTGGCCGCAGGCTTACGAGATGGGCATGAAGCGTGGTACTCCTGAGGCTGCTGAGAGCATCCGCAACCACGGTGGTCACAAGACCCGCAAGGATGAGTTCCAGGCATTTATGGAGCGTTCAATCCTCAACCCAGAGTTCGCTGACGAGAAGTATTGGATTATCACCGGTGATATGAACTGTGCAACTCCGCTCGATGACCGCCACTACAACTTTGGTTACGAGAATCCTCGCTACTGGGGTCAGAAATATATGCTTGAGAACGTGAAGCAGGTAACCGACCTTGTTAAGGTTTACAACTGCCCCGACAAGCGCGATATTATGGTTTGGTCGACTCAGGGCGGTGGCCGTATCGACCTTATGTATGGTAGCGAGCCTATGCTCAACTCGATGATTAAGGCCAAGAGCCCGCAGGTAGGCTTCACCACAGGTAAGCGCACCGGCATCTCTAACTTCTGGAGCCAGTCTTCGGACCACCTCCCCGTAATCGTCGACTTTATTTGGAGATAACATTATGGCAGATAAAAAGTTATATGCCCTAATTTCGACCGAGAAGGGCGAGATGAAAGCCGAACTCTACGCCGAGGAGACTCCGGGAACAGTAGCCAACTTCGTAGAGTTGTCACAGCACGGATTTTACGATGGATTGAGCTTCCACCGCGTCAT
Source organism: Alistipes sp. (assembly GCA_017631055.1). Classification (GTDB taxonomy): domain Bacteria; phylum Bacteroidota; class Bacteroidia; order Bacteroidales; family Rikenellaceae; genus Alistipes. Next base: position 31,322 of record JAGBTZ010000033.1, read on the forward strand.
TCCCGACTTCGTTATCCAGGGTGGATGCCCTCGTGGTGACGGCACAGGAGGCCCGGGCTACCGCATCAAGTGCGAGACCTCGGCACCGCGCCAATATCACGACCGAGGCGTGCTCTCGATGGCTCATGCCGGCAAGGATACGGGTGGCTCACAGTTCTTTATCTGTATGAATCGCCAAAACACCCAGCACCTTGACGGAGTGCACACCTGCTTTGGTCAGGTTGTCGAGGGTCTGGATGTGATTGACGACATCCGCCGTGGTGACCTTATCCTCTCGATTCAAATCATCGAGGAGTAGAGTCCTACCCATATAAAGCGAATGGCTGCCTTTTCGGGCAGCCATTTTCTTTGAGGGTGAATAAGGTGGAGGGTAAAAGTTATTAAGGGTGGTTAAGGGAATTTAAGGAGTGTATTACATTCTCTAAATTCCTTAATCTCTCTAAAAAGCAACATCCAACATCTTCTTTCAGGGTCGAAGGTCCACCGCAGGTTTGAGCAGAGCAAGATGAAGAAGCGGAGGCGAGCAACATAGTTGCAAGTATTGGGCTGATAGGCTGAAAGGAAATTTATTTACTTTTGGGCTATCGGCATAATGCTTATAATTGCCAAGCAATTCGCCTACGCTGATACATCGCAGACAACTCTGCCACACCGCCACAGGAGCAGCGACCCCGGCAAGGTGCAATCCACCACACCACAATCTGCCACAAGTTTCCCACAACCCAAGCGTGTCGAAGGTCCTCAGCAGGCGAGAGCAGACCGAGCAGATGAAATGTGCAGAAAACCGAAGGTTTGGAAGCTTGATTGAAAAGACGATGTCAAATTTATTTGAACAGAAGATTTTCAATTAAGATTCTAATGTTGCGCAGCAACACTGCACATTTACAGAGCGAAGATAAGTCTGCCGAGCCGCCACAGGAGCAGCGACCCCGGCAAAGTATCATCCATCACTCTCCAATCCACAAAAAGTTTTCCACAACCCAAGTGGGTCGAAGGTCCACCGCAGGTTTGAGCAGAGCGAAGGGAGGCGATTACAATCATAGATTGTTTGGGTTTGGCTGATGATGGCTGAAAATTTATTTTCAAAGACAATCATCGGCCAAAGACAAGTGATTGCGATAGCAATAATCGCCGACCAAAGACAACTCTGCCACACCGCCACAGGAGCAGCGACCCCGGCTCTGGACACAAAAAAAGAGAAGTTCTCTCGAACTTCTCCTTAGTACCCAGAGCCGGGGTCGAACCGGCACAGGGGTGAACCTACTGGTGTTTGAGACCAGCGCGTCTACCGATTCCGCCATCTGGGCAAACAATTCTATCATCGAATCGGGGGACAAAGATATAAAAATTTTGATAAATCAACAATTTTGTCAAAAAAAATCGACCATATTATCCATTTTTCGATAAAAAACCTCGTTAGCGAAGCCTCAACCACAGGCTCCCGGAGCAAATAATTTGAATTTTGAAGAAAAATGCATACCTTTGCCCGATAATATATACCATTATTTTAATAGGTATGAAGATTAAATTATTTACTGTTCCCAATATGTTGACCCTCTGCAACCTTCTCTGTGGTGCAGGAGCAGCGGTGTCGGCATTGGTCTGGGGCGATTTGCGAATGGCATTCTTGCTGATTATCGCCTCGTCTGTATTCGACTTTTTTGACGGCTTTTCGGCTCGTCTACTCAATCAATACTCAGCAATTGGTGTTCAACTCGACTCTTTGGCCGATATGATTTCGTTCGGTTTCGCTCCGGCAGCCGTTATGATGTCGCTCTTCACCGAGGCTGGCAGTTGGTTCGAGTGGAGCGAGTGGATGGTTAAGGTCGGATACTTCTTTCCGCTCATAATGACAGCTTTCTCGGCTCTGCGCCTTGCGAAGTTCAATATAGACGACACCCAGCACACCGAGTTCGAGGGATTGCCCACACCGGCAAATGCACTGCTCTGTATGTCGCTCGGAATGTTGGCTGAGGCGGGATTGGTCGAGATTTCACGCGAGATTATCGTTGCGCTGTCGGTGGTGATGTCGATACTGCTCGTCTGCCCGATAAGAATGTTCTCGCTCAAATTCGAGGGCTTTGGCTGGGGCAATAACAAACTTAGATACATCTCGTTGTTGCTTGCGGTTGTGATTATTGCCGTGGATTATCGTTACGCTATGAGTGCGATAATGGTGCTCTACATCGCAGTTTCGTTTGTACGCCACCTGGTGCAAGGCAATAAAAGGGCAAAATAGGGAGTTTATAGAGAAGTGTTATGTTGAAGAGAGTAGGTCAGATATTGACGATGTTGCTGGTGCTTGCCACGCTTGCGATGCCTTATGGCTCGTGGGCGCAGGATGCGAGTACGCTGATGCGTGCCCAGCGCAACGCCAACAATCCCAACGATCCCTTCAACACTGCTGCGGGCAATGGCTACGGCGCCAACCCTTATGCCAATCAGAATGGCACCGAGGGCGACCCCAATGCACAGGAGGGTCAAAATCAGCAGGACTCGACCAAAAAGAAGAGGCCCCGCAAGCCTCTCGAGTCGTACTACTTCAACGACTCGATTCGTGCCTTGCCTAACTTTATGTGGCATGTGAGCCGTGATATCAACACCGTGAAGGTTATGCCCATCGACACAACCTTGGCTGATTGGCGTTTGGACTACCCCTTCCACCGCAAGGGTGTTGGTGATATGAGCATTGGTAGCCTTGGACAGGCTTCGCAACCGATAAACTACTTCGAGCGACCCGAGGATTTCGACTTCAGTTTCTCGAAGCCCTACTATGTCTACAACTACACCACTGAGAATGTACCCTTCTACAACGTCAAGAAGCCGTATATGAATATGACCTACCGCGAGTCGGGTCAGAAGCGCTATCGTGAGGAGGATTTCGGCATCGTTCTGGCGCAGAATGTAGCCCCCTCGATTGGGTTCAACGTCGACTACAAGTCGCGAGGCACGAAGGGCAAATACGACTGGTCGCGTACCAAGAATCACAATCTCTCGTTGGCCGCCTCGTACACCGGCAAGCGATACTCGGTGCATGCAGCCTATATCAACAACACTGTCGAGCAGCGCGAGAATGGAGGTGTTGTGGGTATGTGGGCCATTACCGACACCATCTTCGAGATGCCTTCGGGCGTTCCGATGAAGTTGGCAAGCGCCGAGGCCAAGAACCACTATCGCAACAACGCCTTCTTCATCAAGCAGGCTATGGCGATTCCGTTGCAGAGGGTTACCGAGCGAGATTTCTCGATAGCCGACCTCTCGGCTATATACATCGGCCACACCTTCGAGTATAACTCGTGGAGCAAGGTCTACACCGATAAATATGCCACCTACACCAACGAGCGTGGCGAACGTGACGACAACGGAAACTACATTCCCACCAGGGATGTATACTATAAACATTGGTATATAAATCCGGCGCAGACCCGCGATTCGATTTGCGAACGCCGCATAACCAACCGCCTCTACATCCAGGCACAACCTTGGAATCGTAATGGTGTGGTCGGAACTATTGACGGTGGTGTCGGGCTCGACCTTCACACCTACTCTCAATTCTCAATGGGCGACTACGCTGCGGGCAAGTACGGCCGCGACAAACGCACAAGTTGGTTTGTGTATGGAGGTGTGAATGGTAAAATTCGCAAATATGTCGATTGGGGCGCAGATGCGAAGTTCTACCCCTCGGGCTACCGTGGAGGCGATTTGTCGTTGGGCGCTAATGTTGCATTCCGAGCCTTTGTCAAGGGTCACGCCCTGATTCTCTCGGGCAAGTTCCGTCAGGAGAGTCGTACCCCCGAGTATTGGCAGCAAAACCTCTTCTCGAACCACTACATTTGGAACAATAATTTCGGCAAGGAGAACCAGACCCGCTTCGAGGTGCGCTTCGAGGTACCCGACTTTGGTATCGAACTTGCGGCTTGGCAGGGCATATATCTCGACCGCATATATTACAATGCCGAGAGTCTGCCTACGCAACATAACGGAAGTTTGAGCGTTACGAGCTTCTATGCCCGCAAAGATTTCACCATCAAGGGCTTGCACCTCAACCACCGAGTACTCGTACAACTCACCTCGGATGAGGTGGTGGCTCCGGTGCCGTTGGTGAGTGCCTTCTTGTCGTACTACTACGAGTTTTGGGTAAAGCGTGATGTGCTGCGTATGCAGATTGGTTTCGATGGCCGATTTAACACAAGTTACTACGCTCCGGGCTACAATCCGGCACTCTCGACCTTCTACAACCAACGAGAGTGGAAGATGGGTAACTACCCCTACATCGATGCCTTTATTACGGCAAAATGGAAACGAATGAGAATTTTCTTGAAATACCAACACCTTAACAAGGGGCTCTTCGGAAACGATGAGTATTTCACGGTTGCCGGTTATCCGCTCAACCCGGGTATGTTCAAGTTCGGTATCTCGTGGGCATTCTACGATTAGAGCCCGAGAGCCGAAGGACGCTAAATTATATTGTATGGTACAACGTGTCGTAGCGACATTTATTTCGATGATGATTTCACTGGCGATGCTCTTCTCGATAACGAGATGCGAGTCAGTGACGGAGAGGTGCAGATGCCGTAAAAATCTGGCAACGGAGGTTGAGTATATAATCTCGCCTTACGATCAAATTATGCAATCGGTGGGCATCGAGAGCGGCATTGATTGGCGATTGTTGAGCGCCATTGCCCACACCGAATCGAACTTCAGGGCTGATGCCGTATCAAATCAGGGCGCTATGGGGCTGATGCAGATTATGCCCCACATAGGCGAGCACTTCGGGCTAACGGCCGAGGAGTTGGTCGTGCCCCTGAATAATATCCGCACAGCAGCGGCACTTCTCGAAGAGATTAACTCGATGATTAAGGTCCCCAATAGTGCTTCGGTCGAAGACTCTATGAGCCTTGTTTTGGCGAGTTACAACGGTGGTCTTGGCCACGTTGCAGATGCACGCAGATTGGCTCGCGCACATGGAGCCGATATGAACTCGTGGGAGGATGTGGCTCACTACCTTGCACTCAAGAGCGAGCCCGAATACTATCAGCACGAGGTGGTAAGTTATGGAAAATTCACCGGTAGCCGCCAAACTATCGCCTACGTTCGCAACGTAATGAAGCGATACCGTCGCTATTGCACCATAGCTGAGCCGATGACCATCGAGGAGTTCTGCGAGGCACAGTGCCCCATCCACTCGCTGCAGAATCTGATTTAATCCTGGGATTTGATATTTTGCTGTATCCGCTGCAATCCGCTGCGGAGCAGAGGTGTTTGGCCAAATCTCTCGGCAAAGAGCTCCTCGCTCATCCGCTGCCACTCCTCGGCCGAAATTTCGACAGGGTCAAATAGCGGTGGTGCAAAGTTGAGGTTGGTGGCATAGGGCGTAGTCCGATTGTAAGGACAACAACTCTGGCACTCATCACAGCCGAAAATCCAACCCGCCAAACCGACATCCCCTCCGACACACTCAGAGGTCAAATCGGGACTCTTCTCGATGGTCAGGCGCGATATGCAACGGCAGGCATCGATGCTCTTTGTGGGCAAAATGGCACCATTGGGGCAAGCCTCCACACAGCGGCGACACTCACCGCAACGCGAGCCCTCGAAGGGAGAGTCGTAACAATCGACCTCGTGGTCAATAACCAGTTCGCAGAGCAGAACAAAGCTGCCAAATCGGGGCGTTATCAGCAACGATTGGCGACCAATCCACCCAAGACCTGCCTGCACTGCGAGCTGCTTTTCGAGCAATGGAGCCGAATCGGTAAAGGCTCGTGCGCAAAGTGACGGAACGAGCTCTTTCAAAGAGGCATAGAGCGTGGCAAGCATCTGCTTGAGGGTCGTGTGATAGTCGCGATTACAGGCATAAGATGCCACCTTGGTCGGGCAACCTGCCGGATAACCCATACTGCGAGGCGACTTGTAGTTCACACCACAAACGATGACCGACTTTGCCCCTTCGACCAATCGCCCCACATCGAAACGCTTATCAAGATTGCGCTCGAGATAGTACAAATCGGCACCATATCCGCTTGCCAACCACTCTCGAAAGTAGTGTTCATTTTCGGCAAAATGACAACACGGAACGATGCCGCACAGGTCAAAACCCGCACGAAGTGCCAAATCTTTTATAATAGAACTCTTTAACATTCCAAATTTGACTCAAAAATAGTGAAATTTTCGAAAAAATTGCTACCTTTGACCCGATTTGCGGTTTGTATAACCAATATATTATGGAAAAACAGACAAAAACTACACTCTACGAGCTCTTTCATCACAGTATAAAGAATTTCGCAGAGCGCACAGCGTTCTCGCTGTTTGAGGGCGAGTCGCTGACCTACGCTGAGGTGGGTCGCCGTGTAGCCCAAGTGCAGGAAGATCTCAAATCCGCAGGACTAAAGGCTGGTGATAAGGTAGTCCTTCTGAGTAGCAATATGCCCAACTGGGGTGTCTGCTATTTTGCTATCACCACAGCAGGTCTTGTGGCGGTCCCAATCCTTTCAGATTTCACAGGCGAAGAGTTGGATATGATTATCGAGCATGCCGAGGCCAAGGCACTGCTCTGCTCGGATAAGCTCTACACCAAACTATCGAAGGAGACTGTCGAGAAGATGAATATCGTCATCCGTACCAAAAACCTCCGCATCACGGCTCAACGTGTCAAGGAGGAGGGCTCGTTCACAGTTCCGCAGCCCGATGATTTGGCGGTTATTATCTACACCTCGGGAACAACTTCGTCACCCAAGGGAGTTATGCTCTCGCACAACGCACTCTGCGCACAGATACCGATGTACTACGGACTATTCCCGATTGATGAGGATGATGTCTTCCTCTCGGTATTGCCCTTAGCGCACACCTACGAGTGTTCGGTGGGTATGCTCTACCCCTTCTCGAAGGGCTCGAGCGTTGTATACCTCGACCGTCCGCCCACGGCATCTGCGCTGATGCCCGCACTGCGCGGAGTTAAACCGACCGTAATGATGATTGTCCCGCTGATTATCGAGAAGATCTATCGCAGTCAGGTTAAGGCTAAATTCTCGTCAAATGCATTTTGGCGCACAATCTGCAAGGTTGACCCCTTGCGCCGCTATCTGCACCGCGTAGCAGGTAAGAAACTGATGAAGGCATTCGGTGGCCGCATCCGATTCCTCGGCATCGGTGGAGCCAAACTCGACAAGGAGGCCGAGAAGTTCCTCCTCGAGGCTAAGTTCCCCTACGCTATCGGTTACGGTTTGACCGAGACTGCTCCGCTGTTGGCCGGCGCTGCTCCGGCAATGGTACGCCTCGGCTCTACGGGTATCGTCTGCTCAAGCGTCACTCTGCGCCTGGATAATATCAATCCCGAGACCGGTCAGGGCGAGATTGTAGCACAGACCCCGAGTGTGATGATGGGATACTATAAGAATCCCGAGGCTACGGCAGCGGCATTCACTGAGGATGGTTGGTTCCGCACCGGTGACCTCGGTTGCTTCGACCAGGATGACCGACTCTATATCCGTGGCCGTCTGAAGAATATGATTGTCGGCCCGAGTGGCGAGAATATCTACCCCGAGGATATCGAGACCGTGCTCAACTCTCACGTCTTCATCACCGAATCGCTCGTTACCGAGCAGGAGGGTCATCTGGTGGCATTGGTACACTTCAACACCGAGGCCTTGGAGGCCAAGTTCGAGGAGTGGAAGGATGAGTACCACATCAAGCGCAACGAGTGGGAGCAAGAGTGGGAGAAGTGGAAGAACGACAAGAAGAAGGAGATTCTCGAATTTGTGAACTCGAAGGTCAACCGCTTCTCGCGCATCAGCGAGGTTGTCGAGGAGAAGGATGGCTTCGTTAAGACCCCGACCCAGAAGATTAAGCGTGCACTCTACTACAACCGCAAAAAGGAGGATAGCCAAACCTCTGGCGAGAATAAGTAGTAGCACTGTTGCGAAAGATTACATCCGGCTTTGGAGTAGCGAACTCTAAAGTCGGATGTTTTTTTGTCGAAAATGGCGTAATTGTGAAAACTTTTTTTGTTTTTTGAGTTTTCTGCCATATCTTTGCAGTGTGATAATATGCGCAGAAATCACCTTGGTAGACAACTTTAACAAGAGGAATGACACAAAAAGAGTATATAATAGAACGCGCAAGCGAGATGTTTGTTGCCAATGGCATCAAGTCGGTAAGAGTTGATGACATTGCGCAGAGCCTTGGTATGTCGAAGAGAACACTCTACGAGATGTTTGGCGACAAGGAGGAGCTGATATATCTCTGTATGTCATACTTTCTCGAGAAGCAGCGCAACGATATAAATCTCATCGCAAAAGATACCTCGACGACAATTCTTGAAGTTGTTTTGCAAGGTTTTCTCAATATGATGCAATATACGGAGGTAAATCATCGTATTATGAATAACTTGCAGAGATTTTATCCCAAGGTCTTCGAGCGCATCCGCCAGGAGTCGGGCGAAGTGGGGCGAACAAATCTGCGCAATGCGATACATAAGTGTGTAAACGAAGGCTTCTTCGACAATAAATTTAATATGGACTTGGCTATCACGGTGTTGTACTATACCTCGATGGGTGTCATTGCTCGTCAGGATTTCCCCTATCCGCAAGGGGTGTCGCAACACGAGGCTTTTCGCCATATTATAGTGTGCTTCTTCCGCGGAGTGGCAACACCAAAGGGATTGGAGGTAATCGACAACTTTATCGCAAAGAACGGAATTAAGATATAGTGAACTTAAAGAAACAATTTATATATAAGGTATGAAAAAGTTATTTTTAACAGTGGGAATGTTGATGTTCGGCATCGTGTCGGGTTTGGCTCAGACGACCAAGCTCACTCTCGAGCAGGCACTCGAAATTGCCTTGAGCGAGAATCCGACCATCAAAATTGCAGATCAGGAGATTGAAATCAAGCGTTATGCCAAGCAGGGTACCTACGCAAAGCTCTATCCGCAAATCGATGCTACGGCTACCTATCAGCGCGTAATCGAGAAGCAGACAATGAGCATGTCGCTCGGAGGCCAGACCCAAACCATCAAGGTCGGCTCGGACAACTCGTTCAATGGCGGTATCTCGGCAGCAATGCCTGTGGTGAATGCTCAGTTGTGGGCAAGCCTCAAGGTGTCGGCTCTCGATGTGGAGTTGGCAGTCGAGAAGGCTCGCTCGTCACGTCAGGATATGGTCGAGCAGGTGACCAAGGCCTACTACTCGGTATTGTTGGCCAAGGAGTCGCTGGCCGTATACAAGAGTGTCTACAACAACGCTGTCGAGAACAACAAGAATGTCAAGATGCGTTACGATGTAGGCTCAGTTTCGGAGTATGATATGATTCGCTCGAATGTCTCGGTACAGAATGCCGAGCCCAACGTATTCGAAGCGGAGAATAGCGTGATGCTCACCTTGTGGCAACTCAAGGCGCTGCTCGGTCTCGACCTGCAGATGGATATCGATGTCGAGGGCTCGCTGATGGATTTCAAGTCTGCAATGGATGAGGCTTACTCTCTCTCGCAGCTCGACCTTACGAACAATACCACAATGAAGCAGTTCGAGTTGCAGGAGCAGATGCTCGACAAGGCGTTGAAGATTACCAAGTTGGCAAATGTGCCTACCCTCTCGGTCAATGCAGCATATCTCTACACTGCACTGGGTAACGATGGCCGTTTCGGACAGAAGGAGGCTTGGAATCCCTACTCGTATGCAGGCGTTCAGCTTAATATCCCCATCTTCGCGGGTAACTCGAAGCGTGCCGCTACACGCAAGGCAAACCTCGACCTCTCGAATTTGCAGCTGCAGCGAGAGAATGTCGAGCGCCAGTTGAGAGTTGCGATGATTCAGTCGCTCAACTCGATGCAGACCAGCGTCAAGCAGTTCAACTCGGCAGACGCGACTGTGGCACAGGCTCAGCGCGGATACGAGATTGCTGTTAAGCGTTACGAGGTCGGCAAGGGCACTTTAGTCGAGATCGACAACTCGCAGTTGGCACTCACTCAGGCAGAGTTGAGCCGCAACTCGTCAATCTACAACTTCCTCACTTCGAAGATTGCACTGGATAAGATTCTCGGCAACTTGGAGTTTTAACATCGTAAAATCAGAAAATAAAAGATAAAGAAAAAGGTTATGAAAAGAGTTTTGAAGTCACTACTTATCGTATGTGCAGTAGCAGGTGTTGCCTGCTCCGGAAATGAGAAGAAGCAGACGGTAGAGGAGGTTAAGGAGCTGTCGAAGGTATCGGTAGCTACCGCCACTCGCCGCAATGTCACACAGTCGGTATCCTTCACCGGTACGGTCGAGGCACAGGTTGTGAATAATATCGCATCGCAGCAGCCGCTGCGTATCACCAAAATTTTGGTAGACGTAGGCGACCACGTTAAGGCTGGTCAGACACTGGTTACGCTCGACAACTCTTCATTGGTGCAGGCTTCGGCTCAGCTCGAGAATGCCAAGAAGGAGTACGAGCGTGCAAAGGAGCTCTACGAGTTCGGTGGCGCATCGAAGTCGGAGTATGACGGCCGCAAGCTCTCATATGAGGTGGCAAAGTCGGCATACGCAAACCTTGTCGAGAATACCACCCTCACTTCGCCCGTGTCGGGAGTTGTGTCGGCTCGTAACTTCGATGTAGGCGATATGGCTTCGGGCTATCCCGTATTGGTTGTAGAGCAGATTCGCCCCGTGAAGATTATGATTAACGTCTCGGAGTCGCTCTTCTCGAAGATTAAGCGTGGCATGAATGTATACGTTACACTCGATGCTTACGGTGACGAGAAGTTCAACGGTCGCATCTCGCGCATCTACCCCACAATCAACAACACAACCCGCACATTCCAGGTCGAGGTTTCGGTTCCCAACAACGATGAGCGAGTACGCCCCGGAATGTTTGCTCGCGTGACATTGCCCTACGCAACTGCTAACCGTGTGGTTATCTCGGATCGTGCCGTGAATAAGCTCATGGGCTCGGGCGACCGCTATGTCTTCATCTACAATCCGGCAGACAGCACCGTGCGTTACAGCAAGGTAGAGCTCGGTCAGCGTTTGGATTATGAGTATGAGGTACTCTCGGGTGTCAAGGCCGGCGAGCAGGTTGTAGTTCTCGGTCAGCTGGGCATCACCAGTGGCGAGAAGGTCGAACTTAACAAATAGTCGAAACTTAACAACGAACGTAAGATGAATATCTATAAAACAGCCGTCAATAACCCGATTACGACAATTCTTGTCTTTGTCGCAGTCGCTATATTCGGTATTTTCTCGCTGGTGAAGCTGCCGGTCGATCTGTTCCCGCACATCGACTCGAACTACATCATCGTAGTTACGGCATACCCCGGAGCCAGCGCTGAGGATATCGAGGAGAATGTAACCAAGCCACTCGAGAATAGCCTCAACTCGGTTGAGGACCTGAAGCACATCACTTCGAAGTCGAAGGAGAATATCTCGATGGTGGCCCTGCAGTTCAACTATGGTATCGACCCCGATGTCGCAACAGCAGATGTCCGCGACAAACTCGACATGGTCGTACAGAGCCTCCCCGACGAGGTTAATCTGCCTATCATCATGAAGTTCTCGCCCGACGAGATGCCTATTATGATGATGTCAATCAAGGCTGAGGAGAGTTGGAGCGGTCTGGCAAAGATTGTCGATGAGCGAGTTTCGACTCCGTTGGCTCGTGTGAAGGGAGTAGGTACCGTATCGGTGTCGGGTCTTCCCGCTCGCCAGATTCAAATCTACTGCGACCCCTACAAACTCGATGCTTACGGAATGACCATCGAGAACATCTCACAGATTATCTCGGCCGAGAACCGTTCAATCCCTGGCGGTACGCTTGATGTGGGCTCTAACACCTACTCGTTGCGTGTAGACCAGGAGTTCTCGGGTGCCAAGGAGATGGAGAACATCGTCATCGGTACTCGTGGCGGAGCCAACATCTATCTGCGTGATGTGGCAACCATTACCGATACCCAGGAGGAGCGCACACAGGAGGGCTTCAACAACGGTGAGAGAGCCGGTATGCTTATCATCCAGAAGCAGAATGGCGCAAATACGGTCGATATCTCGCGCAAGGTAATGAAGGAGATGGAGAAGATTATGCCCACCCTCCCCTCGGATGTCCGTATCGAGCCCTTCATCGACAACTCCGACAACATTATGGATACGGCTCAGTCGCTTATCGACACCATCCTTACCACCTTTATTATCGTGATGTTCGTGGTGATGTTGATGCTCGGTCGTTGGCGTGCGATGTTTATCATTGTGCTGACCATCCCGATTTCGATGCTCTCGTCACTGATTTACCTGCTGATGACCGACTCGACACTGAACATTATCACAATGTCGTCAATCTCAATCTCGATTGGTATGGTGGTCGATAACGCAATCGTTATCCTCGAGAATATCACCCAGCACATTGATCGTGGTTCGCGCGTTAAGCAGGCTGCAATCTTCGCTACGAAGGAGATGGGTCTTTCGGTTATCGCATCTACACTGACCACGTTGGCGGTATTCTTGCCCCTTACGATGATTGAGGGTATGGCAGGTATCCTGTTCGGCCCGATGGGTTGGATGGTTACCATTACGCTTACTGTCTCAATGGCTGCTGCGTTGACCTTCACACCGGTACTCTGCTCGCTTATCATGAAGCAGAATCCCAAGAAGTCAAAGATTCAGCACTGGGTCGACAAGGGTATGGGTGGCCTCGAGAACTTCTATGGCCACATTCTCAATTGGTGTGTAAACCACCGCAAGACCTTTGTTTTGGGCGCATTAGCAATCTTCATAGGAGTCGTTGTCGGCATCGGTCCGCGCGTTAAGACCGAGTTTATGCCCTCGCAGGATAATGCCCGCATCGCAGTTAAAATCAAGTTGCCCGTAGGTACTCGTCAGGAGATTACTCGCGATGTAGCGATGCGTATCGATGAGGAGTTCCGCACGAAATATCCCGAGATTAAGACTATCGGTATGACCGAGGGTGTTGCCGACTCTGATAATGCATTTGCCTCGATTCAGGAGAACGGTACTCACTATATCTCGATGAATATCCGTCTGTTGAAGAAGACCGAGCGCGAGCGTTCACTGACCGAGATTTGTGACGGTATGCGTAAGGATTTGGAGAAGTATCCCGAGATTCGCTCATTCGAGGTTATCGAGTCGGGCCAGAAGGGTGGAGCCGGAGGTCAGTCATCGGTAGACATCGAGCTCTATGGCTACTCACTCGAGGATACCGACATCTATGCTGCCAAAATCAAGGAGATGATGCTCGGATTTGAGAGCTGTTCGGAGGTTGTCATCTCGCGCGAGGAGTATACTCCCGAGTTCCAGGTGGTATTCGACCGCGAGAAGTTGGCAATGAACGGATTGAACGTATCGACAGCCGGAAACTATCTGCGTAACCGAGTGAATGGTGCCATTGCATCTTACTACCGTGAGGATGGTGAGGAGTACGACATCTTGGTACGCTACGCTAAGGAGTTCCGTGAGTCGAAGGAGGCATTGGAGAATGTCACTATTTATAGCCCCACCACCGGTGGCGCAATCAAGGTGCGCGACCTGGGCGAGGTTATCGAGACCGTATCGCCCCCGTCAATCGAGCGTAAGGACCGTTCTCGCTATGTGAAGATTTCGGGCTCGGTTGCCCACGGATACGCAACATCGGATCTTATCGAGGCTACAACTTTAGGTTTGAACGATATGGATATGCCGGCAGGTCTGACTTGGGACTTCGGTGGCTCGTATGAGGACCAGCAGGATACCTTCCGCGATATGTTTATGCTCCTGGCACTGATGATTATCCTCGTATTTGTGATTATGGCATCGCAGTTCGAGTCGCTCAGCTATCCCTTTATCATCATGTTCTCGCTGCCCTTTGCGTTGGTGGGCGTATTGCTCGGATTGTGGATTTCGGGAACGCCGCTCGGCATTATGGGTCTGCTCGGTTTGTTGATGCTGGTCGGTATCGTTGTGAACAACGGTATTATCCTGGTGGACTACACCCGCCTGTTGCAGGGTCGTGGTATGTCGGTACTCGAGGCTGCAGTGGCAGCAGGTCGCTCGCGTATGCGTCCTATCTTGATGACCACACTCACTACGGTTATGGGTATGGTTCCGATGGCTGTCGGCAACGGTGTCGGCTCCGAGATGTGGAACTCGCTCGGTATGTCGGTGGCGTGGGGACTCTCGTTCTCGACACTGATTACCCTGCTGCTCATTCCGGTACTCTATTGCATCCTTGCGCTTCGTCAAGAGCGCAAGGCGGCAAAGAAACTTGCTAAACTTAATGCGTAACAGATTATGAAAGCGATATTTTTGGCCTGCAATCAGGCACTTTATGAAGAGGTACGTCAGAAGATGAACGAACTCGGAGTTCGTGGCTATACCTCGTGGGAGGAGGTTACAGGTTGCGGTATGACAACCGGAGAGCCTCACTTGGGCGATGCCGTATGGCCCACCCTCAACTCGGCAATCATCGCCATTACGGAGGATGACAAGGCAGATGCGCTGCTTGCTGCTGTCCGTCAGATAGATGAGGATAACTCCAAGCTCGGCTTGCGTGCCTTCTGGTGGCACGTTGGCGGCACGATGTAGAACTCATTGCCGTTGCAGAAATAGGGGCTGACTAAGTTGAAACTTAGTCAGCCCTCATTTCTTAAGTGAGATTAGAGAATTTAAGGGGGTTAAGTTTTTTTTAAGAGAGTTTAAGGAGTTTAAGGAGTTTAAGGAGTTTAAGGGTGTATTACAAACTCCTCCCCTGTCTTAGGGGAGGTGCCCGCAGGGCGGAGGGGTCGAGGCCAATAGCAAAAACTAAAGCCACCCGAAATTTCGGGTGGCTTTAGTTTACTACTAATCAGCAGTTGTTAGATTGAAATCTCTTTAATTTCGAACTTAATGACACCTGCGGGAACAGTTACCTCAACAACCTCGCCTGCCTTCTTGCCAAGCAGAGCCTTAGCGATGGGGGTACCGATTGCGAGCTTACCCTCACGGAGGTTAGCCTCATTCTCCGATACGATAGTATAGGTCACCTCCTTGCCGTTATTGTGGTTCAGAAGGGTTACCTTGCTCAAAATCTGCACCTTGCTCTTGTCGATTTTACTCTCGTCGATAATTCGCGAGTTGGCGAGTGTATCCTCCAACTTGGCGATACGCATCTCGAGCAGACCCTGAGCCTCGCGTGCTGCATCATACTCCGCATTCTCCGACAAGTCGCCCTTATCGCGTGCCTCGGCAATGGCTGCGGCTGCCGCAGGACGCTCAACCGAACGCATGTGGTCGAGTTCGTCCTTCAACTTCTTGTAACCTTCAGCTGTAAGGTAAATAATCTCTTTTGCCATAGTTTATCTCGTTTTGTTACTATATCCAACAATTATTTTGGCGACACAAAAAATTAAGAACTCCGACTCCTCGCCGAGAATCGGAATCCCACATAAATCTGTATGCAAAGGTAGGGCTTATTTTTGAATTTGCAAACAAAAGGCGACAAAAAGCACCACAAAGAGCCCGAAACTCGCACAGCGGAACTACTCCTCTGGCACAAATCGTGCCTATCTCACAACGATATTGCACCATGAAAAGATTACTCCTCATACTCACGCTCCTCGGGGCGATAAGCGCCACCTCCCGAGCACAGACTCTTCGGGTGGGAGTTCGCATCGGAGCCAACGCCACCGACCTCTCACTGCCAAAGGTGTCGTTCGGCGAGAGATATATCGTCAGCGATAACGCTAAGGTCGGATTGGAGAGTGCCATTATGGCTCGCCTCAACATCACACGCCATCTCCATCTGCAGGCCGAATTTGAGTATAGCCTCTCGTGCTACCAGGTGCGATATGTGGCTCCGATTGAGCAATTGCGGGTCAGGCTCCACGCCAATAGAATCGAACTTCCGCTGATGATAGGAGTTAATATCGGCCCCATGCATCTTCTGTGCGGAACATTTATCCGCATAGCTCACTCCGAGAAGAGCAGTGCGCCCAACTTGGTCAAGATAAAGTTTAACGATTCGGATGTCGGTTTGATGGGCGGACTGGGGGTTAACCTCGGCAGATTCTTTATCGAGGCACGCATCTCGGGCTACCCGCGAAGTGTGATCCACAGCCGAGTGGAGTCGCAAGGCACAACCGAGCAGATACGGCTCAAACGCCATATCCGCTACTCGCTCTCGACAGGAATTCTATTCTAAGCAGCTCTTCGGCCTACTTTGCAGCCGAGGTTGGGAATTGCGTCATATAGACCAAGTGCTCCAGCGGTCGCAAGAAGTTACGTTTGCCGAGCTTGGGCGAGTAGACATAGCAGTCGATGGTAAAGACCCTGTTCGTGGCGGTATCGACAGTCGAGAAGCTCACAAACGGGCCTCCCATAAAGTCGTTGGCCACATCCCACAATCCTCGCATCTCGACCCAAAGGCGACCCTCGATACGCATCATTCGGTAGTCGGGCTCATATTCGCCCAGCGTAGTCATATAGGAGCCATCGGAAGGACCAGGAATCTTCGCAGCAAATTTGTTACGCGCAGCCGTCAACGCCTTCAACGACAACGACTCCTTACCCTCGTAGGGATATGAGTAGACAAAGAAGCCCTGACTTGCAGTGGGAAACTCGTATGAAGCCCACACAAAATCCTCAGTAGCATTACGCAGCGTATAACCCTTCGGGATATGCATCGTAACACCGAACTTTTCGTGGATAACTTTCTCCAACTCCTTGGCACCGAACTTTCGACCGAAGTCGATTGTACGATCACGCTCAGCCGACTCGAGCACCTGCACCAGATTGTCGCCATTCTCGGCCAGCAGAGAGGTCAATGCCTCCTGGGTCGGAGCTTGCGCCAAAATCATAATTTGAGGCTTGGCCGTAACATCATACTGCACACCGATACCCGCATTCTCGACCGTGGGGTCTACCAGCAACTTCAGCACGTTACGATGACGCTCGAGCAGATTTTTGAAGTTGTCGGGAGCCACACGCAGCACATCATACAACGGCTCATATTGATTATTGGTCGGCACCGGTTGTTGCAGAAAGTAACGAAGCGTATCGCCGGCAGAGCCCTCCCAGATGTTGTTCTTGCAGACAACAATCACCTCGTAGGGTGCGCCCTGCGAAGTTTGCCCGTCACCGGCCAGACGATGAAATGCATCACAACCAACCATCACACACGCCACAATGGCAATACCGAATATGCGCAGATATTTTCCCATATTAAAAATGCTACATTAAATTAAGATTGCCAAATATACGAAAAATTTGCCAAAGAGGTAACATTTACCGAGAAAAATATCTACATTTGCGAATGTAAACCTTTTGACCAGGATGTTAAAGATTGTCGACAAAGTACTCAGATATCTGATACCCGACTCGACTTGGAGTATCAACGACCCCGAGGGTATCTATCTCACCTTCGATGACGGACCTACGCCCGGAGTGACGGAGTGGATACTCGCCACGCTGGAGAAGTACGATGCCAAGGCGACCTTTTTTGTGCTGGGTAAAAATGCCGAACTCTACCCCGACCTCTACCAGAAAATTCTCGATGCAGGTCACAAGATAGGCAACCACACCTATTCGCACCAGAAGGGTTGGTGTATGTCGCTCGAGCGTTACTTGGAGGATATAGATTGTGCCGATGACATACTCCATAGCGACCTCTTTCGCCCGCCTTACGCACGAGTAACCCCATCACAGATGAGGGCTGTGGCTGAGCGCTTTAAGATTGTGATGTGGAGCATCGTTTCGCACGACTACAATCGCCATCTGTCGCCCCGCCGGGTGACCAACATCGTTCTCAAAGACATCAAGCCGGGCTCGATTGTTGTCTTCCACGACAGCGACAAAGCCTTTAGCAATATGAATTACGCCTTAGTGCAGACGCTCGAATTTGCAAAGCAGAAGGGCTGGAAGTGTAAAATCATAGAGTTGTAACCTTCGATGAGAGTTATTGTAGCCATAACGGGAGCCAGCGGCTCGATATACGCCCGATTGACCATCGAGGCACTTTTGCGTGCACCCGAGGTCGAACATATAGCATTGATTTTCAGCGATACGGCTCGTGAGGTTGTCGCATTCGAAGGGGTCGAAATACCCCACGATGAGCGTATTACAATCTACAACAATCACGACCTTTTTGCCCCTGTTGCCAGCGGTTCGGCTTCATACGATGCAATGGTGGTAGTACCCTCTTCGGTCGGCACGCTCGGGCGCATTGCCCACGGACTCTCACAGACTCTCATCGAGCGAGCGGCAGACGTGATACTCAAGGAGCGCAGACGACTGATTTTGGTGGTACGCGAGGCACCCTATTCGCTTATCCATCTGCGCAATATGACCTCCGTCACCGAGGCAGGAGGCATCATCGTTCCCGCCTCGCCCTCGTTTTATTCCCACCCCACGACCATCGAGCAGGCATGCCTGACCGTTGTCGAGCGCATCATTGCGCTGCTCGGCATCCGACAGCCTCACTACCAGTGGCAAGGCGATAAGGGCGAGAATTAAGTTTCCTGTTGGCAATAAACGAATTAGGGCAAAAAGTCAATCTTGCCCACCTCGCCATTGTTTTGCTGAAAGCAAAAAATGTGAATGGTGGATTGTGAATTGTGGATTTTATTTTCTATCTTTGTATATTGACAAATTGTGCTAATCAATGGAAGTAGGAAAGTATACGTTGAAAGAGGTTGTGACGGCTTACGACGAGCGTCAATTTCTCGACCTGCCGAAGCGCCTATACAAGGGTAACCGCAATTGGGTCTGCCCTCTCGACAATGATATAAAAGCCGTCTTCGACAAGAGCCGAAACGAACTCTTTGCCGAGGGCGAAGCAATCCGTTGGATTGCTATCGACAGCGAGGGGAAGGTCGTTGGTCGCATCGCTGCTTTCTACGACAAGCAACACGCTTTCAGTTACGAGCAGCCCACGGGCGGATGTGGTTTCTTCGAGGCTATCAACGACCAGGAGTTGGCCAATACGCTCTTCGATGCAGCCCGAGAGTGGCTTGCGCAGAGGGGTATGGAGGCGATGGATGGCCCGATAAACTTCGGCTCGCGCGACTCGTGGTGGGGAGTGCTGGTGGAGGGATTTGAGTTCCAACCACTCTACGGTAACCCCTACAACCCACCCTACTACAAGGAGTTGTTCGAGGGCTACGGTTTCCATAACTACTTCAACCAGAACTCTTACATCTGGCGTGTTGACGAAGATAACTTGAGCGAGATAGCGCTCGAGAAGGCCCATAGAGTTCTCTCAAACAAGAGTTATCACATCGAGCGAATTGATATGCATAACCTCGAGGACGAGGCCGAGAATTTCCGTCAGATTTACAACAAAGCGTGGTCGCTCTTCACGGGTGTAAAGCCTATGGAGAGTGACGAGGCACAGGCGATGCTTCAGAAGATAAAACCCATAATCGACCCCAACCTTATCTACTTTGCCTATCACGAGCAGGAGCCTATCGGATTCTTTATCATGGTGCCCGACCTGAACTCTATCATCGGCAAGTTTAATGGTAAGTTCGGCATCGTCAATCAATTGAGATTATTGTGGAATTTGAAGGTTACACGTTCGTGCGAGCGAGTATTCGGACTAATCTTCGGTATCACGCCCGACTACCACGGCAAGGGTATCGAGTCGGCTATAATGACCCACATCCTCGAAACCTATATTCGTTCGGGGCACAACCGCTACAAGAGTTTCGAGTTTGCGTGGATTGGCGACTTTAACCCCGTAATGAACAGAATGATTGAGCGTTACGTCTGCGCCAAGCGTCACAAGATGCACACCACCTATCGCTACCTATTCGACCGTAGCAAACCATTCACCCGCTGTCCTCGCTTAGGACTTAAACGCAGAGAAGAGTAACACAATAGATACAAATTGAAACATAAACCTAAAAAGAATAGAAGTATGAAACGTATTGCACTGTGGGCAGTAGCACTGCTAACGATTTTGGGACTACAATCCTGCAACAAAGATAATTTCGGTTACGAGAGACAGGTAGAGTTCACAGCCGAGGGTGGCACAAAGAGCGTTACCGGCACAGAGTCAATTTACGAACTCTCGATTGCCAACTACAACGGCAACGAGGAGTGGGATGATGACGAGTTGGATGGCAACGAGTCGGTAATGACCGTACATTTCGATTGGCTCTCGGCCGTAGCGACACGCCACACCAAAACCATCGTAATCACTGCCGAGCCCAACAAGACAGGCAAGCGCCGTGTGCTCTACATCTACGGAGAGGTGCGAGATCGTTCTTCTTGCATCAAAGTAATTCAGGATAAGTAAAATCAAAACCATAACATCATGAAAACAACAGCATTTACCAAGTACCACATCGCCAACGGTGCCAAGATGGCAGAGTTTGCGGGCTACAATATGCCCATCGAGTTCTCGGGCATCAACGATGAGCACGCCACAGTGCGCGAGAAGGCAGGAGTCTTTGACGTGAGCCACATGGGCGAGATTTGGGTCAAGGGCGAGAGGGCTCTCGACCTGTTGCAGCACATCGCTTCGAACGACGTATCGAAACTCTTTGACGGCAAGGTACAGTATGCCGCAATGCCCAATGGCAAGGGTGGTATCGTGGATGATATTCTGATTTACAAATTCAGCGACACGAAGTATATGCTCTGCGTGAATGCAGCCAACACCGACAAGGATTGGGCTCACATCTGCGCTGAGGGCGAGAAGTTCGGAATGAAGGCCGGCGTGGAGTTGGAAAATGCTTCGGACAACATCGCACAGTTGGCAGTCCAGGGTCCGTTGGCGATGAAGATTGTCCAGAAGATGTGCGATGAGCCGGTCGAAGATATGGTCTACTACACCTTCAAGCAGACCAAGTTGGCAGGCTGTGATGTAATCCTCTCTGCTACGGGCTACACCGGCTCGGGCGGTTGCGAGATCTATATGTACAACTCCGATGCCGACACCATCTGGGAGGCACTCTGGGCTGCGGGTGAGGAGTACGGATTGAAGAATATCGGCCTTGGTGCACGCGACACACTGCGCTTGGAGAAGGGTTTCTGCCTCTATGGCAACGATATTGATGACACAACCTCTCCGCTCGAGGCGGGCTTGGGTTGGGTAACCAAGTTTGTCGATGGCAAGGATTTCATCGACCGCGACTTCCTGGCAAAGCAGAAAGCCGAGGGCGTAGAGCGCAAGTTGGTAGGTTTCAAGATGATTGACCGAGGCATTCCGCGCCATGAGTATAAGATTGCTTCGCTCGAGGGCGAGGAGATTGGTCACGTCACTTCGGGTACAATGTCGCCCACATTGAAGGTCGGCATCGGCTTGGGTTACGTCAAGGCTGAATATGCTGCTATAGGCACCCAGATTGCTATCATCATTCGTGACCGACTGATTAAGGCCGAGGTTGTCAAGTATCCTTTCGTATAATCTGAGTAAAAAGAGTATCCTTTGGTATAAAGTATGGGATTTTTCGATCTATTTAAGAAGAAGGGCGAGAGCGAGCAGTGCGCACAAGCTCCCCAAAGCGAGGAGCAGATAGAGCAGAGCCGTGAGGAGTTGAATGCCGGACTTGAGAAGACCAAAAGCGGTTTCTTCTCGAAGTTGGCTCGAGCTGTGGCGGGTCGCACCACGGTCGATGCCGAGGTGTTAGACGACTTGGAGGAGGTGCTTATTACCTCGGATGTCGGAGTCGAGACTACGGTCAAAATCATCGAGGCTATCGAGGAGCGCGTAGCTCGCGATAAGTATATGAGCACCTCGGAGTTGCAAGGCATCCTGCGCGAGGAGATTGCCCGACTTATGGAGCAGGCCGAGGGTTCGGATGAGGCTTTCGGATTGGAGGTCAAGGAGGGCGTACCCTACGTTTTGATGGTAGTAGGCGTGAACGGCGCCGGCAAGACCACCACCATAGGTAAACTCGCAGCCCAACTTACGAAGGCGGGCAAGAAGGTCTACATCGGTGCGGCCGATACGTTCCGCGCAGCAGCCATCGACCAGTTGGCAGTCTGGGCTGATAGAGCCGGAGCCACGATGATTCGCCAGGAGATGGGTAGCGACCCCGCATCGGTAGCATTCGACACGCTGAAGTCGGCAGTTGCCAACGGAGCAGATGTTGTACTTATCGACACGGCGGGCCGTCTTCACAATAAGGTCGGTCTGATGAACGAGCTCTCGAAGATTCGCAACGTGATGGCGAAGGTTATCCCCGATGCGCCACACGAAGTTATGCTCGTATTGGATGGCTCGACAGGCCAGAATGCCTTTGAGCAGGCAAAGCAGTTCACTCAGGCAACGGCAGTCACATCGCTTACAATCACAAAGTTGGATGGCACAGCCAAGGGAGGCGTGGTTATCGGCATCAGCGACCGATTCCACATCCCGGTACGCTACATCGGCATTGGCGAGGGTATCGACCAACTGCGCCGCTTCGATAGAGTGGAGTTTGTAAATGCGCTTTTTGATACAAATGAAAAAAATTAACATCATAACCCTCGGCTGCGCCAAAAACCGAGTGGATTCCGAGCACGTTGCAGCACAATTGGCAGCCTCGGGTTGGGAGGTTGTTTATGACAGCGACCGCACCGATGCCAAGACAGTGGTCATCAACACTTGTGGATTTATCGGCGATGCCAAGGCCGAGAGTATCGACACCATCCTGAATGCCGTAGCAGCAAAGCAGGCGGGCAGGATCGACCACCTCTTTGTTATGGGTTGCCTCTCGGAGCGATATGCTGACGAGTTGCGCGAGGAGATTCCCGAGGTGGACCAATACTTCGGAGTCAAGAACTTCGAGGAGGTCGTAGCAGCCCTTGGCGTGGAGCATTGCAAGGCTCTCGAGACCGAGCGCACACTCTCGACTCCGAAGCACTACGCCTACCTGAAGATTGCCGAGGGATGCAATTGGAAGTGTGGCTATTGCGCCATTCCGCTCATTCGTGGCCCGCACGTTTCGGTGCCGATGGAGGTGCTGGAGGAGGAGGCTCGCAAGCTTGCCAAGGCAGGAGTCAAGGAGCTGATTGTCATCGCTCAAGATACGACATACTACGGCATCGACCTCTACGGCAAGCGTTGCCTGGCGGAGTTGCTCGAGAGGCTCTGTCGCATCGAGGGTATCGAGTGGATTAGGCTCCACTACGCCTACCCCACCGCCTTCCCCGAGGAGGTTATCGAGGTTATGGCTCGCGAGCCGAAGATTTGTAAATATCTCGACATTCCGTTCCAGCACATCTCGGATGCACAACTCTCGTCAATGAAACGTCGCCACACCAAGGCAGAGGCTTATGCCCTTATCGAGCGTCTGCGCAGCAAGATGCCCGATATGGCACTGCGCACCACGCTTTTGGTCGGCTACCCGGGCGAAACGGATGAGGATTTCGAGGAGTTGAAGGAGTTTGTACGCACCGTGCGCTTCGACCGTCTCGGAGTCTTCCCCTACTCGGAGGAGGAGGGTACATACTCTGCCGAGAAGTTGAGCGACAATGTACCTGAGCAGGTAAAAGGTCGCCGTATGGAGGAGATTATGCAGATTCAGAGCGAGATTTCGCTGCAACTCAACACCGAGCGCATCGGCTCTGTCGAGCGCGTGATTATCGACTCGCGCCAGGGCGATTACTACGTTGGTCGCTCGCAGTTCGACTCGCCCGAGGTGGATGAGGAGATACTCATTCCGGCTGATAAAAAGCGCCTGATTCGCGGCAAATTCTACAATGTCCGCATCACCGCTGCCGAGGATTACGACCTCTATGGTGAGGTGGTGTAGGGTTGGATTTATAACACAAAAAGCAGATATGCGGTTTCGGGATGTAATTTTTTCGCCCGAAACCGCATTTTTTCGGAAAAATTAACTATCTTTGGGTGTTGTATTGTTTTTACGCAAGAAGATGGCACAAAAAGAGAGTATCGAAAAGTTGGCAGAGCAGGTGCGACTCCTTATCGAGGAGCATCGCCTAAAGTCGGAGTTATGCGACCGACTCACTGCCGAGTGCCGAGATCTCAAGGAGGAGAATCGTTCTCTTCAGGAGCGTGTCAAGCAACTCGACTCCGAGCTGGCAACAGCGCAACTCGGTGTGGGTCTTGCGGGAGATAACGGCAACACTGCGAAGGCTCGTGCGCGTGTCAATCGCCTAATGCGGGAGGTGGACCGTTGCATAGCAATCGTAAAACAACAGGAGTAGAGATAACAGGCAGCAATCGGACAGAATGAGCGCAAGCAAGCAAAACATAACGCTGAAAATTGTCGGTAAGGATTATTCGATGGCAATCGACCCATCGAAGGAGGAGATTTATCGCCTTGCCGAGCGTATGGTCAATGCCTATGCAGCGAAGTTCGAGCAGGCGGGCATTGAGGGGAGTTCACGTCAGGATTTCCTCGCATTGGCAGCCCTGCAGCTCGCCATATCGAACGTAGCGATGTCGCAGAGCCGCGAGGTGGGCAATGATGATGTCAAGGCACTTAATGCCCTTTGCGACCAGATTACGGACTACCTGAACAAGCTGAAGCTATAGAGATTAGGAGTAAACGAACAAGATAAATTCTATTACCCGCAAGTAATAGAGCCCCGAGGAGGAGAATAACCGATGAAGCGGCTTAAACCCCACCTCAAAGAGTTGAACAAAAAGGAAGAGTTCTTTAACATATACCAAGAAATCTACCCGCATAGATTCCTTAAGCTTTGCGAAACTGAACACTTATTACATCGAGGCAACCTCGGCGTTTCAAAATCAGGCCTTAACCTCCTCGGAGGTGTGCTTACGGGCACCGTTGGACGATTGCGAGCTCTCGAAGCCCTCATACTTGACTTATCAGCAGATTCGTCAAACAAGAAAAGGAATCCATGCGGTTTTTTATTTAGTACATAAAACTTAAACAAACATTTATAGAGAAATGGCAACAACACTTATTATCGGAATTGCCTTAATCGTTTCAGCCATAACAGGTTTGGCTACCTACTTTGG
This sequence comes from Alistipes sp., assembly GCA_017631055.1. Classification (GTDB taxonomy): domain Bacteria; phylum Bacteroidota; class Bacteroidia; order Bacteroidales; family Rikenellaceae; genus Alistipes. The sequence goes on from JAGBTZ010000033.1 coordinate 56,195, forward strand.
CGTCAAGGCTCGCTCGAAGGCTATCCTTCGCAAGGCCGAAGACGATGGCGAGATGATTAAGAAGGAGAAACTCCTTCAGGCAAAAGAGAAGTTCATACAGTTGAAGAGCGAACACGACCGTCAGGTCAACGAGCGCAACCAACGCACGGCACAGGCTGAGCAACGCGCCAAGCAGATTGAGAGCAATCTGCAGCATCAGCAGCGTGAGTTGGAGAACAAATGTCGTGAGAACGACCGCCTCAAAGAGCAACTCGAGGCTCAACTCCAGATTGTAGAGCACAAGAAGGAGGAGATCTCGCAGAAGATGAAGGAGCAGAATGCCCGTCTGGAGCAGATCTCGGGAATGAGCTCCGAGGAGGCGAAGAATATCCTCATCGAGAATATGAAGGCCGAGGCTAAAGCCGATGCCGCAACATATATTAACGAGACCATCGAGGAGGCTAAACTCACCGCCACAAAGGAGGCAAAGCGCATCATCGTAGCCTCAATTCAGCGCGTGGCGACCGAGACTGCTATCGAGAATGCTGTGACGGTATTCCACATCGACAGCGACGAGGTCAAGGGTCGTATTATCGGCCGTGAGGGTCGCAATATCCGCGCCTTGGAGGCAGCTACCGGCATCGAGATTATCGTTGACGACACGCCCGAGGCTATCATCCTGAGCGGTTTCGACCCCGTGCGCCGCGAGATTGCCCGTCTGGCACTCCATCAGCTCGTAACCGATGGCCGTATCCACCCCGCACGCATCGAGGAGGTTGTGGCTAAGGTCAAGAAGCAGATTGAAGAGGAGATTGTTGAGGTCGGCAAGCGCACGACTATCGACCTTGGTATCCATGGTCTGCACCCCGAACTTATCCGCCTTATCGGCAAGATGAAATATCGCTCATCGTATGGTCAGAACCTACTGCAACACGCTCGCGAGACTGCTAACCTCGCAGGCATTATGGCCTCGGAGCTGGGTCTTAACCCCAAGACTGCTCGCCGTGCAGGTCTGCTACACGATATCGGTAAGGTGCCCGATGACGAGCCCGAATTGCCACACGCAATTATCGGTATGAAACTCGCCGAGAAGTTCAAGGAGAAGGCAGATGTATGCAATGCTATCGGTGCTCACCACGACGAGACCGAGATGACATCACTCATTGCCCCGATTATTCAGGTCTGCGATGCTATCTCGGGTGCTCGCCCGGGAGCTCGTCGCGAGGTTGTCGAGTCGTATATCAAGCGACTGAAGGAGATGGAGGGTATCGCTCTCTCGTATCCGGGTGTGGTCAAGACCTACGCTATCCAGGCGGGTCGCGAGTTGCGCGTAATCGTTGGTGCTGATAAACTCTCGGATGCCGAGTCGGAGAGCCTCTCGCACGATATCGCAAAGAAGATTCAGGACGAGATGACCTACCCGGGTCAGGTGAAGATTACCGTCATCCGCGAGACTCGCGCTGTATCTTACGCAAAGTAAACAATTTAAGATTACCTCCCCCGAAGGCTGTCCAACCCGCGAAGGTTGCGACAGCCTTTTTTGCAATAGAAGAACGGGGGCAGATTGACAAACGCCGGCCTAAATTAGGAACGGGGGCTAAGGGGAGTTAAGAGTGGTTAAGGAGATTAAGGAGATTAAGGAGATTAGGGATGTTAGGGATGTTAGGGGCGAAGGGCGTTAAGGTAGCATTACTAAACTCCTCCCCTAAGTTAGGGGAGATGCCCAAAGGGCGGGAGAAGGTCGAAGCCAATACCCAACAAAACTCCTCTCCTGTCTTAGGGGAGGTGGCTGAAAGCCGGAGGGGTCTGTCGGTTTTATTGGCTATTAGCCATTGGCAGGGCTAGATGAGTTAGATGGGGAGCGCTGTCTGCGACAGCCTATGGGGAGAATGGGGATTATGGGGTTTTTACAGTCACCCCAGTCATCCCAGTCACCCCAGTCACCCCAGTTTACCCAGCCAACCCAGTCCCTAACCTCCACTCAACCGACCGCAGATAACTCTGCCGAGGCGCTACACGCTGACCGAGTCCCTTTATCAAACAAAACAAGCGACCCAAAAGGTCGCTTGTAAATTACCTCAACCACCAAAACAATCGAACTTACACCGATTAGGCTCGAACGGTTGCTGCAGGTTTGAGCAGTGCAAGCAGGGAGAATGTGCAGAATAACCGAAGGTTTGGAAGAGTGGTTGAGAATAGATGCCAAACTTGTTTGAGCAGATATTTCTCAAACGATATTCCAAAGTTGCGCAGCAACTCTGCACATTCGCCAAGCGCAGACAACACTGCCACACCGCCACCAACTGACCGAGTCCCTTTATCAAACAAAACAAGCGACCCAAAAGGTCGCTTGTAAAGTGCGGATAAAGGGACTCGAACCCCCACGCCTCTCGGCATCAGATCCTAAGTCTGACGTGGCTACCAATTACACCATATCCGCATTAGGTGAGGCAAAGGTATAAAAAAATGGTTAATATACCACAGCTATAACAAAATAAATTTCACTTCATTCCAAATTATTTGTATCTTTGTTTTCATGAAAGCACTCTTCAAGAATCTCGGATTGTGGATTTTGGTAGCCATGGTTGCCGGAATCGTAGTTGGTGCAGTTATGGGCGAGCAGGCGACGATTTTTGCTCCCCTGGGCACACTATTCATACAACTTATCAAGATGTTGGTAGTTCCGTTGGTGGGCATATCCATCATTTCGGGTGCGGCATCGCTCGGTAGCAGTCGCTCTGCCGGCAAGATTGGCATTGTCAGCATAGCCTACATCATGCTGACGACCGTGATGGCTGTCGTTGTCGCCATCGCTGCGGCACTGATATTCAAGCCCGGCATTGGATTGGGCTCCGAAGGTGTGGCCTCAATCATGGCTCACGCCTCCACGGAGCAGAGTGCGGGCTCCGAGTTGTCGTTCTGGGATACTATTATCGGAATGATTCCCGAAAATCCCATTCGGGCACTGACCGAGGGTAACATTCTGCAAATCATCATCTTTGGACTCATCCTCGGCTTTGGTATCGCCTCAATTGACGAGCACAAACGCAACAAGGTTGTCAATGGATTGAACTACCTGCTCGAGGCGTTGATCTGGTGCATAGGCAAGGTTATGTTGATCGCTCCGTTGGGAGTCTTCGGACTTATGGCCGAGGCTATGGGCACCTTTGGTTTCGATATTTTGCTCAAGGTTGCCAATCTGCTATGGGTCGATTTGATTGCGGTGCTTGTTGTGGGACTTGTACTCTATCCGCTGACCATATCACTCTTCTCGAATATCAGCGTTAAGGCGTTCTTCAAGGCGATGCTTCGGCCCCAGATTGTAGCATTCTCGACCGCATCATCAATGGCTACGCTTCCCGTAACTATGGGGGCATGCGAGAGGATGGGTATCTCGAAGCTCGTGTCGGGATTTGTCGTGCCGTTAGGAGCCACAATCAACATGACGGGCAACGCCATATACTACACTCTGGTTGCGATATTCTTCGCACAATTTTACGGCATAGAGTTGGGGTTGGCCAGCTATGTAGCCATAACCGTAACGGCCTCATTGGGTAGCATCGGCCAAGCCGGAGTCCCGGGGCCAACGCTGATGGTTGTGGCGGTACTTGTCGCTGCCGGTATTCCCATCGAGGGGTTGCCATTGCTCTATGCTCTCGACCGCATCTTCGATATGATACGCACCGTGCTTAACATCACAGGCGATGCTGCGTGTGCAGCTGTCACCGATCGACTTGCTACCAGGCGGGAGTAGGGTCGGCTAATGTGTGGGGCGACTATCGGGTAGCACCCCAAAAACAGAGCGAGGGCTGTCACGATACTATCGGACAGCCCTCGCTTGCTATTCAGCAACTCTTGATTAGAGTGCGTTAACGTGCAACTGAGCAGCGCTCTTAAGGTTTGCAGCCTTATTCTTGTGAATAATGTGCAACTTTGCGAGCTTGTCGAGCATTGCAGTTACCTTCGGGAGAAGTGCCTCTGCAGCGCTCTTCTCGTTAGTGTTACGCAGAGCCTTTACAGCGTTACGAGTGGTCTTGTGATAAAGACGGTTGTGTGCACGCTTTGTCACGGTCTGACGAATTCTCTTCTTCGATGACTTGTGATTTGCCATAGTTTTGTAAGTTTATTATTTTCTACTTTTTTATAGTTTCTACTCTTTGGGCTGTAACGTGCGCCCTCCCACTCTCCGTGAGTTCTTCCGACCTCAATGAACACCCCGTAGGTATTCTTAATAGTTTGTCCCGCTGTCAAACACCCCGAGGGTGTAAGTCATTGTAGCCCGTACGAGAGTCGAACTCGTCTTTCAAGAATGAAAATCTTGCGTCCTAGCCGATAGACGAACGGGCCGATACCACTATTGTAACTGATATTCGGTCACTTTAGCGGGGCAAAGATAGTGTTTTTTTTTTAATCTGCAATCACAACTACAAAATATATTGATTTTTAGCCCACCACTGCCCTACAATCAACAAAAAAAGGTTGTCCGTGAGTGGACAACCTCAACTTTCATAAGCGGTAAATAACCTACTCCTCGTCACGATACATGTGCTCAACGTAGATAGCGTGCTGCATACGCTCGCGCTTCTCGATCGAAGGCTTGGTGAAATACTGGCGACGACGCAACTCCTTGAGAACGCCTGTACGCTCATACTTACGCTTAAACTTCTTGAGGGCTCTTTCGATGTTCTCTCCCTCCTTTACGGGCATGATAATCATAATTATTCGGTTTTAATTTGTTTCTAAAAATAAGTTAATTGAAATGTGGTTTTGCGTTAAAAAAGTCTGATTTACTCTCCGTTGCGTGTAAATCGAAGATACGGACGCAGTTTTTCTGCCTCTTCGCGAGTGAATATCTTGTCGTCAATCATCTCTTCGATCGTACTCCAACCTCCTTTCAATTGTCTTGTTTTAAGTAATTTGCGCAAAGCACGGTCACTGATATAGGGGTGAGCCGCCAATCTTTGCGAGCGTGCAAAGTTAATATCTATTTTTGAAATAATGCAACTATCGCAATAAATTTGTTGCAAAATTTTCTCAAAATTGCTCTCGGTGACAGATTTTAGCTCTGCCAACTGCTCCACAGCGACAAATCCGCCCAACTTTTGGCGATACTCCATAATCTCGACCACGCTCTTTGCACCTATGCCATACACGCTGCGCAGCGTTGCCGAATCGGCTCCATTGAGTTCGATTTTCTCTTCGGGCGAGGGCTCTGTTGCGCTCTCGGAGAAGATGATATACTTGGCAAGGGTATCACACTCCACCGAGGGGATAACATAGCACTCTCGCACCTCCTCGATATTACGCAGGCCACCACGCATATCGCGATATTTGATAAAGGCCGTAGCTCGGCGATGCGAGAAGCCTATAGTCCTCAGATAGGCAACCGTCACGGTGTCCAAACGAAAACGCTTGTAGTGAATAATCGTATCTTGTTTTGCAGGGTCGGCAGCCTCTGCGAATGGTTTTACCTCAAATTCGGGAGCGATGGCGATATAGGGTTTCAGAGCCTGATATGCCGAATCGCTCACTCCATAGCATGCGGCGAACTCTTCCGGAATCGAGAATACCTTACCTCTCTTGCGATACTTCACAATACTCGCAGCAGTCGATTTCGACAATCCGAGCGCCACAAACTCCTCAAAGGTTGCAGTATTGGGGTCAAATCGGAAGGGTTTTATTACAATTTCACTCTCAACACCATTCTCGGCTTTCGTTCCCTCTGCCGACTCCGTTTCGCCACTCACGCTCTGCTCATCACCACCCCTCCTCTCGGCAAGAGTAGCCAACAGGGCCACCACTGCCAACAGCGGCAACAGAAAAATCAGACCTCGGCGGTTACTCTTCGAAAACAGTTCCATAGTCAGGGAGTTGATAAATCGGTCGGCTCACTATCTCAGGCTACTCCCACTGCTCGCTCTCGGATAGCAGCAATTGGCGGTATCTCAACGAGGGTGAAGGCAAAAATTCGCCACACCCATACTCCTCCCAACGAGAATCCACAAGGGCTATTGTTGCGGGCGAGGCGGTCACCACATTCGGGAAACGGGCGGGATTTCCCTCCACACCCGGGCGCTTACTACGAGCATCCAGGACCAAAGCCCTACCCACCTGTCGCACATCACGGCGAGGGTCGCTATTGGCAGCCCCGAGCCACACCAAATCTCCGGCAGGCAGTCCCTCGGCTCGTGAATCGAACACAACTACATAGTTGACCCTATCCAAGCCGTTTTTGCGCACAAAGGCCTCGACATCCGCCCCCTCCTCGGCAAAGAGCACAACTACGCCCCACGCCTCGACATAATCTGTAAGTATGGCCGTAACTCCCTCCGAGGGCTCGATATTTTCAGCCAGAGCATAAGGCTCAACCGACGATTGGGGCTCTATATCGGTTGCATCGATAGCGAGTTTGCCACCATAGCCATTAGTTGCGGTTGCGTGATCGAGCACATCGTAGATACCCTCACTGCGAACGATATTATTCGATGTATCGACCCTACGCAGCAGAGCCGCCAATGTCGCATTATCACGCACATCCACGCCCCCGGGCAGAGCAATCATATACTTATTGAACATCATCTGGCCCGCTCCCCACAACGACTGCACCACCTTCGCACTCTGGCCCTGGTAGCGTTTACGCAGCGAGATGACCACAATGTTATGGGCCGTACCCTCAAAGGGCATAGTCATATCCTCGATTTCGGGCTGTATAGCCAGGCGTATCGGAGCCAAAAATATCTTCTCGCTCGCCTTGCCTATGTAGGCATCCTCCTGAGGCGGAATGCCGACCAACGTAGCCGGGTAGACCGCATCGTGGCGATGGGTAATGGCCGTAATATGGAATTTGGGATAGAGGTCGGTCAGCGAGTAGAAGCCCGTGTGGTCACCGAAAGGACCCTCCACCACCTTCTCCTCCGCAGGGTCGACATAACCCTCAATCACAAAGTCGCAATCCTCCGGAATCCAGACATCATTGGTCAGTGATTTGACCAACCTCACCGGCTTTCTGCGCAGAAATCCCGCCAGCAGATACTCGTCCATATTGTCGGGCATCGGAGCCGTAGCGCTGAAGATGTAGGCGGGGTCACCGCCAAGCGTAACGGTCACGGGCATCTTGCGCCCCTGAGCCTTATAGCCCTCGTAGTGGCGAGCGCCGGTCTTGTGGATATGCCAATGCATACCGGTCGTCTTGCCGTCAAATACCTGCATACGGTACATACCGACATTGCGCACACCGGTCTCGGGGTCGAGCGTACCCACCATCGGCAACGTAACGAAACGACCTCCGTCCGAGGGCCAACACTTCAGCACCGGGAGTCGGTTAATATCGGCATCCTCGCCCATCAGCACCACCTGCTGACACGCTCCACGTCCCTTCACTCGCTTTGGGAACCACTTGGCTGCATCGGCAAGCAGAGGCAACACCCTCATCTTCTCGAGCAATGAGCCTTTGGGCGAGAGCACGCCCTTAAGCATTGCATCTATGCGCTGAGGCAGTTCGTCGAGCGACTCCACACCCAATGCAAGGGCAATTCTTCGCTCCGAGCCCATCATATTGGTCAGCACCGGAAAGCCACTATCGGTGTGCTCGAAGAGCAGCGCTTTACCACCACCCTCCGCCTTCGAAAAGCGGTCGGTAATCTCGGCAATCTCCTCAACAGAAGATACGGGAGTGCCGATGCGAACCAACTCACCGGCACTCTCCAATCTCGTTATATAGTCAGCTAACGACTTGTACATTAACTATTTTGATTATTTATTATCTGCAGCTGCTGCAATACGATCTTCCAACATCTTCTTCTCCTTGCCCATAGCCACGAAGCATATCACGGCAGCAATGATACTGGTTGCGAAGAAGCACTCAAAGGTAAAGTTCCAACCGAGCGAGCTCTCGGCAACATAACCGAAGGCAATCTTCGAGAGGATAGCGTCACCTACCAAATATCCCAACAGGCCCATAAATCCGGCTGCTGTTCCTGCAGCATTCTTCGGCACAATCGAGATTGCCTGAATCGAAATCATCGCCACAGGGCCATAGATAGCAGCGCCAATGAGAGCCAACGAGACATAAACCACATACTTAACATCGACTGCCAACATCTGGGCAATAGGCATCGCCTGCCAATAAGCCACAACTCCAACAGCAACGAGCAACATATAGATTACGTTCACCGGAGCGCAACGACCCTTGAAATACTTCGACGAGAGCCAACCACACAGCAACGTACCCACGATACCGGCATACTCACGCACGGTGTAGGCCAACGAGCTATCGAGCTTCGACATTCCGAGCTCGTCCTGCAGATAGATTGGCGACCAGTCGGCAATACCGTAACGGATAAAGTAGACAAAGATATTAGCAAAACCGATAAGCCACAATGTAGGATTCTTCAGGATATAGTCCACAAAGAGGGTCTTGAACGGAATCTTGGTCTCCTCGCCCTTCTTGGCCTTAGCGCCCGAGTAGTCGTTACGATACTTCTCGATTGCGGGCAGACCGCACGACTCGGGAGTATCGCGGATAAACCACCAGCACATCGCTGCAAACAACATCGCCACCAGAGCCGGCGCTACGAATGCTGCACGCCAAGTCTGCTCGATACCCATACCGGCAAAGATAGCCACACCTGCCGGAATGATAAATCCGAGTGAGCCGTTACCGATATTGTGCGCTGTATTCCAAATAGACATCTTGAACGAACGCTCGTTGGTCGAGAACCAGTGCGACATCACACGGCCACACGGAGGCCAACCCATACCCGACAACCATCCGGCCAGAGCCATAAATACAAACATAATGCCGACCGTTACCGAGTAGTTGCCATTAACACCCACCGGATAGGGAACAACACCCGCCAAAATCATCACCAATGACGAGAGTATCAAACCGATAGTCATAAACTTACGAGCATCCGAGCGGTCCGAAAGGCTACCCATCAAAAACTTACTTACGGCGTATGCGATGGGGATACCCGCCATTGCGATACCGGCTCCCGACTTGTCGATAAGGTTATCCTCAATCATTCCGCTGGTCGCAAACGACAGATTCTTGCGCACCAGATAGTAGGCAGCGTAGCCAAAATAGATACCCAAGAAGACCTTCAGGCGCATCGCCTTGTACTCCTTGTCAATTTTTTCTGCCGGCAACTCCGGCTTGTGTGCCGGCGGTGCCATAAAATCCCAAAATGCCATTTTTGTCTAATATATTTGTTAATGTTATTTCTGCTTATTCTTACACTCGGGAGTCTTACCAAAGATTGCTCTTAGGCGAGCCGAGTCGTACTTAGGCTTACGGTTGTAGAAGAATATTCCGTTCTCCTCCTGCTCCACGTCAGTAAGTTGGGTGTAGCAATAACCCCAAACGTGCTCACTCAACGAGAGCAGAGCATCAACCTGACCCTCCAGACGCTTATAGAAATCCTCCTTGGTCACAGCCGAGTTACCATAGCCCCACGAACTCTTGCGCTCCTTGACATTCTCATCCTCGGTCGGGGTCGCCTCCAGACACTTAATGCCGCCAAACTCATCGAGCAGGTAGGGCTTGCCTCCCTTATAGGTCTCGACAACAAGCGGATATTTCTTCGCTGCATCGCCCGTATCGGCATTTGCGCTATGATGCTTAACACCCTTCAGACGCGGAACATTGTTGTGGAACGCACCGGTTTCGGGGTTATATGTCGTAACCTTAAGTTTGGCGGGATCCTGCTCGTAGTTGTGCATACAGCAGATATCGTAGTGCTTGGTCAGCGTACCGCCACTCATCGTATTTACGGGACGTGTCGGGTCGAGAGCGTGGGTGAGCTTATAGGTATCCTCCATAAATCGAGGGTACTGCACATTGTCGGGATACCACGTTTCGTTGAAGGGTGTCCATGTCACAATTGCCGGGTGGTTGCGGTCGCGAACAACAATGGTCTCCCACTCGGGCAAAAAGTTGCGAGCCGCCAGAGCCGAGTACTCGCCCATACCCCAACTTGCATACTCGCCCCAAACCAGATAACCGAGGCGGTCAGCCCAATAGAGGAAGCGCTCTTCGAATACTTTCTGGTGCAGACGTGCTCCGTTGAAGCCCACCTCCATCGACATCTCAATATCGTGGCGCAGTGCCTCATCGCTCGGTGCAGTCCAGATACCATCGGGATAAAATCCCTGATCGAGCACCAGACGCTGATAGTAGGGCTTATTGTTGAGATAGACCTTATTGCCGTCAGTATGCACCTTGCGCATACCGAGGTAAGATTTGATGCAGTCGAGCACCTTTCCATCCTTATCGCAGATAACATACTCCACATCGTAGAGTTTGGGGTTCTCGGGCGACCAGCACTCATACTTCTTCATCGGCACTACGATAGGCATACCCTCCACCTGAGGCAGACTCTTCTTCGCAATCACCTTATCGCCATCCTTAATGTTGATAGTCAGTGTATTCGAAGCCGTAGTATTGTAGTAACGAGGGGTGAAGATAACGTGATGTTGGTCGATATCGGTGATTACCTGCACATAATCGAGCGAGTAGTCGTTGGTTGCCTCCAACCATACCGTCTGCCAAATACCCGTGGTACGGGTATAGACACAACCATACGAGTAGTGGCGCAACGACTGCTTGCCGGCGCCCTGCGTTTTGCTGCGCAGATAACTATTGGCACGCACTACCAAATCATGGCTCTTACCATCGGCCAAGTGCTCCGTAACATCGAATGCGAAGGGCGAGGAGCCTCCGAAGTGGCGACCCACGAACTTGCCGTCGATATAGATCTCCGACTCATAATACACGGCTCCGAAGTGAAGCATAATCTTCTTTTCGGACCAAGTAGCCGGAGCCTGAATTGTACGGTGATACCAGATACCGGTAATGAAATCCTTATGCTCCACACCCGAGAGTTTGCTTTCGGGACAGAAGGGAACGGTAATCTTATCGGCAAAGCCGTTGCTGTTAAAGAGTTTACGCTCGAAACCCGTATCCACAAAGTCAAACTCGTAGGTCCACTCTCCGTTGAGGTTTACCCACTGACTACGCTCAAACTGAGGGCGAGGATACTCAGGGCGCGGTTGCGCTGCAAACACGTTCGCGGTCACAAACAACGCAATCGCAAAAAGTAAAAATCTCTTCATAGCATTAAGGTTTTATTCAGTTAGAGTTCAAAGGTAGTAATTATTTCTCAAAAAGAGAAAAGAGCGACCCTCAAAAAGTCACTCTTTTTCGCCTACTGCCGCTCTTCGCCCCTTAGTAGAGGTTTAATCTCTTATTCGACAGAGAGATACCTATGCGAATCTTACTCGAACGGCGATTGTAGTCAATCATCGTTTCGCCATAGCCGTAGCAATACTGCACAAAGAGGCAGGGCAACCAGTCGCTTCGCTTGGACATACACCACGAAGCCTCAACCTGCACATTATATTTGGCAAAGGTCACGGTCGGATTTACAAGCGCAGTGACCGAAAAACGCTCATTGAGGGTGTGGAACGTACCCCACAACTGCATAACGCCCCGATAGCGGAAATAGTTGTGGATATTTTCGTAGTCGTAGTAGCCATACCACGCCCTCGCACCAAACTTCCAACGCTGCAAAGGCTCATACAGACACGCTGCGGTCGCATAGTTGAATGAGCGCGAAAGGTCGCCATTCAACCCGTTCGATTCGTGCTCGATACCAAAGAGCATCCTCACCTGAGGATTGATACGCCAAGCCACCCAAAAACCGGGGTTATAAGCCGTCTCGCGGAATGGGCACGACTCCTGATAGATATCCCAAATGCTGCGCTGCGAGTAGGTTGCCAAGAAGTCGACCTTGCCCCGAATGCTCCACAAGCGCAGAGCCATACTCAGTTGAAACTTCACATCCGAGGTGTATTGCGACACAGGCTTATTGGTCGCAAATCCGGTCGCAATGTAGCTCTGTTTCCACAATCCGAGCACGGGATATTCGCTTTGAGGCTTCACTCTCTCTCCGTCAGCACCCTTAGCCTCCACCGATAATAGGCAGAGGAGCGCACAGAGAAGTGTCAAAACTCGCTTCATCATACAAAACCGTGAAATTTAGTCTATTATTCGCTGTATCGAGTTGGCACGATGCATCGCAGCATTCAGTCCCTCAACATCATCCGTCTCAATCATCTTACGCAGAATTTGCAGTTGGTGGATATGCTCACGCAGAACATCCAACACGTTATATTTGTTCTTAAGGAAAATCGGAGTCCAAGTAGTAGCCGAGGATTTAGCCAAACGCACCGTGCTCTCGAAACCTCCACCCGCCAAATCGAAGATATGCTGCTCCTCACGCTCCTTCTCCAAAACGGTCAAAGCCAAAGCAAATGAGGTGATATGTGAAATGTGTGACACATACGCAGCATGCAGATCGTGCTCCTCGCCACTCGACATCGCAATTCGTTGCATACCAATCCTGTCGTAGATACCCTCGACAACCTCGAGCGCATCCTCGGCCGAACGCTCACGTTCGAGGATTACTGCCGTGCGACCGGCAAAGGCATCCTCACGAGCCGCAGCAGGGCCGCTGTACTCCGTACCCCACATCGGGTGCGTAGCCACAAAGCGAGCACGGCGAGGGTGTTGCGACACTGCATCGCACAACTCCTCCTTAATCGAGCCCATATCCATCACCGTTTGGTGGTCACCTACCCTATTGAGCACCTTCACCGCCAACAACGGCAACGCATCCACCGGCACTGCCAACACAATAAGGTCTGCCACAGCCATACCCTCTTCGAGCGAAACGATTCTATCGACCAGACCTCGTTGCAGAGCCTGCTCAGCGTGGCAAGGCGACTGCTCAACACCCAAAATTTCATCGGCTATACCATGCTTACGCAACACCAGTGCAAACGAGCCACCGATAAGTCCGACACCAACAATCAATACCTTCATAGCCCAATCTATTTATTTATCAACTTCATCTGCACATGTACCGACTCTTCGTGGATAGCCCTTAGAATAGTCGTTACAAATTCAATACCAAGATCGAGTTCCGCAGCCTGAGCACCTCGCTGATTAAGGATTTCGTCATAACGCTGCGCCTGCAATACGGGCATATTGTGCTCTTTCTTATATTGTCCAATCTCGCGCGAGACACGCATACGCTTCGAAAGCAACGAAAGGAGTTGATTATCGAGCTTATCGATCTCACGGCGCAACTCGGCAAGGCTCTCGGTAGTCTGGGTCGTTGAGCGGATAACCAGGTGGTCCAAAATCACAGCCAACGCCTCGGGCGTAACTTGCTGGTTCTTGTCGCTCCATGCGCAATCGGGGCAGTTGTGAGCCTCGATAATCAAGCCATCGAAACCCAGGTCCATAGCCTCCTGCGAGAGTGGTGCGATAAGTTCACGGCGACCGCCCATGTGACTCGGGTCGCAGAAGATGGGCAACTCGGGCAGACGGCGGCGCAACTCGATGGGAATATGCCACTGCGGAGGGTTGCGGTAGATAGATTTCTCGTACTCGCTGAAACCTCGATGGATAGCACCCAAGCGCTTGATGCCGGCATTATTCAGGCGCTCCAAGGCGCCAATCCACAACTCCAAATCGGGATTTACGGGATTCTTGACCAGCACCGTCACATCGTGCCCCTTCAGGGCATCAGCCACCTCCTGCACTGCAAATGGGTTGGCTGCTGTACGGGCTCCAATCCAGAGGATGTCGACCTCAGCAGCCAAAGCAGCCTTGACATGCTTCTCGGTGGCGACCTCCACAGCCGTCAACATACCCAACTCTCGCTTCACGCGCTTGAGCCACTCAAGGCAAGGCTCACCTCCGCCCTCAAAGCCTCCCGGCTTGGTGCGAGGTTTCCACACTCCGGCACGGAAAATCTTCACTCCGGCAGCAGCCAATCCTCGGGCAGTCTCCATAATCTGCTCCTCGGTCTCGGCACTGCACGGACCTGCTATAACCATCGGACGGCATTGCTCCACGCCCTCAAAAGCAATCTTCTCTAACTCCATAACTATTTTCTAAACAACTCTATTATACTCTGTATTGACTCCGATTTCACACGCTGCAAAGCCTCCTGCATACGTTCACGCTTCGCACACAACGAGATACGGACATATCTCACGCCATTACTGCCGAAGACCTTTCCGGGAGTAACAAACACCTGTGCATCATAGAGCAACAAATCGGCCAGTTGCTCCCCATCGCGCATCTTTGCGGGGATACGTCCCCAAAGGAAGAGCCCCACCTGATTGGGGTCATACGAACAATTCAACGCCTCCAAAATCTGCTCGGCAATCTTTCGGCGCTCGGCATACTCCGCATTGAGTTCGGCATACCACTCACGCTCTGCACCCAACGCCTCAACGGCTGCGAGTTGCACAGGGCGGAACATACCCGAGTCGATATTGGATTTCACCCTCAAAATCCACTCGACAAACTTCGGATTGGAGGCCAACATACCCACACGCCAGCCCGCCATATTGTGGCTCTTGCTCAACGAATTCATCTCGACACATACCTCCTTGGCTCCCTCCACCGAGAGCAGGCTCTCGGGCTGGTCGTTCAGGATAAAACTATAGGGATTATCGTTGCAGATAACTATCCCGTGACGGTGACCAAAGTCGACCAATCGCCTCATTGTTTCGCGCGTTGCACGAGCACCCGTAGGCATATTCGGATAGTTCACCCACATAAGTTTGATGCGCTCCAACGGCAGACGCTCCAGCGCCTCGAAATCGGGTTGCCAGCCATTCTCCTCCGTAAGGTCGTAGGTAAAGATCTCAGCCTCGGCCAAACGGCTCACCGAAGAGTAGGTCGGATAACCCGGGTTGGGCACCAACACTCCATCGCCCTTATTGACAAAGGCGAGCGTGGTGTGCAAAATACCCTCCTTCGAGCCAATGAGGGGCTGGATTTCGGTTGCGGGGTCGAGCTCCACGCCATAACTCGTTGCATACCACTCAGCGAAGGCCTTGCGCAGTTCGGGAATACCGACATAGGGCTGATACGAATGGGTATCATCGCGACGACTCTCCTCGCACAGACGCTCCACAACCCTCGCCTGTGGCGGGCGGTCGGGACCTCCGATACCGAGGCTGATGACATCATACCCCTTAGCACGCAAATCGGCCACCTCTCGCAACTTCTTCGAGAAGTAGTACTCACTTACGCTCTGCACCCTTTCGGCAGGCTTTATCTCCTTACATTTTGAACTCCGCATACTCTCCAAGTGTTTTAAGATCACTGACCAGGGGCAAAATAGCAGCCACCGCTTGTCTATAACGCACCACATCGTCAAAAGTTAAATCTATATAGAAACGATACTCCCACTCGTGACCGATGATGGGCAACGACTGAATTTTAGTCAAATTTATATCGTAGAACGAGAGGATAGTGAGCACCTTCGATAGCGAGCCTCTCGCATGCTGCAGAGAGAACGCCAACGAAGCCTTATCGGGCTGGGTGGTCTGCATTGCCGACTGCGAGTCGGTGTGAGCAATGACCAGAAAACGGGTAAAGTTGTGTTTGTTGGTCTCGATACCCTCCTCCAAAATCTCCATACCATAGTATTTCGCAGCCCATGCACTGCAAATAGCAGCGTGTCCGCGCACTCCTCGCTCCGCTATCTCGCGGGCACTGCCTGCCGTATCATCTCGCTCGACAACCTTGAACGAGGGGTGACGCTTGAGAAAATCACCGCACTGCATCAGAGCAATCGGATGGGAGTGCACCTCGTGAATACTCTCCATAGTATCCCCCGGCAGAGCGCACAAAACGTGTGAAATGCGCAGTTTATACTCCCCGACAACGGCAAGGTTGCTCGCTCGCAGCAACTCGTGATTTTGCAACAGGCTGCCGGCAATGGTGTTCTCGATAGCCACAATACCACACAGCGACTCATCTGCCGCCACTCGTTCGAAGAGTTCATCGAAGGTGTCGCACGGCACCGATTGCACCTGCTCGCCCGCAAAGTAGTTACATGCCGCCACTTCGTGAAAGCACCCCTCAACGCCTTGTATCGCTACTCTTATCATAAAGCCTCTGCTCAATAATCTATTCAACAAAAAAATCCCGCTCTCTGAAGAACGGGACCATACATCTATGCTGTTATCTGTCACACACCTTACACATACGCCCCCGATTACTCTCTGCTAAAAAAGTAATAATAAAAGAAGTATGCAGATGCAAAATTAGTCATAATCCAATCACGTTTCGCTCTCTTGCGTAGTGCAAATATAATAAATAATTGGTTAATACATCACATCATTCTCATTTTTTTGACCCAACGCCATCCGAAAGAGAAAAAAGTGGAGAAAAATCGCAAAAAACCGAGTTTATTTTCGTACATTTGAAAAAATTGTTCGCAACGATGAAAAAACTTCTATTAGCCTTAACTGTCGCCGTGTGCGCCATTTCGGCCACAGCCGAAGCCAAAGAGAGCATGACAACTATCGCCAACCGAGTGATAAAAATTGCTGTCGACCACTGCAAAAATATGGACAAGAGCCTCGAGCCGGGCCGTTCTCCTCGATATTACGGGGATGGCAAGTTCGTAGACAAGAATCTCGAGTGGTGGTGCAGCGGCTTCTACCCGGGCACTATGTGGTACCTCTATGAGGCCACCGGTGACGAGCAGATACTCGCCCTCGCCCGCAAGCACACCGAGCAACTCGCTCCGTTGCAGTGGTACAACAAAAACCACGACATCGGTTTTCAAATCTTTTGCAGTTACGGCAACGGTTACCGCCTGACCGGCGATAAAGCCTACGAGAAGGTCATCTCCAACGCCTGTGCAACGCTGATTACGCGCTACAACCCCACGGTGGGCTCAATTCGCAGTTGGGACTCTCGCAAGTGGAAGTACGCCGTAATTGTCGACAATATGATGAATCTCGAGATGCTGATGTGGAGAGCCAAGAAAGCACGAGATAAGAATCTTCACCACATCGCTGTCACCCACGCCAACACCACCCTACGCAACCACTTCCGCGAGGATTTCAGCTCGTACCATCTGCTCGACTATAACCCTGAGAATGGCGAGGTCCTCATCCGCCAGACGGTGCAGGGTTACGCCGATGAGTCGCGCTGGGCACGAGGTCAGGCATGGGGTCTTTATGGATTTACTATGATGTATCGTTTCACCAAGGATAAGGCTTATCTGCGCCAGGCTCAAGGTATTGCCGATATGATTATCAGCTACTTGCCCAAGGATGGCATACCCTACTGGGACTTCAACGCTCCCGACATCCCGAAGGCGTTGCGCGATGCTTCGGCGGGTGCGATTATCGCCTCGGCACTCATCGAGTTGAGCGAGTACTCTCCCGAGAAGCGTGAGAGGTACCTCTCTGTTGCCGAACGACAGTTGCGTACACTCTCATCGAAGAGGTATCTTGCTCCCGTGGGCACCAACGGCAACTTTATCCTGCGCCACAGCGTGGGACATCTGCCCGGCAATAGCGAAGTAGACGTTGCGCTGACCTATGCCGACTACTACTTTATCGAGGCGCTGATGCGCTGGAAGAGCCTGAAATAAAAGATAAGGGAGTATAATAACAAGAGAAACTTTCGGGTCCGAAAGTTTCTCTTGTTATATTTTCTCTGCACTCTATTCTCTAAAACGGCAGATCATCAACCTCCGCTGCAGGAGTTGCTGCGTATGAGGGCTCCTCCGAGAAGGGAGGCATTGATGGCATCTCGGGCATTGAGGTCTCGGCCGCAGCGGGAGCCTCGGCAACCTTGGGTTGCACACGCCATGCCTTGACATCGGTATACCACCTACCATTAAACTCGCGCGACTCGACATTCACCGACACCGTGCAGGTCATACCCTCTCTCAACTGCGCCACATCGCTCTCCTTGTTGAAGAAAGTAACACAAATCTTACGCGAAAACTCTTGGGGAAGTTCAAAAACTACTTCCTGACGTTTCCACTCGCCTCGTGCAGATGTTCCGCTGGTGGGAGGCAATATCCTATATACTACACCTTCAAATTCCATAATTCACTCTGTTTTAATGTTTGGACAAAGGTAACAAAAAAATTACAAAAAAGTTAGGAGTGCCCGTCAAAAACAGACACTCCTAACTCTTTGCGTTAAAATGTATAAAGGTCTACCCTAAATTAGTTCAACCAGTTACCATTCTCGTCGAACGCCTTATACAAGAGCGTAACCGAGTTGTTGAAGTTGTATACCTCCTCGAGGGTAGGATCTACATAAGGCTTACCCGAAGGCATCTCCTCCAAAGTAACAGTCTGAGTGAGCACGATGCTCTCAACAGTGAATACGAAGCCGAACTTCACAACACCCTCCGAATCCTTGTAACGTACAACGTATGCGGGGTGATCCTCGGGAGTCTCCTCGTAAATGGTTACATTCTCGGGCTGCTCAGCTGTGGGCTCCTTCTCAACCTCTGCCTCGGGAAGGTCAGCCTGCCAAGTATACTCATCATCAGCAATAGCCTTGAAATTAACCTGTGTAGGGTTCGAATAGTTACCATCAACCTTCACGATCTCGCAATCGAGCATCTTGCCATCAGCAATAGCCTCCTCATCGTCATCAATCAGAGCCGATGTTGTGAGGTAGAACACGCCATCCTGAGCCAGGTACATAGTAAACTTAACATACTGACCATTCACACGATAGATATCATCTACACGGTTGAGAGTCTGGTCGAACATCTTATCGGCCGAAGTAATCTGAGCAGTGTCATACACCAACTCCAACACCTGAGGGGTATCGGTACCCGGAGCATTATACTCGGGCTTATCGGTACAGCCGACAGCCAGCACTACAGCCGCCAATATGAATAATAATTTTTTCATTGTTTCAACTTTTAGTCGGCTCGGGGCACTGAAGCGGTGCCTCAGCACCCGTCACCGTATTAATAATTCAATCGTTTCAACACTATTTTGTCAACGAAACACCAAACTCTACCTTCTCACCACGAGTCTTGCGAGCCTGGAAGTTCTCACGAGCGTTAACATCCTTCTTCACGAACTTCTTCTGGAGCGGAGCTACTGCACCACCACCCGAAGCGGGAACGAATGTCGGGTTCGATACACCGATAGACGGCCACGAAATAGTAGTAAAGAGTGTCATATTAGCTGCATCAACTACAAACTCATCGTAAGCAGCCTCGTAGTAACCCAAGATTACAGAGTAACCATCAGCCGAAACAGTGTCGTTTGTCGAAGGACCAAACTCCAACATACCGTTAGCATAGTGGAGTGCAATGCTACCAGCCTCCTCTGCAAGTTCGCTCAACCAGATAATGCCGGTAGGCGAGTTCTTCGAGCTGTAGTTTGCATAAGTGGTAACACCCGGCTGGAAGTATGGGAAGATAGGCATAGCCGCACCTACGATCTGAGTACCATCCCACTCCATATCGTGGAAGAACTGTGCAGGTACATCGATAGTGTTGGTAGCAGGATCGTAAGTACCCTCGAGGTAACCACCGGCAGTAGTGCTGAAATCGTAATCAGTCGGCATCAGACCAAAGATCTTCACCTTGTTTGCGATAGGCTTACCAGCCTTATCGAGAGCTTGCTCGATCTTCACGCTCGACGAGAGCGGATAGAATGCTTTCATGAGCGAACCAGACGCATTGGCAGGATCTGCCGGACCATAGAGCTCATAAGTGTACTGCGAGAATTCGCCGAGGAATGCCTCAAGACCTACCTCAGGAGCCTCGATATCGAAGGTCTCGGTGTAGTCACCCAGCACCTGACCCTCCTCGTTAACGATAGCTACACCGAAGGTCAACTTAACAACATTACCACTCTCATTGAACTCGATAGCACTCTTAATCTTCTGGCTCTGCGAAGCGTAAAGCTCACGACCGTTCCACTGGATATTGAGCGGCTGCATATCAACAACCTTTGCAGTGGTACCGTTCCACGACATTGCCAAACCGAGGTAACCGGTCTCGTCAGTCTCGGTTCCGTAAGGATCAGCTACATAGTAAACGCCCTCACCCGAAACCTTCTCAACGCCCTTATAGAGGTACTTGTTGGCGAAGTTGCCCTGATACTCCGAAGTGAAGATACCAACGCCAAGTGCAGTGTAGTTAATATCGTTGTTGTAGTCTACCTTGAAGTAGTTAGCCCAGTCAGCCTCCAAATCGTTCTTATCCCAAGTGATATTCATCGGGCAAGGCCACAACGTTCCATTAGCCGAGTCAATTGCCCAATACGAAATACCATAAGAGTAGGTATTCATAGTGCGAGTAGTTGTACCGAAACCATACGAATCGGGGAATACGGTAATAAACGCCTCACCATAACCCGTAATCGAGAGGGGCACACTACCAAGGTACATCATTACAGTACCCGATGAGAGTGATACTGCGCTCAACTCACCTGTAGTAGTATCAACAGGAACGAGAGGATAACGGCCATAACCTGTAGTAGCCTTTGTAGGATGCAACGGGTGAGGATAATTGCGTGCACCATCCGAAGCAACGGGCTCATAAGTCGGAGTCATACAGAGCATCAAGCCACAACCCTTCGAGAAGTATTCCAAGTCCGCATCGTCAAAGATACCCTCGCTGGCAGCAATTGATGCAGCAGCGATCTGATACATAACGCGGGGAACGTAGAAACGTACATAACCAGCAGGGAATACGGGAGCAGTACCTGCAGCCTTCGCAGCCTCGATTGCCTTCATATCATCCTCGTGGATCTGAATAGTACAATCCGAGTAAAGACCGAGAGGATAACCAAGCATATCTCGGAAGAACGTCTCCTCGATAGTTACAGTACCAACATCCTCAAATGGAAGCTCTACGGGAACACTATGCATAATAGAGAACTCGTGATTGTCAGCACCATAGTTCGACGAGTTAACCAAGTCTACCAACTCTGCAACAAACTCGTAGTCAGTGTTGGTTGCCAACTTCGAAATGTCGAAACCAAGACGGAGAGTAGTCTCCGAAGCATCAGCATCGAACGAGCAAGGAACAGTGAAAATCACAGTCTTTGCAGCCTGATCAGCACCGGTCTGAGCCGAGCCCTGAGGAAGAGTAAAGAGCGCTGCATCCTCAGCAAGCATCGTAAGCTTCACCTCGAAATCGAACTGCTCGAGCGACGACGACTTACGAGCGATCTTCAAATCGACATAAGTATCGTCGGTATAAACCTCGTCCTTCTGCAGACCACGGCTCAACTTCTTGAGTTCCTCAGCCTCTTCCTTCTTCTCATCGGCAGTCTGGACATAGAAGGTCGACATCGAATTGTCGATATAAATCTGCTCGCCCGAAAGATCCTCACCCGGAGTATAGGTCTGATCCTTCGTACAGCCCACCATTACGAGGGCCACGAACGCGAACAGAGCGTAAAATATATTTTTCATTGTTTTCATATTCATATACATTTATTCGTTAGACACCGAATTACTCCTGCCAAGGCTCAATCAAATCCGATGGGTCAGGATTCGACACAACTGCCGGATTGGCATTATGCTCTGTCTGAACGATACAGAAGTTGTACCAGGGAGCCAAACCGCTTGAGTTAAGACGAGCATCCTCATAGTGGTTGGTACCTGCATAACCTCGGGTTACACCCTTACCCAAACGCTTGTAGTCAAAGAAGTTGATACCCTCGCCCCAGAACTCAACACGCTTCTGGAAGAATACCTCGTCAACCAAGGCGTCTACACCCGATGCAGTGCATACATAGTCGGGGTTACGGTTAGTCATAAACTCTACAAGACCTGCCGATGAGCCCTTGCGAGCATCAGCCTCAGCGATGATAAGCATCATCTCCTCCATACGCATAAACGGATAGTCAACAACTGCACCCGGATCAGCTGCATCAGGGTTACCGCTACCCGGACGGAACTTGATAGCACCATAATCGGGGATATTATCCGGACCTGCATAAGATGCAGTTGCGGGAACGAACTTCTGGTCAACAGTAACACCTTCCGGAGCCTTCCACATCTTCTTACGCCAGTCCGAAGCAGGGATACGGCTGTAAAGACGTGCGTCAATCATACGGTACGGACCTGCCGGAGCGTAACCAAAGACTGTCTCTGAAGACATCCACGAAATGAAGTTAAGAATCGATGACTTAACAACATAATCCTCCTTAACCAGCGACGAACACCACATCCACGAGTTGTTCGATGAAGCCGAGTTGAAACCTGTTGTAGGATCAGTTGCCTGAGCCTCGTTCAAAGGCGAGTAGTTGCCTGCTGCAAGAGCGTTCTCCGCAGCGATGCGAGCCCTCTCGTAATCCTCTGCCCAGAGGTATGCGCGTGCCTGCAAACCGTAAGCAACGCTCAAGTCGGGCTGAGTCTTGTTCATACGCTTGAAAGTGCTCTTACCCTCGTCATCGCTGAAGAAGTCGATAGCCTTTGCAAGGTCGCCCAAGATATACTCAATGAGAGCCTCCTTCGATACTCGCGGATTGTTACGAGCATCTGACTCTGTCATATTCTCACGGATAATCGGAATAGTCATACCCTCCAACTCAGGAGCCGAAGTGTAGGTATTCTTCTTAAACTCGTACATACGACCCATATCGAGGTTGATCATTGCACGGTAGCAGAGTGCCATACCGAGATACTGCTTCTGAACATCCGAAGCCGACGCCTCGTTCACAGCCGAGACAACCGAGTTAGCAGTCAACAGGAACTGTGTATAGAAGTTCCAGAGGTACTGCTGGGTCATATATCTATCACCCATATAACGAGCCTCGATCCAAGCCGAGAAATGCTCGTAACCACTCGAGATGGTAGCAACATCCTCGCCCATAAGGTCGCGAATCAAACCAATCGAGGGATAACCCCAATCGTAGTGATTGCCAGCGCCCAAAACGTCACGAGTATTAACGAATGCAGCGATACCGTTAACCTGCGACTCCAATGCAGCGGGGTTAGCAGCAACCTGATCTGATGTAGCAACGCTTGTGGGGAAAGTCTCCTTGATACAACCGCTCAAAAGTGCAGTTGCCGTCAGAGCTACAAATCCTATTTTCAATATATTTTTCATATCCTTTTTCCTTTCTTCTTTAAGCGTTTATTAGAATGAGAGGTTAAGACCACCCGAGATAGTGCGAACTGCCGAATAAACAGCTGCATTGTTAGATCCGGTGAGGCTCAAACGCGGGTCAAAGCCCTGGCGACGAGACCACAACGCCACATTCTCACAAGCCAGATATACGCGTACCTTATTAACAGCGATCTTGCTTGTCCACTTACGAGGCAGAGTGTAACCGAAGTTGATGTTCTGCAGGTTCAGATAGCTACCATCCAAGAGGAAGCGATCCGATGACGACGAGTTGTACTGGTCATTGTACTGGAATCGCGGAATATTCGAGTTGCGATTAGTAGGCGACCAAGCTTTAGCCAAATCGGTGTGGTAGTTACCACCAATCGAAGATGATGTAGGCGATGCCATATACGATGCATAAGCCGAATCATAGATCTTACCGCCAATCTGGTAGGTGAAGTTCAGAGTCAAATCGAAACCGTAGAACTCAACCGAAGTACCGAAACCACCATAAGCATCCGGAAGAGGATTGCCACAAATGTAGTTGGTAGCCAACGAGTAATCGGTAGTAGTCACAGTCTCGCCATCCAACTCACGATACCACATCGGAAGACCCGAAGACTTCTCTACACCAGCATACTTAGGCATATAGTACGAATAGATCGACAGACCCTCACCATAGAACTTATTACCCGAAGAGTAACCCTTGTAACCATCGGGAGTGGTCATTGTCAAGCGCGAAGGATCGAGCTTAACGATACGGTTGTTAACGTAGGTAAGGTTAGCGTTCAACGACCAAGTCACGTTCTTAGTGCGGATAGGAGTTGCATACAACTCAACCTCAACACCACGGTTAACCATATCACCGACGTTAGCATAGTAACCGGTATAACCCAACGAAGGCGGAACGGTAAACCACGACAACATATCGGTAGTCTTGCGGTAGAAGCCCTCGACACCTCCGCTCAAGCGACCCTTGAACAACTCAAACTCAACACCGGCATTGAAGTTACCATTGGTCTCCCAAGTGATCTCCTTGTTACCCTTTGATGCAAGCACGAGCGACACGTTACCACCTGAATTGATGATATCATATGTGTCAGTATAGAGGTAGTTACCAATACCGTCATTACCCTGCGAACCATACGAAGCCTTAACCTTCAACATATCGATCCAATCCACGTTGAACCATGACTCCTTGCTGATAACGTAACCGGCACCAAACGACCAGAAGTTACCCCAGCGGTGATCGGGGTGGAAGCGCGAAGATGCGTCACGACGATACGAAGCCTGAACGTAGAGTTTCTCGTCCCAATCGTACATTACACGACCGAAGTAACCCTCAGTGTTGTACTCCGACATCGAAGACGAAGCCGAACGATCTGTTACAGCACCCGAAAGCTCAAGGTTGTCAGGCGAGAACATATTGCTCTTCGAGCCAGAGAGTGAGTAGCTCTTCAATACATAGTTCTCGTGACCGAGCATTACGTTGATGTGGTGAACATCTGCAAAAGTCTTCGAGTAGTTAAGCAACTGCTGGAGGTTGTACGACAAATCACGACCGTGAGCCTTGCTGATGATACCGTTATCCGAAGCATACTGACCATAGAAAGCGTTAGTCAAACCTGTCGAACGCTCCTCAGCAAGCGAAGTACCTGCATTGAAAGTGAAAGTGAAGTCCTTCAAGAAATATACATCAACAAATGCGTTAGCATTCAATGCGTTACCATCGTAAGTATTCTTATTGAGGAGGTGATCACTCAATGCATTCGACTGACCGAAGATAGGACGCTCCAAACCAGCGTTCTTCTTATCACCATAGTCGTACATTGTGTAACCATTGTTATCCTTCATAATCTGCTTGTTCGCATTACGAACGTAGAGCGGATAGATAGGAGCGATAGCAGTGGTAGCAGCAAAGATATTTGCAGTCGAAGCAGAATCACCAGACTCCTCTGTGAGGTAACCCTTATAGTTGGTGTAAGCAGCGTTAGCACCTACGCGCAACCACTTCTTAGCCTGATACTCAGCCTTCAAACGAGTAGTCAAACGCTGATAGTTCGACTGATCAACGATACCCTCGCTATCGAGGTAACCTGCCGACAGATAAACCTGAGCACGCTCGTTACCAGCAGATACACTTGCGTTATACTCCTGACGGAAACCGTTGTGCATAGCCTCCTTAGTCCAGTTATCGGGCTGCAACCAGTAGTCCTGACCATCGTAAGTAACCATGTTACCCAAAGTTGCATTCGGGTTAACCTTACCGTTCTTACCGATAAAGAACTGACCATCGGGCACATCGTAAACCTGATAAACCAGACCACCACCCGACATCGGACCTACGATAGCGTTGTTAGCCTTGAGGTGAGCCTCAGCGGGCGAGCTACCATTGTCGATGTAGTAGTTCTCCAGAGCCTTGTAGTGCTGCTCGTAGTAAGCTGCGGGATTCTTGATGTAGTCGTAATCCTGCACACCACGCGAAGCAACACCCCACTTAGCATCGAAGTTCACAACTGCATCACCGCTCTTCGCACGCTTGGTGGTAATCATGATGACACCATTAGCACCACGCGAACCGTAGAGGGCATTCGAAGCAGCATCCTTCAATACGGTCATCGACTCGATATCCGCAGGGTTGATGTTGTTCATCGAACCACTGTAAGGAATACCATCGAGCACCACCAGAGGAGCCTGCGAAGCGTTAATCGAACTGAAACCACGGATACGAATAGTCGGGCTATCACTTCCCGGCTCACCCGAAGCATTCGACATCTGAACACCGGCAACCTTACCATTCAGCGCATTCATTGCATTCGAAACCTGCGAAGTTGCAAGCTCTTCTGCGCTAACCACGGTAGCAGAACCAGTAAACGCCTCCTTCTTGGCGGTACCGAAGGCCATTACGATAACCTCTTCGATAGCCTGACCCTCTTTGAGGATAGCATCCACCTGTGTCTTACCGGCGATGGGCATTTCTGCACTCTGATAACCGATAAAAGTGAACTCCAACACACCATCAGCGGGTGCTTCGAGAGTATACTTACCGGCAGAGTCAGTCATTGTTCCGATAGTTGTACCCTTAACGACAACCGTAGCACCGGCGATCGGAGTACCTGCATTATCGGCAACTGTACCCGAAACCTGCTTGTACTGTGCTTGGAGCGCGAAGCAACCCATAGTCAGTACAGCAACAATTGATAGTACAATTTTCCTAACCATAAGCATAAAATTTAGTGTTAAAAAATAAAAAATGTTACGGGACAAAGTTAATGATTTTAAAGTATTTTAACAACTAATTTTCAATAAAATATGGGGTCGATAATAAATTTATTTAATATCACTACAACAGATTACATATTGCAACCAAATTCAAAGATATGATTACGATTTATAATGTATATTTAGGCTATTTTTTCATATCTCCACTCCAAAAATGCATTCTACAGCGGTTAAATAGGGGTCTGACAGGTTAAAAATTGTAACTAACACCTCCGAAGACACGAACTATTACCCAATATAAACATTACTATACCTATATATAATATAGGGAAGTGCAATGCAAAACCGAGAGTGTAATTAGAGGTTTTTGGGGTAAATTTTAGAAGGGAGGAAAGACCCCGGGATTGGCTATTAGTCAGGGGGGGGTACTGCAATTTTAACTTGTCCCCCTAAGTTAGGGGGACGAGCGAAGCGAAGGGGGTCTGTAAAAAGCTAATGGCTAATGGCCAACGTCTAACACACTACTTTCCCTCAACCACAAAGGTCTTCTTCTCGGGACCGACACCCTTAATCGTTAGGCGAGTCCAATGTTTAGGCAGAGCATGCTCCTTAACCTGCACAATGCCGCCCTTCGGGCTAAAATCAAGACCCGCAAAGCCAAAGAGTACCGACTGCAATGTTCCACCCGCACCAGTGGCAAAGTAGGGATTAGTACCCCCCTTAAACTCTGCCAAGACCCCAAACGGAGGCAACTGATTGGAGCGGTAAGAGTCGAGGAACCACCTCCACGCCTGCTCCACATCGCCACAACGCGAGCAGATAACCGAGAACATTGACTGAGTCATTGCCGGAGTACGCACCTGTGGGACACGCTGCGAGTAGTAATCCAAATCCTTGAGCATCTGCTCC
This sequence comes from Alistipes sp., assembly GCA_017631055.1. Lineage (GTDB taxonomy): Bacteria > Bacteroidota > Bacteroidia > Bacteroidales > Rikenellaceae > Alistipes. Next base: position 83,238 of record JAGBTZ010000033.1, read on the forward strand.
TTATCGGTAATAAGTTTATGAGGGAAGGCAAGCAGATTGACATCCGCCTGCTTGATATTGGCACCAGCATAGCCGACATGTTCGCTGGTCACGCCATTTGCCATCTTCTCGAAGAAGAGCCCTTCGGCAATCTCGCTCCACAATGCGGGAGCCTTCTCACCCACCAGTGCAGCTGCCGCCACAGCATACTCCAAATTGCGTTTGGCAGCACAGTTGGTGTAGGCATTATCATCCTTATTGAGGGCGAACTCATCGGCACACATCACATTGTAGATGTGCCACTTACCATCAGCTCCCTTCTCGCAACGACTTGCCCAAAACTCAGCCGTTGCTTTGATTATGGGCCATCCGCGCGAGATGAGCCACTCCTTATCCTGCGTTGCGAGGTAGTAGTTCCAACATCCGATAGCCACATCGGCCGTCACATGGTGCTGGAATGTTCCCGAGAGCGATGTTGCCGGTGTCTCCTCGGCACCGGTCGAGGCACTCTCCCACGGGTACATCGCACCCGCAAAACCATAGGAAGCAGCATTATTGCGAGCCTCCTCGAGGCGGTTGTAGCGATACTCCAACATCGAGCGAGCCATCTCGGGTTGGAGCAACATCAGCGGTGGCATCATAAATATCTCTGTATCCCAGAAGACGTGACCATTGTAACCCAGACCACTCAAGCCCATAGGCGAGGGGGAGTGTGCCACGCCCGCACGCGAGAAACTATAGAGGTGATAGAGCATACTGCGCACCTCCTTTTGAGCCTGCAGATCACCCTCGATAACGATATCGCTCTCCCACAACTTAGCCCACGCCTCGCGATGCTTGCGCAGGAGTTCGCCACTCTTCTGGAAACGAGCATAGGTCACCAGGCGCTCGGCCTGATTCAACGGGTCGGCAGTATGTGCCGATGAAATCAACGAGCCAACAACTTGGAACTTAAAGGTCTGACCTGCCTTAAGTTGACGCTTGAAGAAGAGGTTGTGATAGTCGTTATCGGGCGTCTGATGATAGACAGGCTGAGCCGCATCCTCCTCCTCGAAGAGAAAGAACGACGAGGCCGCAATCTTCACATTCTCGGTCGGAGAGAGTGCCGTGGTGGTAATAACCTTGAAGGGAGGCTCGGTCTTGAGTTTGAAGAGCAGATCGTTCGATGTCATCACAGCCCCATGCAGTGACTGAGGCACTGCGTGAGCCAACTTGGCATCGAGCAACAGATCGGCCGAGGGAGTTATCTCGACCTCCATCAACACAACGTGGCTCAACTGGCGCAGCGCACAGTAGCGGTAGGTCACCTTTGTCCCCTTATGCTCCAGAGCGCCCACAAACTCGCCCGTGCGCATATCCAGCGTTTGGGTATAGTTCGAGATATTATTGCTGTCGACCCTTTCGCCATTGAGAACAATGGAGAGGTTGAGCGGATTGATATTGGGCAGAAAATTATTCACTCTACCTCGTCCGAAGTGGTCGTAAATGCCCGCCAGCACCACCTCCCTTACCGCAAAGGGCCTTGGCGACGAAATCAAACCTATGACTCCGTTGGCCGAAGTTACTCCGTAATAGTTGGTTTTATCAATTTGCTCGGCACGAAGGAGCCAATCCTCACTCGAGGTCTGGGCATAAGTCGCAACAGATGCACACAGCGCAGCGACCAGCAGCAATACTCTTTTCATTATTATAGTTTTTTGATTTTTCGGTAAATCCAATCAAGTACAAAGATAACAAAATTCCATAATATACAAAAAACCTCCCCACATTCCCCTCCTACCCTGCTCCACCTCATCCAACCCATCTAACCCTTCTAACCCAAAACTAAAAAATATACATCTATGTATTGCATAATACTAAAATTATTCATATATTTGCAGTACGAAAATAGTATAAACCAACAATAAACAGACCACAAAACGATGAAAGAGACTGTAAATGTGAGTATTGCATCACAAGCATTCACCCTCGACAAAGATGCCCACGAGCTCCTGTCGGGCTACTTACGCGAAGTAAAGAGCCGACTCGGTGGAGGTGAAAACGATGAGACATACACCGACATTGAGGCTCGCATTGCCGAAATTTTCCGCGAAAAGCTACCCTCACCAATGCTGGTGGTAACCATCGAGGTTGTCCGTTCGGCTATGGCACAGATGGGCTCGCCTGACGACTTCGGCACCCCGGGTGCGAACCAAGACACAAACTCGACCAGACAGAAGGGGTACGCCTACAACCGCCGAAACTTCGAAGCCCTGCGCCGCTCCTCTTCCGACAAGATGATAGCCGGTGTTTGTGGCGGATTGGCCGACCACTTCGGCATAGATTCGGCCCTGTTGCGACTTGTAACAGTGCTGCTAATTCTATTTGGAGGATTATCGTTGTGGGTATACATCATACTCTGGATTATTATCCCCTCAAATCAATAATAACCCCGTAAATCAAACATAGAGCCATGAGCGAAGAAAACGTAAAGGCGCAGATGCGCAAAGGAATTCTGGAATACTGCATTCTGGCAATCATTGCACGCGAAGACTCCTATGCTCCCAAGATTATTGCGGAGTTGAAGCAGTCGCAGATGATAGTGGTCGAGGGCACACTCTACCCTATCCTCACGCGCCAGAAGAATGCCGGACTGCTGACCTACCGTTGGGAGGAGTCGCCACAAGGCCCCCCACGCAAATACTATATGCTGACCGACAAGGGTCGCGAACACCTCCGATTGTTAGACGAAGCATGGAGCGAACTCGTTGAGCAGATAGCAAAGGTCCGCCAAATGTAGCAACAACAAAAATTATCAAGAAAAATCAACTCAAAACAGTAACAACTAAAAAAATACAAATATGAAAAAGTTTATCACACTCGCAATTGCAACACTTATCGCAGCAGTATCATTCACCTCTGAAGCAGAGGCTCAACTCCCCAAAAAACTCAAGGGTAATGGCGTTATCGTCACCAAGAATGTACCCTGCACAGCGCAGTACTCCGACATCTATGTCAGCACCTGCATTGATCTTACGGTCAGCGAGCGCACCGATGGCGACATCATCATCCGCACTGACGAGAACATTATGCCTTATGTTGGTGTAGCGGTTGTAGACGGCTCATTGAGAGCTTGGATGTCTGACGGCCTGACGAAGAAGCACCTAAAGAACTGCAAAATCGAAATCGAGGTGCCTTATGGAGGTATCCTGCGCAAGGTCAAGGCAATGGAGGGCTCGTCAGTAAAGATTTTGCCCGCCACCGAAGGCGATAATGTAAGTCTTGAACTCTCGGGCGCATCGAGCCTCGAGGCCAAGGTGAGCGCCAAGAGCATTGGAGTATTTATGTCGAGTGGCTCGTTGGCAGTGCTCGAGGTAGACTCTCACAGCCTGACTCTCAATGTCACCGGAGGCTCGTCAATCAGTTCGATGAAGGCCTTCTGCCAGAGTTGCGAAATCAACACCACCGAGGCGGGCAAAATTTCGGGCAACCTGACCACCACCGATCTCAAATGCGAGGCAGCAGGTGCTTCGAGCCTCAACCTTTCGGGTGTTGGTCGCACCGTGGAGTTCGAGGTTACAGGCGCATCACGCCTCTCAGCATCGAACTTCATCACCGACCACTGCACAATCGTAGCATCATACGCCTCATACGCCTATGTCAATTGCACCAACTCGCTGACTGCCGACTCGACCGGTACATCTCGTATCACCTGCACCGGCGAGTGCAAGACAACCATCATCTCTGACCCAATCGTAAAGAAATAGTACAATGAAAAAGATTATAATCGCTGCTCTAATCGCAGCATACGCACTCGCCCCACAGCCTTTATCGGCCTCGGAGGGACTCTTCACTCCAAGGCTCAAAGGTAATGGCAAAATCGTAATCGAAAACCGCCAAAGCGCAATGCAGTTTTCGGAAGTGGTGGTCAACACCTGTATACACCTGACCATCAGCGACCGCAAGGATGGAGATATACTGGTTCGCACTGACGAGAATATCATGCCCTACGTCAAGATGGAGGTGCACAACGGAGTCTTCCGTGCTTGGCTCGACAACACCACCTCGCGCGAGATGGAGAATGTTCGCATCGATATCGATATGCCCAACAATGGCAAAATTCGCGAGATTGAGGCCTATGCCGCATCATCGGTAAATGTAATCCCGCTGCTCGAAGCCGGCGAGATAGAACTCTCGGCATCGGGTGCATCCTCCATAGTTGCCAACACCCACTGCCACAGCCTCGATATAACACTCTCGGGAGCCTCTTCGGCCGAGGTGAGCACTACGGCAGATGAGCTGGAAATCTCGGCATCAGGAGCATCGAAGGTCAATCTTCTCGCTGCGAAATGCACAAGTTGCGACATAGACATTGCCGGCGCAAGCAAGGTTTCGGGCAACCTCATCACCGACAGATGCGATATCGAAGCCTCAGGTGCATCAAAGGTTACACTCACAGGCTCGGCACGTCAAGGTGACTTCGAAATTTCGGGAGCATCGAAACTCAATGCTTCGAAATTTGTAACCACACTCTGCTCGGTCGAGGCTTCGGGTGCATCTGCGGCATACGTTCACTGCACGACCTCCCTCAAAGCCGAGGCTACCGGCTCTTCCAAAATCGGATATTCGGGCGACTGCCATGTAAACATCGCTTCGGAGGCAATTTTCAAACAGAACTAACCTCAAACCCTTAAGACCATGAACGAAGTCAAGAGATGCAGCATTTCGGGTATCGCCTTCACGATGGATAGCGATGCCTACACAGCGCTGCACAACTATATCGACACCCTCAATAAGCGTTATAGCAAGGAGCCGGATGGCAAAGAGATTATTGCCGACATCGAGGCACGCATCGCAGAACTTATACTCTCGACCCACGACAACAGCCAGGTTGTGGAGCGCCCACTCATCGAGAACATCATCGCCCAGCTCGGCTCGGCAGATGCAATCTCCGAAGAGAGCGGTACCGAGAGCGAGTCGACAACCCAAAGCGAGCCCCGCATTCCGCGCCGTCTTTACCGCGATATGGAGAATGCTAAGCTGGGTGGAGTCTGCTCAGGCGTAGCACGATATTTCGACATCGACCCCGTATGGATACGTTTGGCAATGTTCATACCGCTGCTAATCACCCCTTTCTCGGGAATTTCGGCAGTCTGGCTTAGTCTTTCAGCTATTTGCGGCAATCTGTTCGGAGTTTTTCTGCTCACCTATCTGGTGCTGTGGTTCGCTATTCCCGCAGCCCGTTCGCCTCGCCAACGACTCGAGATGACAGGCGAGAAGATTACCGAGCAATCCATTCGCGAGGCTGCTGCGGCCAACCCTTCGAGCGATGCCGACACCAAGGCTCGCCCGATTGTTGCCAACACCGTAACCGCCTTGGGTGGATGCCTGTTGGCTCTATTCAAGATAGTGGCAGCAGTGGTCATCTTCGGTCTCTCGCTCGGAGTTGTAGCCTTGAGCACAGGAATTGTGGCAATTATCGCCACCGAAGGGTCACTGATTGATATGGGCTCTCTGAGCGATGCACTCACCCTCACAGGCAGCGAGGTGGTGCTGAGTGTGCTCGGCATTCTCACGGTGCTCATACCGATTATCTTGTTGCTCTATGTGCTTATCTGTCTGTTTTTCAGCCGTAAGCCGAGCCGCACAACATCTATTGTACTCTTTGTACTATGGATACTTATTCTCTTTGCGCTCTGCTTCACCGCAATCAAGACAAGCCATGACATCTACACCCTCAACGACATCGAAAACCTGGGCGACAATATCGAAAATCGCATCGAGTCTATCGAAGATGCAGCCGAGAGTGCGATTGAGAACAAAATCGAGAGTGTTGTCGGGAGTGCTGTTGAGAGTGGCGGCTCGGTTACCATAAACATTCCGAGTGGTGCAAAAATCGACATCCAGGAGACCGTGCAGAGTGGTGGCACCTTCCGCAAAACCACGATAAATATCGACAAGTAATCCCCGCCTATATTACAAAGAGGGGTGTGTCTAACAAATCTCTTAGACACACCCCTCTTTGTTGTAAGTTGTATAGCAACTGCTATATCTCCCAGGTCTCGCCCGAGCGCAGAAGATCATCCACGCACTTAATTTTGCTGGCAGAGCGCACCTCCTCGACCTGAGCAGCAACCTTCTGGTCGTAGACCGCAGCATCCTTCACCGAGCGAATAACGCCCAGCGCCACAGGGTATTCGGGATACTTCATAGCTGCCAACATCGAGTGCAGGGTGGTATCCTCAGTGTGGGCATCGTGCGTCAGCACATCATCCATCGTATAGCCATCCTCGCCCACAGTCACAACCTTCAGGCGCATATTCTCGAAGACCAAACCCTTATTACGCTCTGCACCGAAGAGCATCTTCTCGCCGTGGCGCAGAGTGATTGTATGCTCGGCACGAGTAGCCTTATCGCCTGCAAATAGAGCATGGGTCTTATCGTTGAAAATCACACAGTTCTGCAACACCTCCGTAACCGACATACCATCGTGCTTGGCGCCCTCGACAAGGCACTCCTTAGTGAGCATTACCTCCATATCGACCGAGCGGGCAAAGAACGTACCCCTCGCACCGATAACCAACTCGCCCGGGTTGAAGGGCTTCTCGACAGTGCCATAAGGCGAAGTCTTGGTCACCTTGCCGAGCTTCGAGGTGGGCGAATACTGACCCTTGGTAAGGCCATAAATCTCGTTATTGAAGAGCACCACGTTGAGATTGACATTTCGTCTGATGGCGTGGATAAAGTGGTTACCGCCAATGGCGAGCGAGTCGCCATCACCGGTCATCACCCAGACACTCAGGTCGGGATTGGCAACCTTCACTCCCGTAGCCACGGCATTGGCACGGCCGTGAATGGTATGGAAACCAAAGGTACGCATATAGTAGATAAATCGTGACGAGCATCCGATACCCGAAACGAATGTAAACTTATGATGCGGAATATCGAGCGCATCAGCAATCTCGGGCAGCGCACGTTGCACCGCATTCAAAATAGCATGATCACCGCAACCCGGGCACCAACGCACCTCCTGGTCGCTCTTGAAATCGGCGGGTGTGTATTTATACTCCATATCTTCTCCTCCCGACTATTTGTTTAACAATTCATTAAATTTATCCTTCAGCTCGACAATCGTAAAGGGCTGACCCTCAGTCTTATTGAACTGCTCGAGGTGCAGACCCTCAAACTCCTGGCGCAGGTAGGATGCAAACTGACCCTCGTTGAGCTCACAAACCACGACCTTGCTAAAGCTACGCAACAACTGCTCAGCATTGCGAGGCAGAGGGTTGATATAGTTGAAGTGCGCCAGCGCAATGCTGCGACCCTCGCGCTGCAACTGCTCGACAGCCGTATGCAGATGTCCGCGAGTACCGCCCCAGCCAACTACCAACAGATCGGCATCCTCGGCTCCGAACAACTCCTGCTCGGGGATATAATCCGCCACGCGGGCAACCTTCTCGGCTCGGGTGCGCACCATCTTTTGATGATTGGCCGGATCGTGCGAGATAGAGCCACGCAGTGCATCCTTTTCCAATCCTCCGATGCGGTGCTCCAGACCCTTCTTGCCCGGGAATGCCCAGCCTCTCGCCAACTTCTCGTTGCGGGCATAGGGCATAAATCCGCCCTCGGGAGCCTCCTCGACAATGGGAGGTACAATCTCGGGATAATCGCACATCGAGGGGATACGCCACGGCTCCGAGCCATTGGCGATAAATCCATCAGTGAGCAACACTACGGGGGTCATATGCTCCATAGCAATCTTTGCAGCCGTGAAGGCGTAATGGAAGCAGTCGCTGGGCGAAGATGCCGCCACAACAACCGCAGGGCACTCTCCGTTTCGACCATAGAGAGCCTGCATCAAATCGCTCTGCTCTGTCTTGGTCGGCAGACCTGTCGAAGGGCCACCACGCTGAACATCGACAACCACCAAAGGCAACTCAGCCATAACTGCCAGACCCAAAGCCTCGCTTTTGAGTGAGAGTCCGGGACCTGAAGTGGTCGTCACGGCAAGATTTCCGGCAAAGGCCGCACCGATAGAGGTGCAGATGCCTGCAATCTCATCCTCCGCCTGCACGGTCTTAACTCCGAGTTCCTTATGCTTGGCGAGTTCCTCGAGGATGACCGTTGCGGGAGTAATCGGGTATGAGCCACAGAAGAGGGGTCGTCCGCTCTTCTCGCTCGCAGCGATAAAGCCCCAAGCCGTAGCCACATTGCCGTTAATCGAGCGGTAGATACCCTTCTCGAGATGGGCAGGAGCAACGTATGTATTGGCAAACGAGTGCGTATTGGCCGCATAGTTATAACCCGCCTCGATAGCGAGGATGTTGGCCTCGGCAATAACGGGATTCTTCTTGGCAAATTTCGATGTCAGGTAACTCTTGGCATGCTCCTCGGGGCGGTCGAACATAAAGAAGCAGATGCCGAGGGCAAACATATTCTTGCACTTGACGATGCTCTTATGGTCGAGACCCGTAGCAGCCAAAGCCTCGCGTGTCATCGAGGTAATGGCCGGCATAACCACATTATACTCCTCCAATCCGAGTTCGGCAATGGGGTCTTCGGTCGCAAAGCCGGCACGGCGCAAATTCTCCTCAGTGAGGCTATCGCCATCGAGGATTACCGTAGCGCTATGCTTGAGCCAACGGCGATTGGCCTTGAGCGCTGCGGGATTCATCGCCACCAGCACATCGCAATAGTCACCCGGATTATCCACCGGATGAGAGCCGAAGTGGACCTGAAAACCCGAAACGCCGGCTACAGTACCTTGCGGAGCGCGAATTTCGGCAGGATAGTCCGGAAAGGTCGAGATACCGTTACCCAGCAGAGCAGAGGTATCCGAAAAGAGGGTGCCGGTAAGTTGCATACCATCACCCGAATCACCCGAGAAGCGGATAACCACATCCTCGGCAGTGCGAATATTCAAATTATTCATAATTTGTATCACATAAAATGTTTCGAAACACAAATTTATAAATAATTCACAATTAAGCGGATTTTTTTGCAAAAAATCTCATTCCCTTCAATTACAGGAACGCAATCTTCTGCACCTTCGATGTCGGGCGATCGGTGATTTCATGTTCGACAATACCCGTGACAACATCCGCTGCATCGTGCCAGCGATTGGCTCGGAATTGGCGGCGATAGGTCGTCAGATGGTTGTAGAGTTCGGGCCATCGCTGTCGCCAGTTGCGAGGCAGGCGCAAATTGTGGAGTACGGTGGCCGAGTGCGAGAGTATGCGGGCCTCCTTATTGCCGCCCTGATGGAACCACTCCACACGGGTCGCAGGGGCCAACTTCTGGACCGCGCGGGCGAAACCTCTTCCGCCATTATTGCTCTCAATAAGGGCAGTGCGGCTACCACTCTCCACGAGCATCTGGGCTACCAATCCTTCGGTAATCTCCATAGACTCACGAGAGTAGACTACATCGGTGATGTATATGACTCCATCCGTATCGACCGCATAGCACATCGAACAGAGATAGTCGTCGCCCGTATCGGCCGTATCGGTATAGTTGCTCAACCGCACCAAATCGCGAGGCAGCTCATCATACTCGGCAAACGAATCGCCATAGAGAAGTCCCTCGCGCGAGGAGGGATGACCCTGATACATACACTCAAATCGCAGAGGGTCGAGCCTACGTTTAGCCTCAAGCAGCGAACAATTCTGTTGCTCCTCCCACAGTGCTTCGCCCAACTGTCGAGGGTCAATCTCGCTCGGAGGCGAAGCCTTCAGAGCCTCAAAGTTGAGATAGACCCAGGTGTTGGAGTCAATGGCATCGAGTTGACTCCACTCAGTAAGCATCAGCGTAGGCTCACGGCGCGTAAGTTCGCCGATAAGGTCCTCCTCATGCCAGCGGGTGAAGACGATAAGTTCGCGCGAGGCGTTGTGCATACGGGTCTTGACCACCGAAGTATACCACTCCCAACAATTCTCGCGCACGATAGGCGAATTGGCCTCCATGGCATCCTTGTAGAGGTCATCGAGGATAAAGCAATCGACTCGGTTACCCGTAAGCGACCCCTCACGACCGACCGAAAGAAGTTCGCCTCGGTGGCCGATAATCTCGACCTCATCGGCCGTGCGCACATACTCCGCAGGCTTGCCACCACGCTTGATGGTGGTCTGAGGGAATATCTCACCATACTCCTTCGACTCGATAATGCGCTGCACACGGCGATTGAATTTCGATGCCAACGATGCGGAATAGGAGGCTATGGCAATACGCATATCGGGGTCAATGCCAAGCATATAGGCCGGCAACAGGGTCGTAGCTCCAACGCTCTTGCCGTGTTGCGGAGGCATCGTGATAATCAGTTTACGCACACGCCCGCAGGCGAACTCCTCGAGCAAGCGATAATAGGCCCGATGAAAATCCTTAATCTCGAGAAACGGATAGACACCGGTCGAAAAATCTATAAAAGTCATAGTGATTAAAATTTATAAAACCCACTCATTACGAATGGGTTGAATAGGTTAATTCTTTGGGGTGCAGTCTGTTCCGATGCGAACGATTGGCTGCAGCGGCAACAGTGACGGAGGCATCGCTCCAAGACGAGATGGGGTCACTGTCGCAAAAAGGCAGATTAGAGGAGATACCCCTTGAAGAGCGAAAAATCGAAGTCGTTAATCTGCTCCTCACCATCAATCTCGGTGTGGAACTCCCACCAAACCGGCACAACATCCTCGATTGTTTCGAAGCTCCCTTCCGGCATTTCGACCCGCTTGTGATAGATGATAATCGAGAGCAACATTCGGCACTCCACCTCCTCGTGAACAAAGGTTATCGTACCCGAAAAATAGTCGCCATCCCCCACCTGGTCACACAGCCTCAATGCTGCCTTTTTGTAGATTTCAGAAGAGATTTCATACATAAATTATTGATTTTTTTGGTAGTTATGAATAAATTATTTAACTTTGCACTGCAAAGATATGTTCAAAAATTGAAATTGGCACCGAAAAGTTCAAAAATTTAATATAAATAATACTGATATGAACACCCCCGAAAGTCGAATAAAATTGATACGCAAGGCCCTTGAAATGACCCAAGAGCAACTTGCTCAACGACTTGGCATCGGCAAGGCTGCCCTCTCGATGATTGAGACCGGAAGAGCCGGGCTCTCGGCACGCAACCGCAACATTCTTGTTCAAGAATTGAACGTCAATAGCGAGTGGCTCGATGGCGACGATACGGCCGAGATGTTCAACCTTGAGCCCGACCTGACGGCATTCCGTCTGCGCACCGACAACTCTTTGCCGATGCAGAGTGTACCCCTCTACTCGGTGGAGGGTACGGCCGGACTGGTACCGCTCTTCACCGAGCGCCAGGCGATGAAGCCTATCGACTTCATCCACATCCCCAACCTTCCGAAATGCGATGGGGCGATATATGTTGTAGGTGATTCGATGTACCCCCTGCTCAAGAGTGGCGATATTGTGTTATACAAGCAGTTGCACGACTTGGAGGATATCTTCTGGGGCGATATGTACCTATTGTCGATAGATATAGACGGCGAGGAGTATATCACCGTCAAGTATGTTCAAAAGTCACAGATTGAGGGTTGCGTAAAGCTCGTGAGCCAAAATCCGCACCATGCCGACAAGGATGTTGCAATGAGCCGCATCCGAGCCATTGCGTTGGTCAAGGCGAGTATCAGAATGAATTCGATAAGGTAGGGGGGGGTTAGCCATTAGCCATTGGCTGGGTTAGATGGGTTAGATGGGTTAGATAGGGATTTTTTGAAAGGGTTGTTATGGGAGATTAAGGAAATTAGTGAGGTTAGAACAACTCCTTAAACTCCTTAAACTCCTTAAACTCCTTAAATTCACTAATCTCTCTAAAAATTACTTATACCATTCTATGCCATTAAGTGGGCCTTGGCGAACGACTGCCATTAGTTGCCATTCAATACCATACCCCAATTTCCCCAGTCATCCCATCCTCCACACAAGCCAAAGAGCAACCCACGATTGGGTTGCTCTTTGGCTAAAAAAGTTTGCTAATTCAAAAATCAAATTGTGAATTGTACTGCCTCTGGCAGACTACTTCTTCTTCACATCGGTCTTGGCCTTAATCTTCTCGGTTGCACAGCCACTCATCGGCTTATGCTCCTTGGGTGTGACCTTGTGAGCGGTCGTTTTTGTACTCTCTTTCATAACGATAAATTTTATTAAGTTACACCGCTATCCGACTTCGAAGAGCTTCAGCGGCCTATGCGTTATGATGCAAAACACTTGCCAGAGTACACTTCTCCTACTTTATCATCCCCCGACTGCGGAAACTAAACTCCTCATTGCGGGCAATAATAAGATGGTCGAGCAGACGTATATCAAAGAGTGCCAAGGCCTCCGAAATTCGATTGGTTAGGGCTATATCCTGACTACTTGCCTCAGCATTGCCCGAAGGGTGATTGTGAGCCATAATCACCTGAGTTGCAAGCAACTCAAGAGCTCGCTTGGCTATCAGACGATGGTCGACCACAGTACCTTGCACACCACCCTGACTCACTCGCTGGCGCTCTATGACACGATTGGATGTTGTCAGATATAGCACCCAACACTCCTCGTGTTGCAGCCCCTCAAACAGGGGTCGGAAAATCTTGACGGCGTCACTACTCGAGCTTATCGTCACCACGTCATCCACTTGCAGTGCCGCAACTCTGCGCCCAAGTTCTGCTGCAGCAACGATACGGCCGGCACGCTTAAGTCCCACGCCCTCAACCATTCGCAAACGCGAAATCTCCATCGAGCAGAGATTTGCAACCGAGCCACAATCGGCCACAAGTCGCTCGCCCAGTTGCACCGCCTCGTCACGCACTCCCCCATCATCAACGATGAGCGAGAGCAGTTCGGCATCGGTCAAAGCACCGACACCTCGAGTCAACAACTTATTGCGAATGGCATCCATCACTCCTGAACATTAAGCCGAAATCACCTCTTCTTCTCCCTTCTCAACCTTCTTGGGCTTTCTCGGGCGTCTTGGTTTTCGGGGTTTATCCGCCTTATCGGTCGACTCTGCATCTGCGACCTTATCGGGAGTCTGGCCTGCCGTATCTGCAACAGCCTCAACTCCGTTCTCCACAACCTTCTTGGGGCGACGACCGCGCTTAGGCTTCTTGGGGGCTGCACTCTCCGCAACCGATGCGGGCGCACCCTCCGCAACCAAAGTCGAAGAGTTCTCAACCACCGGCTCTGCCGGACTCTCGGCTACGGGCGCTGCCGACTCCTCAACAGGCTCTTGTGCGCTCTTCTTTACGCTCTTCGTTGCACCTCTCTTGGCTTTGGGTTTTGACTGCTTTTTGGCACTCTTGCCGGCCTCAACCTTCTCGGGCTTGGCAGCCGCAGGTATAGGCGAAATTTTATCGAGTCTATCGAGCAACTCTGCACACTCCTCATCGCTAATCTCGTGCGAGAGCGAGGCTGCAGCGTTCTGCTCGGCAACCTTCTTCGAATCACCAACTCCGTGACCAACCTCAATGCCGTCAATCAACACCGTCGAGTAGAAGGCCGGTGCTGTGTGGGGAGCATGCGCATCACCACGAGTGCGGAACAACACCGTGTGGCGATTCTTCTGACACCACTCGATAAGTCGGCTCTTGAAGTCGGTCTCCGACTCGGTCAAAGTGTCGATGCTGAGGTGTTTATAGAAGATATTATTGATAAGCAGTCTATTGACAAACTCATAGCCCTGATCGAGGTAGATGGCACCCATCATAGCCTCAAAAGCATCTCCGTAGATATGCTTCTGGGTAAAATTACCGCCCGAATTATAGACCACATATTTATCAAGGCCTATCTTATGGGCAATATCGTTGAGCGACTGGCGCGAGACAATTTTCGCACGCAGTTGAGTCATAAAGCCCTCATTCTTATCGGGAAACTCGATGTATAGGTAGTCCGAAGTGACACTCTCGATAACGGCATCGCCCAAGAATTCGAGTCTGTCGTTGTTGATATTATGACCGCCAATGGATTGCGAGGCGGATTTATGTATCAAGGCAAGTTTGTAGAGTTCGATGTTGTGCGGGATAAATCCGAACATATCATCGACAAATCGGTAATACTCCTTATCAATGCCGAAGTTGCGCCTGAAAGGGCGAATCAAAAAATCTAACATGTGATAGGTTTAAGTAAAAGTTCTGGTTTACAATTTACGAAACAGGACAGTCGAGTTGTGACCGCCAAATCCAAACGTGTTACTCAAGGCAGTACGCACCTGACGATATTGCGCCTTGCCGAGCGTGAGATTTAGTTTGGAGTCGATGGCCGGGTCTACCTCCTCGACATTGATTGTCGGGGGGACAACACCTCGCTCGATGGCACAGATGCAGGCCAGAGCCTCAATGGCTGCAGCAGCACCCAACAGGTGACCTGTCATCGATTTTGTTGCAGAGATATTCACCCCATAGATATCCTCGCCAAAGAGATGCTCAATAGCCTTAATCTCAGCCACATCGCCCAGCGGAGTCGATGTACCATGAACATTGATGTAGTCGATATCCGAAGTCGAAAGCCCTGCATCGTCAAGGGCATCCTTCATCGACTTCACAGCACCCAAGCCCTCGGGGTGAGGAGCAGTCATGTGGTGAGCATCGGCCGACATACCGGCACCGGCAAATTCGCAATATATCTTTGCACCGCGAGCCTTGGCATGCTCATACTCCTCGAGAATAATCGCAGCAGCACCCTCGCCCAGCACAAAACCGTCACGATTCTTATCAAACGGACGTGAAGCTGTCGCGGGGTCGTCATTGCGGGTCGAAAGGGCCATCATCGAGTTGAAGCCACCGACAGTCGGGATATTGATGCACGCCTCGGAACCTCCTGCAATCATAACATCCGCTCGACCACAACGAATCTGGTCGAGAGCCGAAATCATACCATGATTGGACGAGGCACAAGCCGAGGAGACACAATAGTTAGGGCCCTTCAAGCCATACTTTATAGATATGTATCCCGCCGGAAGGTCGGGAATCATTCGAGGCACAAAAAAGGGACTAAACCGCGGAGTTCCATCCCCCGCGGAGTAGTCCATCACCTCTTCGAAGAACGATGTCAGTCCTCCGATGCCTGTGCTCCATATAACTCCCATTCGGTCGGCTTCGCTCTCGATTACCTCGAGTCCCGAATCCTGCATCGCCTCCGCCACAGCAACCATTGCGTACTGCGCGAAGCGATCGTATTTGCGCACCTCCTTGCGGTCGAAATAGTGAGCCCAGTCGTAATTTTTTATTTCGCAGGCGAAACGAGTCTTGAAATTATGGGCATCGAAGTATGTTATCGGGGCGGCTGCGCTAACACCTTTCTCGAGAGCATCGAAATACTCCAAAACATTATTGCCGAGAGGGTTAATCGTTCCGATACCCGTAACAACTACACGCCTAAAATTCATAAATCGTTCGCTATTCTGCTAAAAGTCGCTAAAGATTATTTGTGCTCCTCGATGTACTTGATAACGTCACCTACAGTCGCAATCTTCTCAGCCTCCTCATCGGGAATCTGAAGATCAAAAGCCTTCTCGAACTCCATAATAAGCTCTACGGTGTCGAGTGAGTCTGCTCCAAGGTGACCGGTAAAGCTTGCTTCGGGAGTTACCTCTGCCTCTTTAACGCCGAGTTTATCAACGATAATCTCAACAACTTTAGTCTGAATCTCTGACATAATTTTTCGTTTTTAGTTAAACATTTATTTTTGTTGGTATAAATAATTGTTCCTATTTTTTCAATCGAATTTTGTGCAAAAATAACACTTTTTTATTATTTTTGGCATATTAACGTCATAATTTTACCGACAACGTACACTAAAATTTATATAATACATTCAAACAGAGATTATTATGAACTTATTACTCATTTCCAATTCGACCAATGCCGGCGAGGAGTATCTCAAATACCCCATTGGACATATCGGCGCCTTTTTGAAAGGTATTGACGAAATCGTCTTCGTACCCTACGCAGCCGTAACATTTTCGTATGCCGCTTACGAGGCAAAGGTCCAGGCTCGTTTCAACGAGATTGGCATCAAAGTCCGCTCGGTACACCGCTCGAAAAATCCCGCACGAATGATTCGCGAGGCGAAGGCAATTTGCGTTGGCGGAGGCAACACTTTTGCCCTCACCAAGAAGATGCAGGAACAGGGATTGATGAGCGCCATCCTGCGCAAAATCAAGGCGGGAACACCCTATGTCGGTTGGTCGGCAGGTAGCAATGTTTGCTGTCCTACAATCTGCACCACAAACGATATGCCCATCGTTGAGCCTCAGTCGTTTAAGGCTATAGGTGCCGTTAAGTTCCAAATCAATCCCCACTATCTCGACGCCAACCCCGAAGGCCACGCCGGCGAGACTCGCGAGCAGCGTATCGAAGAGTATATCGAGGCCAACCCGCGCCGCTATGTGGTGGGTCTGCGTGAGGGTTGTATGCTCCACTACACCGAGGGCACGCTCTCGCTTATCGGCTCTCGTCCGATGCGTATCTTCAAGAAGGGCATTACCCCCTACGAAGTTATGGCGGGTGACGACCTCTCTTTCTTGCTCTAATCGACTACTCTTATCAACGGAAGATGACAACCGCCACAACCGGCCGCGAGGGCGAAAGGCTTGCCACCGATTGGCTTCGCCGCCGAGGCTACATCATACACGAATTGAACTGGCGCAATGGCCGCTACGAGATCGACATCATCGCATCTCGTGGCGGTGTATTGCACTTTGTCGAGGTCAAGACCCGTTCGGTGATGGGTTGGGGCACTCCCGAGCA
Organism: Alistipes sp.; assembly: GCA_017631055.1. Lineage (GTDB taxonomy): Bacteria > Bacteroidota > Bacteroidia > Bacteroidales > Rikenellaceae > Alistipes. The sequence goes on from JAGBTZ010000033.1 coordinate 99,949, forward strand.
GGCGATGACCACCGACAAGTGTCGGGCATTGCTGAGAGCCGCTGCGCTCTACATCTCGACGCACCGTATGCCTCACGAGCCGCAATTCGACCTTATTGCGGTTGACATCCTGCCGGACGGCACTGCCGACATCCGCTACACAGAAAATGTGATATAAGACAACCGCTGATTTTGGATTTCCGACAAAATAGACTATCTTTGTCCGACTTATTGAAAAGCATGAATTGTGATGTGGATTTATAACATAGGCATCATCCTCTACACCCGATGCATCGCATTGGTTGCTCGCTGGTATCCCAAGGCCAAGCTCTGGAGTGAAGGTCGCAAGGCTCTCTTCGAGCGTATGGCGCAGGTTATCAAGCCCGAAGATCGTATCGTTTGGGTCCACTCCTCCTCGCTGGGCGAGTTCGAGCAGGGACGTCCTGTGATTGAGAAGATTCGTGCACGTTACCCCGAGTATAAAATTCTGCTCACATTCTTCTCGCCTTCGGGTTACGAGATTCGCAAGAACTATCAGGGGGCAGATTTCATCTTCTACTTGCCGGCCGACACAGTTCGCAATGCCCGCAAATTTCTGGACATCGCCCACCCCGAGGTCGCAATCTTCGTGAAGTATGAATTTTGGCTCAATATGCTCTCGGAGTTGCGCAAGCGCAATGTTAAGAGCTACATCATCTCCGCCATCTTCCGCCACAACTCGGTATTCTTCCGTTGGTATGGCTCGATGTGGCGCAAGGCTCTGCGCACATTCCGCACAATCTTCGTTCAGAACGAGGAGTCCAAGGAGTTACTCGCGGGCATCGGTTTCGAGAATGTCATAGTTGCGGGCGACAGCCGTTTCGACCGCGTGGCAGAGATTGCTCGCCAGGCCAAGAAGATCGACCTTATAGAGCGTTTCCGTGGCAACAACCATCTTTTTGTAGCCGGCTCGACATGGGGCCCTGACGAGGAGCTACTGATACGCCTCATTAACGACAACCCCTCGATTAAGTTCGTTATCGCTCCCCACGAGATGGAGGAGGAGCGCCTTGCCCGCATCGAGGCCGAGGTTAAGGGCGGAGCATTGCGCTACACTCGTTGCACACCACTCACCTCCTTCGGCTCGAAGCAGGTGCTTATTCTCGACACGATGGGTATGCTCTCATCGGTATATGGCTATGCATCTTGGAGTTACATCGGCGGAGGTTTCGGTGTTGGTATCCACAACACTCTGGAGGCTGCCACCTTCGGATTGCCCATCGCATTCGGCCCCAACTATCACAAATTCCAGGAGGCTCGCGATCTTGTCACGCTCGGCGCTGCAAGCTCCGTTATAGACTACAAGCAGCTCTCTCGTTGGTTTGCTCCGTTGCGCGACAATGATGTCTTTTTGCGCAAGGTGAGCCGACTCTCCCGAGAGTACACCTTGAAAAATCAGGGTGCAACCGACATCTTCCTTGGCGAGATTTTCAAGTAGCCAAATTTTCTGATTTTTAGATTGTTTCACTTCTCCCGATTGCTCAGATACGCAATCGAGGGCTATTGTTGGTTGCCTGTAAATTTGGTAGAGTCGCGGTAGTTTAGCCAATGGTCAACAACCACCCCGTAACATTGTAAATGTTAAAAAAACAAAAAAATTAACATATCTCTGCCCAAAATTCCCAAAAAAAATTCGTACATTGCGCCCATATTGAAAATTATTCACTAATCAAAATAAACAAACAATGAGAAATTTTTTACACAAAGCATTGATGCTCTGCACGATCGCACTCTTCGCTGCAGGCTTCACTGCTTGTACCGACACTCCCGATGACGGAGGCGAGAATGTGGTAGTTACGCTGACTGCCGAATTGGAGAAAGTTGAGGGGAATAGTGCCTCAATCGTGGTAAACTCTACGGGCATTTCGGAGTTGGCTTATACTGTGCAGGGCGCACACGAGGCTGCACCCATCGCAGTTGTCCTCTTCAAGGATGGCACGATTATCAATGTAGAGAACGAGCAGACAACCATTGCTCTCGAGGATTTGGAGTATGAGGCGAACTACTCAATCCACATCGCCGGAAGAATCGCATCCAAGAAGGGTGGTTTCCACAATGAGGTCATCTCGGTCGATTTCACAACCGCCAACTACACCGAGGATGTGACCGTAGTACGCCTGAACTATGACGGTGCCGACATCCACGTTCGCATTCCCGAGGAGGTTAAGGCTCGTGGCAACAAACTCAAGTGGTTCGTCAAGAGTGTACCCTCGCGCAAGGACTGGAAGCCTTCGATGACCGGATACTTCACCGATGCAGAGTTGGTTCAGCAGCACGATACCAACTTCCCAGCATTCCTTATCCACAAGGATACAACGCTGCGTATCTGCGAGAAGAACCGCGTATTTACCAGTTCCTACGATGGCGAATTGACTGAATACTATGAGTACATCTGCCCGGGTGAGCCTATGTTCATCTCGATCCAGGAGGTACTCTACACCACCGATGACAGCAACAGCGGTTGGGGTCCGGGTTGGTATAACACGCCGTTCCTCTATGAGCAGTTTATGAACGACTATTACGCAGCAGCAGGTGGTGGTGGGAATATGCCATGGAGCAACTCGGCACAAGTACCTACCCGCGCAAACCTGCCTGACGAGGAGGATTACTGGCCCGAGAATTCGTGGCACAAGACCCTCCTGCTCACAAGCAAGGAGCCCGGCGTACTCGATGCAACAGTGGCTATCGGCACACAGGGTTATGACGGCAGCGCAAACCTCTCGCCAAAGGGTGGCAAGATTACGTTCGTTCCCGAGGAGGGCGTCTACACCTATTGCGTAATGATTCTCCCTCACTCGCTTTACCAGAGCGTGTTGCTCGACTATCTCGATGGCAAGCGTAACAAATTGCAGTGGTACACCACCTCTTATCACGCAGCGTGGTCGGGTCTTTCAATGTCGATCTCGGCTTCGGCTGGCCCCACTTCAATTGACCTGGCCGAGCTCTTTGGCGAGGGCGGACTCACCCCGGGTGGTACTTACCACGTCTTTGTAACTGCAATGGCGGGCAAGGATGGCGCTGAGGGTATGGAGGCAGACCCCTCACGTCAGTCGTTTGTTCAGACCACATTCGAGTTACCCAACTACTCACTGCCCGAGCCCACGATGAAGGTTACAGGCCTCAAGTCGGACAATCCATTCGAGGTCAAGTTCAACATCAAGTGTACTTCGGCAGCGAATAACCCCATCGAGAAGGCTTCGTTCGCTTGCAACTACGTTCGCGACTTCAATGTAGCTATCAATAGCGAGCATTACACCTATGCCGAGCTTGTAAAGATGAATACGCTGAATGGCATCTACTTTGATGATTCAGAGGTTAAGAAGATGAATTCACCCGAGGGTTATGACATTACATTCTACTCGCGTGAGGATGCAGCCAGCGGTCTGGTAGTTATGGGTTGGAACACCGAGGGTCGCCCGAGCAACCCCGATGCAGAGGGCTCTGAGGCTTACGCTGAGGCTCGCTCACCCCAGATCCCCGATGCCGAGAAGGTTGAGTCACCGCTCTTCACCGACCTGTTGGGCGATTGGACCGCAACCACCACACTCCACGCAGTGAAGACCATCTACGTTAAGGACGAGAATGGCAATTACCTTGAGGACGAGAACGGTGATCTCATAACCGAGAAAGAAAACATTACCAAGGAGGTTAAGTCGAAGGTAACTATCGGCGATCTCACATATCCGGAGACTCTTTCGCAGGCTGATTACGACATATATCTCAACGCAGGACTCACTAAGGAGCAGACCGATGCCTACTTTGCAGAGTTCAAGGAGTTGGCTGCAAACTTCAACCGCAAGGTGCGTGGTCAGAACCGTCTGCTCTGCCAGGGTCTTGACTTCGACCAGCTGGATGAGGATGGTTACTACAAGGGTCTGTTGGACTACAAGTCTGCTTGGGACCTCTTCGTATCGCCCGATTATTCGTCTTCATCTGTGGAGGATGGCTTCTACGACTTTGGTCCGAAGTGGCATTTGCAGATCGACAAGAATGGCAATGTATTCGTTCCGGTGAACGTAAACCGCATTCTGCCACTCACGAACTGGAAGAATGCTGAAGTTCTCTTCTTCGGTTACAATCCCGACACCAACGAGGCTATGATGGGACCCCAGAACGATAGCGACGATGCATCGACTTGGCCCAATTTCCCCGTTGAGATTTCGGAGGATAAGAACACCATCACGATTAAACCTTTCGTCTACAGCTACACTGACGAGAATGGCAATACCAACAATTACACTTACTACCCCAATATGATTATCAACACCAACTCGGTTTACGGCATGCTCCCGATGACCGGTAAGATCAAGGGTGATATCGTATTGACTCGTGGTTGGAAGCAGACTATCATCGTGGATGCAACTATCGACAACGAGATCTCTCGTTCGAGCGTTGCACAGCCGAAGGCAACACCTATCAAGTCGGCAAACGGTGTAGAGTACGTCAAGAAGAGCATCAAGCCTCGCACAAATTTCGAGGCAGGAGCCTTCAACGTAAAGCCTGCATCTACAACTGAATTCAATAAGGTTGAGGTTAAGCGTATCGATGCCGAGAAACTCGCGCAGCGCACTCTTTCGCCCAACTTTTTGACCAATAGCAACCGCTAACAAACCATTTTTCCGACACAGGGCAGAGTTCCCCTCAGCGGGCACCCTGCCTTGTGGCTCGGAGCAAAAAACTACCAAAACCGAATAAAAGATGAAAAAGATATTGAGCCTGCTCTGCCTGCTTATGGGAGCAACTTCGCTCTTCGCTCAGCAGTTGCCTGACGTAAAGATCGAGGATATCGAAGGAAAGATTGTCGCAGTGCGCGACCTTGTCAAGGGTAAGCCGATGATTATCTCCTATTGGTCTATCGCCTGCAAGCCCTGCATCCAGGAACTCAACGCCATCAACGATGCGTTGGAGGATTGGCGCAAGGAGGCAGATTTTACGGTTGTGGCCGTCTCGACAGACGATGCTCGCCTAAAGGCTGCAGCAAAGAATATGGCAACCTCGCGCGGTTGGGAGTTCACCTGCCTGTTTGACGACAAGCAGACCCTGCGCCGTGCGATGAACGTAACCCTCACCCCGCAGGCCTTTGTGGTCGATGCCGAGGGTAATGTCATCTATTCACACTCGGGCTACACCCCGGGTAGCGAGGAGGAACTCTTCGAAAAGATTCTCGAACTGAAGAAGAAAAAGTAAGCGAAGATGAAATTTTTAGCAACTATATTGCTTGCCATTGCTGCCATTGCTCCGGCTATGGCACAGAAGAGCATTGGCAACGGCCAGGTTTCGGGTAGCTTCGAATCGACCTCGATAGGCTATCTGGACGATAAAAAGTTGGGCGATGCCCCCGAGGACCACTTCGGCTCGAACAACTACCTGAAGGTCGACTATTCGAATGGTCGCTTCTCGGCGGGTATCCAGGCCAACGCCTTTCTGCCCGTATTGCAGGGTTATGAAGATTTGGCCGATGGATATAAGTTCTATCTTGCATCGAAGTATATCCAGTGGGCTGACAAGAACTACGAGATTTTGGTGGGCGACATCTTCGACCAGTATGGTAACGGACTTATCTATCGTTCGTTTGAGGATCGCCAGCTCGGCTTCAACAACTCGATTGAGGGTGTTCGCGCAGCCTACAACTTTGGTCGCTTTGTCCAGCTGAAGGGAATGTATGGCCGCCCTCGCCTCTACACCGAGTACGCCTCATCGTGGGTCAGAGGAGCCGACCTTATCGTGTCGCTTGCCGATATTTGCGACATTCAGGAGAACATGACACTCTCGTTAGAGGGTAGTTACGTCAACCGTTTCCAGAAACTCACCTTGGGCGATGACCGCGACAAGTTAATCTTCGAGACAGCGGGATTGGATAACCCCAATCTGAATATGTACTCGGGCCGTCTGAATTTCGGTTGGAACGGGCTCTCGCTCCGTGGCGAGTATGTCCACAAGGGCAAAGACCTCAACCTCGATGCAGTTGACGGCATGGCATCAAACGGCTCGGCTATCTATGCAGAGTTGGGCTACAGCCATGGCGGATTTAGCGCAGTGGCGACCTATCGCCAACTGAAGAATATGACTACACGCGCTTCGCTCTACGATGACGGCACTGGCAATGCGATAAACTACCTGCCGGCACTCACCCGCCAATATACCTATATGTTGGCAAACCTCAATCCCTATCAGGTCTATGCTTTGGGCGAGATGGGAGGTCAGGCCGACATCTGCTACTCACTGCGCAGCAAGGAGAGCCGATATCGCTATTGGAACTTCCACGCCAACTTCTCGACCTTCTACAATTCATTCTCGAAGAGGGTTATGTGGCGCGATATCAACTTCGATGTCGAGCGTCAGTGGAGCAAGAAACTCAAGACCATCTTCCTCTTCTCGCGCCAAGAGTGGAGCAAGTCGCTCGGATACCAGGATCTCTACGGCTCGAATATCTTTGTGGGCGATGTGACCTACAAGTTCGACCGCAAGAAGTCGTTGCGCGTGGAGTTGCAGTACCTCTTGGCCGACCGCCACGAGGGCGAGTACGACTATGAGGGCGACTGGGTTGCGGGTTTGGCAGAGTTCAGCCTGGCTCCGCACTGGAGTTTCTTTGTGCAGGATATGTACAATATCGACAAGACCAAGACTCACTACTATAGCGGTGGTTTCAGCTACACCTACAACCGCACCCGCGTACAGCTCAGCTATGGCCGCAACCGTGCCGGCTACATCTGCTCGGGCGGTGTTTGTCGCTTCTCGCCGGCATATACAGGTGTAAATCTGGTGCTGACCTCGTCGTTCTAAACCAAACGTGTAACGATTACAAAACAAAAAATAGAAAAGATGAAAAATTTGAAATTTTTAGCAATGTTCTTTGCCGCAGCCCTCTCGTTTGCGGCTTGTGAGCCCGCGGGTGAGGAGACTCTCGATGGCGAACTCATTTTGAAGGCTACCCCTTCGATTATCCTCTGTGACGGCAAGTCTGCATCAACCCTCGAGGCTACCATCGGTGGCAAGAAGGTTACCGAGGAACTTACCATCTTCGATGACAAGAACCGTGAACTCAACCTCCCCGATATGAAGTTCACCACCACCAAGGCAGGC